>JACRFY010000300.1 GCA_016212565.1 Magnetospirillum sp. | reverse complement strand
ATTCCGGCTATTCGGTGTTCACCGGCGTCGGCGAACGCACCCGCGAGGGCAACGATTTCTATCACGAGATGAAGGAGGCCGGGGTCATCGACAAGGTGGCCCTGGTCTACGGCCAGATGAACGAGCCGCCCGGCAACCGGCTCCGGGTGGCGATGACCGGCCTGACCATGGCCGAGTATTTCCGCGACGAGGGCCGCGACGTCCTGTTGTTCATCGACAACATCTACCGCTACACCCTGGCCGGCACCGAGGTTTCGGCGCTGCTGGGACGCATGCCCTCGGCGGTGGGCTATCAGCCGACACAGGACTCCGAGATGGGCGAGTTGCAGGAGCGCATCACCTCGACCCGCAACGGCGCCATCACCTCGATCCAGGCCGTCTACGTGCCGGCCGACGACCTCACCGACCCGTCGCCGGCCACCACCTTCGTCCACCTCGACGCCACCCTGGTGCTGTCGCGCAAGATCGCCGAGCTGGGCGTCTATCCCGCCGTCGATCCCCTGGCCTCGACCAGCCGCCAGCTCGATCCGCTGGTGGTCGGCCAGGAGCACTACGACACCGCCCGCGCCGTCCAGGGCACGCTCCAGCGCCACAAGGAGCTGAAGGACATCATCGCCATCCTCGGCATGGACGAGTTGTCCGACGAGGACAAGCTGACCGTCAACCGGGCGCGCAAGATCCAGCGCTTCCTGTCGCAGCCGTTCTTCGTCGCCGAGGTGTTCACCGGCCAATCCGGCGCCTACGTGCCGCTGGCCGAGACCATCCGCGCCTTCAAGGGCATCGTCGACGGCACCTACGATGCCCTGCCCGAGCAGGCCTTCTACATGGTCGGCACCATCGACGAGGCGGTGGCCAAGGCCAAGCGGCTGCAAGCCTAGGAGGACCGAACCAAACGGAAGATTCACGCTCGCCTCTGCCCGTCATGGCCGGGCTTGACCCGGCCATCCACGCGGATCCGCAGGAAAATCTGCGAAAACACTGAGATGAGCGGCTTCCGCGTGGATGCCCGGATCACGTCCGGGCATGACGGTGTCCGGGAAACGGAATCTTTTGAGCGAATCTGTGCACGAGGGGGGGAGCGATGGCCTATACCGTCCATGTCGATCTGGTCAGTGCCGAGGAGAAGATCCATTCCGGCCCCGCCGAGATGGTCTTCGCCCCCACCCTGTCCGGCGAGGTCGGCATCCTGCCCCACCACGCGCCGATGCTGACCCTGATGCGCGCCGGCGACGTGCGCATCGTCCAGCCGGCGGGCACGGTGGTGTCGTTCTTCGTCTCCGGCGGCATCCTCGACGTCCAGCCCGACGGCGTCACCCTGCTCTCCGACACCGTGCTGCGCGCCGAGGACATCGACGCCGCCGAGGCCGAGGAGGCCCGCCAGCTGGCCGAGCGGGCGATGAAGGGCGAGCGCGAGACCCTGGCCTATTCCGAGGCCTACGCCCAGCTCACCGAAGCGCTGGCCAAGCTGCGGGTGGTGCGGCTGATGCGGATCAAACAGGGCGACGGGTGAGCCGTTCAGCGCCGCCGCTGCGGTCCCAGCCGGCCACGGGCCTCGGCCAGTTCGCGGCCCATCTTGCGCACGTTCTGCAACAAGGTTTCGAGGACCAGGATCACCAGTTGCGGCGAGCGCTGGACCTGGGCGCGGATCGCCGCCTTGGGCAGCACCAGACACACCGTCTCGTCCTCGTCGGCAATCGCCGAGGCCATGCGCGGGGCATCGTCGATCAAGGCCATCTCGCCGAAGATGCCGTGCTTGCCCAGTTCGCCCAGCACCACCCGCTTGCCGTCGGTCTCCTTGCAGATCACCACCCGGCCCTTTTCGACCACATAGGCTTCGTCGCCGGACTCGCCCTCGCGGAAGATCAGCTCGCCGGTACGGAAGCGCTTGCGGATGGTCTTGTCGACCGGCGGCGGCGGAGCGGGCGGCGGCACCTCCGCCTCTGCGCCGCGGGCCGGCACCACCAGCGGCGGCGGTTTGGGCAGCGGCGGATTGGTGCGGCGGTCGGCACCCTCGGGCGGGCGCCGGTCCACCGAGCGGCGGTCGGGCCCGGCATAGGCCGCGGTGCGGACGAAGGCGCGGGGATTGGTCAGGGCGTTGCGGATGCGGCGAAACAGCGACTCGGCCGAGACCGGCTTGGCGAGAAATTCGGTGACCCCGGCATTGCGCGCTTCGGCCACGTGCTCGCTGTCGGCGAGCCCCGAGACCATCAGGATCGGCACGTCGACATTGGCCGCGGTGCGGTTGGCACGGACCAGGCGGGCGAACTCGACGCCGTTGACCGGCGCCATGTCGTTGTCGACCAGCACCAGATCGACCCTTCCGCCATCGAGCGTGGCGATGCCCGCCGCGCCGTCGGCGGCTTCGAGGATGGTGCCGACCCCGCATGTATTGAGCGCCGAGCGCAGGAACGAGCGTGCATAGCGGCTGTCGTCGATGATCAGCGCCGTGATTCCGCTCAGGTCGATGTCGATGTTCATGGTTCCCACTCCGCTGCCCCTACTTCTAGCCGCGATCACGCCGCGCGCCAAGGGGAACCACCGGCGCATTGCTTGACGGCGATCAAGGTGGGGCGGTATGACCGTTGGGAGTATCCGCGCTATCATGTTGGAGAGGGTCGATGAGGGAAGGGCTGTCCCGCCCGTTGCCGCCGTTCACGCCGGTCCTGCTGCTGGGCCTGGCGCTGAAGCCGGTACGGCCGTCGCTGTTGCAGCCGGCGTTCGACGCCATGCTGCGCGTGGTGCGCCGCCGCCATCCCGACATCCTCGACCGCCTGAGCGCCTATGCCGACGCGGTGGTGTGCATCGATCCCACCGACCTGCCGTTCGTGCTGCTGCTGGAGCCGAACCCCGAGGATCCGCGCCTGACCGTGCGCCGGGCCGTCGATCCCGGCGAAGTCTCGGCCACCGTGCGCGGGCCGCTGGAGACCCTGATCGCCCTCGCCGAGGGCCGGGTCGACGGCGACGCCCTGTTCTTCACCCGCCAGTTGGTGGTCGAAGGCGATACCGAGGTGGTGGTGGCATTGCGCAATGCCGT
>JACRFY010000299.1 GCA_016212565.1 Magnetospirillum sp. | reverse complement strand
GCTTGAGGGACTTGCAAAAAACGCCCCGATTAGAGAAGACACCAAGATGAAAGGTGCGACAAATCTCCGAACCGGATCGATCTCCCTCGGTGTCTTGGTGGCGAGAAAAAGGCTTAACTCAGCGCCTCTGCGCGAAGGCGGGGATCCAGGCGTCCGCGGGCGTGATCTTCGGCCTTCAGCATCATCCGTCCCGACCATGGATCCCCGCCTTCGCGGGGATGACGGACAATGCAAAGGACTGTGGCCCTTCACCCGGCTGCTCTGGCCGTAATCCCTGCCACCAATGACAGCGGACCGATTTCGGGCTAGACTGCCGGGTATGAGTGCCGCTCTCCACCCTTCGGTCTGCCCGCACGACTGCCCCAGCGCCTGCGCCCTCGACGTCGAGGTGCTGGCGGACGGCCGCATCGGCCGCCTCGGCGGCGCGGCGATGCCCTATACCCAGGGGGTGGTCTGCGCCAAGGTGGCCCGCTACGCCGAGCGCGTCCACCATCCCGACCGCATCCTCCATCCCCTGCGCCGCGTCGGCGCCAAGGGCGAGGGGCGCTTCGCCCGCATCTCCTGGGACGAGGCCCTCGACGAGGTCGCCGCCCGCCTGGCCGATGCCGCCGCCCGCGACGGCGCCGAGGCGGTGTGGCCCTATTGCTATGCCGGCACCATGGGCCTGGTGCAGATGAATGCCCTCAACCGCCTGCGCCGGGCGATGGGCTGGTCGGGGCAGGCCAGAACCATCTGCGCCGCCATCGCCGGGGCCGGCTGGAACGCCGGGGTCGGCGCCAAGTGGGGCATCGACCCGCGCGAGATCGTCGAGTCCGAACTGATCGTCGTCTGGGGCGCCAACCCGGCCGCCACCCAGCCCCACCTGATGAAACTGATCGCCGAGGCCCGCCGCCGCCACGGCGCCAGGCTGGTGGTGATCGATCCCTACCGCACCCCCACCGCCGTCCAGGCCGACCTCCATCTCGCCCTGCGTCCGGGCAGCGACGGGGCCCTGGCCTGTGCGGTGATGCAGGTGCTGCTGCGCGACGGCCTGGCCGACCGCGCCTACCTGGCCCGCCTGACCGATTTCTCGCCCCGTGTCGAGGCCCACCTCGCCACCCGGACCCCCGACTGGGCGGCAGCGATCACCGGCCTGCCGGCGGCGAGCATCGCCGCCTTCGCCCGCCTTTATGGCGGCACGCGCAAGAGCTGGATCCGCGTCGGCTACGGCTTCACCCGCTCGCGCAACGGTGCCGCCAACCTCCATGCGGTGAGCTGCCTGCCGGCCGTGACCGGCGCCTGGGCCGAGCGCGGCGGCGGCGCCACCCAAAGCCTCGGCGGTGCCTTCGTCCTCGACCGTACCCTGATCGACGCCCTCGACCTGCCCGAGCCCACGGCGCGCATCCTCGACATGAGCCGCATCGGCCCGGTGCTGGCCGGCGAGGATCTGAAGGGCGGGCCGCCGGTCACCGCCATGGTGGTGCAAAGCAGCAACCCGGCCCTGGTCGCTCCCGAAAGCGCGCGGGTCAAGGCGGGGCTGCGCCGCGACGACCTGTTCCTCGCCGTCCACGAGCAGATGATGACCGCCACCGCCCGGTTGGCCGATCTGGTCCTGCCGGCGACGACCTTTCTCGAACATGCCGACCTCTACACCAGCTACGGCCACACCTTCCTTCAAATAGCGCGGCCGGTGATCGCCCCGTTGGGCGAGGCGCGCAGCAATCACTGGGTGGTGGCGCAACTGGCCCGCCGCCTCGGCGTTGCCCATGCCGGTTTCGATCTCGATGAATGGGCGCTGGCCGATTCCTGCCTGACCGCCTCGGGCCTGCCCGGAGCCGATCCTCTGGCGGCGCAGCGCTGGTTCGACTGTGCCATCCCCTTCGCGAAGGCCCACTTCCGCGACGGCTTCGGCCATCCCGACGGCCGCTTCCGCTTCGCCCCCGCCTGGGGCGTGGCCGGGATGCCGGAATTCCCCGACCACATGGCGAGCACCGAGACGGCCGACGACGCCCATCCGTTCCGCCTGATCACCCCGCCGTCGCGGCACTTCCTCAATTCCACCTTCGGCGAAGCGCCGAGCGCGCGCCGGGCGGCGGGGCGGCCGACGGCGCTGATGGCGGCCGAGGATTGCCGCCGCCTGGAGGTGACGGACGGCGACGCGATCCGCCTCGGCAACCGCCGCGGCAGCGTGGTGGTGCACGTCAAGGCGGCCGCGGGCATCGCCGCCGGCGTGGTGGCGGTCGAAGGGCTGTGGCCCGACGAATGTTTCGTCGAGGGCGCGGGGATCAACACCCTGACCTCGGCCGATGCCGCCTTGCCCGCGGGCGGCGCCGTCTTCCACGACACAGCGGTGTGGGTTCAACGGGTTCGGGACAGGTCATGAGCAAGCGCGCGCATATCATCGTCGTCGGCAACGAAAAGGGCGGCACCGGCAAGTCGACGGTGTCGATGCACCTGATCGTCAGCCTGCTCGGCCTCGGCCTGTCGGTGGGGTCGATCGACATCGATGCCCGGCAGGCGACGCTGACCCGCTACATCACCAACCGCCGCAACCGCACCGACGCCGCCGAACTGGGCCTGCTGGCCCCCGACCATGTGGCGGTGCCGCCCACCACCCACCGGGCCGGCGACGAGGCCCGCTTCTCCGACACCATCATCCGCATGGCGCAAAGCCACGACGCGGTGGTGATCGACACCCCCGGCAGCGACCACTACCTGTCGCGGCAGGCCCATTCCTATGCCGACACCCTGATCACCCCGCTCAACGACAGCCTGATCGATCTCGACGTGCTGGCCCTGGTCGACCCGGCGACCATGCATGTGACCCGCCCCAGCCACTACGCCGAGATGGTGTGGGAGAGCAAGAAGCAGCGGGCGATGCGCGGCGAGAAGGGCCCGTTCGAGTGGATCGTGCTGCGCAACCGCCTGTCCTCGCTCGACGCCCGCAACAAGCGCGACGTCGAACGGCTGCTGGACGAATTGTCCAAGCGCATCGGCTTCCGCGTCGTCCCCGGCCTCGGCGAGCGGGTGATCTACCGCTCGCTGTTCCTCGAAGGCCTGACCTTGCTCGATCTGCGCCAGGCCGCGGCCAACATCGAGTTCACCATGAGCCACGTCGCCGCTCGCCAGGAACTGCGCACCCTGCTCGAAGCCACCGGATTCCTGCGTCTGGCGGCGGCGGAGGCTGTCGCCGCCAGCGCCTGAGGAGACTCGCATGACCGCTGCCAGCCTGAAGGTTTCCGTCGCCGGCCCGGTGGCCACCCTGACCCTGACCCGGGCCGAGGCGCACAACGCCCTCGACGACGAGCTGGTCGGCAATCTGGTTCATGCGGTGCAGAAGCTCGGTGTCGCCGAACTGGTGCGGGTGGTGGTGCTGGCCGCCGAAGGACCGAGCTTTTGCGCCGGCAGCGACCTCGCCGCGATGCGCCGCGCCGCCGATCTCGATGTCGCCGAGGGCAGCCGCGAAGCGATGCAGGTGGCGATTCTTCTCGACGCCCTGGCCCGGTGCCCGAAGCCGGTGGTGGCGGCGGTCCAGGGCCCGGCCTTGGGAATCGGGGTGGGCCTGCTGGCCGCCTGCGACGTGGTCCTCGCCGCCGAGACCGCCACCTTCGCCCTGAGCGAAATCCGCCTCGGCCTGGTTCCGGCAGTGATCGTCCCCGCCCTGGTGGCGGCGATCGGCGAGCGGGCCTGCCGCCGCTATCTGCTGTCGGGCGAACGCTTCGACGCCCGCGAGGCCCATCGCCTCGGTCTGGTCCATGCGGTGGTCGCCGCCGACAGGCTCGACGGCGCCCGCGGGCTGATGGTCGAGCAATTGCTCAAGGGCGCCCCGGGGGCGCAGGCCTCGGTCAAGGATCTGCTGCGGGTGGCCTCCGAGACTGCCGCCGGCCCGGACCTGATGCGCTACACCGCCCAACGCCAGGCCGAGATCGCCGCCGGCTCCGAAGCCCGCGACGGCCTCGCCGCCTTCGCCGACAAGCGCAAGCCGGGCTGGGTGGGGTAGGGGCACTCTACTCCACCACCCGAATCGCCACCTGCTTGGTGAACGGGCCGACGGCGAAGGCCTCCCAGCGCCGGCCGGTGGCGGCGGCGTGTTCGTGCCAGGCCTTCCATTCGTGGTCGCGCCAGTGGCGATTGCCGATCATCTCGTCGAACACCAGCACCGAGCCGGGGACGAGCCGCGGCCCCAGCGCGTCGAGCACCGTCTTGGCCGACGAATAGAGGTCGCTGTCGATATTGGCCAGGCGCAGCGGGCCGGGATGGGCGGCGAGGACCGGCGCCACCGTGTCGGCGAACCACCCGGCATGCAGGCGGACGTTGCCGGCCACCGCCGGCAGGCAGCGACCGGTGGTCAACACCCCTTGCGGCGCGCTGCCCCAGGCCTCGGGCAGCCCTTCGAAGGAATCGAAGCCATGCACCTCCTGCACGGCGGCGGCGGCGAGGACGGCGATGGAGGTGCCGCGGCGGACGCCGAATTCGATCACCAGACCGGGCACCGCCGCCGCCGTCAGCGCATGGCGCAGCAGCGGTGCCGACAGGCCGAAGACCCTCGCCGCGGGGATCGCGGCCGGCAGCAGCGCCGCCAGCGAATCCGCCAGCGGCCGTCGGCGGGGATGCCCGGCGAGATGAGCGGCGAACACCGTCTCGGCCCCCGCCGCGTCGCCCGACAGCCGCTTGAGCGCCCACAGCGGCGCCCAATACCGCCCGGCGGCACCGGGGCAGGCCAGAGCCCGCTGCAAACGGTCGATCGCCGCGGCGAAACCGCCGACCTCCAACGCCGGTCCGGCGGCGCCGAACCACGCCGCGGCCAGAGTCGGCTCCATGCCGAGACCCCTGTCGAAGGCGGCGAGGGCCGGTTCCGCTTCGCCCAGCGCGGCCAGGCTCATCGCCGCTTCATAGAGCAATTGCGGGCCGGGGTCGGCGGCCGCCGCGGCCAGGGCGACCGCCTCGGCGTAGCGGGCATCGCGGCGCCAGGCGGCGGCCAGGGCGTCGGCCACACCGGGCAGGTCGGGCGTCTCGGCGGCCAGGGTTTCGAACACCCGGGCGGCGGCGGCCGGCTGGTTGGCGAGCAGCAGCACGCGGCCCAGGGCCAGCCGGCTGGCGGGATCGCCGGCCGTCTGGGCATGGGCGCGGGCGAGGGTCAGCGCCGCTTCGCTTTGTCCGCGCCGCACCAGTTCCCGCGCCCGCTTCAACATCGTCCGCGCCTCCGCATTGCCGGCCGAGCAATACCGCGGCGGCCGCGGCATGACCAGTCCCTCTCCCTTCGATGCCATCACCCTGCCGTTTTCTCCGGCTAGAGGAGACCGGCGCCACCCCGGAGATTGCCCATGCCCCGCCGTCGCCTGTTCGTGCTCATCGCCGCCGCCGCCCTGGGAATCTCGGTGCCCGCCGATGCCGGCGACGGCGAGGCCATGGTGGGCACGGCCGGGCGCTCCGGCCTGACCCTGGTGATTGCCCAGGACGGGCGAGCCCAGGTCCGCGACCGCCGCCCGGCGGTGCTCGACAAGGGCGCCGGCACCCTGGTGTTCGACGGCATCGCCCGTCTGGCCGAGCCCGGCAGTGCCACCCTCGCCGCGCCCGGCGTGACGGTGCGCGAGCAATCCCTCGACCTCGACGGCATCGCCGCCGAGCGGCTGCTGGCGCGTGCGCTGGGCCACGACGTCACGGTGGTGTGGCGCGACGGCGAGCGCGAGACCCGCGCCCGCGTCCTGGCCGCCGACGGAACGCCGGTGTTTCTGCAAGACGGCAAGGTGGTGGCCGGGACGCCGGCCCGGATTCTCTACGACGCCCTGCCGTCCGGCCTGCATCCCACCCCGGTGTTCCGCGCCGCGGTGATCGCCGAGAGCGCCGGCCGCCGCGATCTCGATCTCGGCTATCAGACCGGCGGTCTGGGCTGGCGCGCCGAATATGCCGGCGAACTGATGCCCGGCAGCGACAAGCTGGCCTTGGCCGCCTGGGCGGTCCTCGACAACCAAAGCGGCGCCGACTATCCCGCCGCCCGCATCCAGTTGCTGGCCGGCGAGCCGGCCTGGGCCGCCGCGGTGCCGCTGCGCCGCCGCGCCACGGTCGCCGTCGCCGCGGCGGCGATGGCGGGCGATCCCGAGCGCGAGGGCCTCGGTCCCCACCACCTCTACACCCTGGCCCATCCGGTCGGCCTCGCCGACGGCGAGCACAAGCAGGTGCCGCTGCTGCCGCCGGCAACCCTGGCCGCCACCCGGCTGCTGGTGCTCGACCCGCTGCCGCCGCACGGCTGGCGCGACCGGCTCGGCGACCTGGAGCCGCAGCATCCCGGCCTGCGGCTGTCCTTCGTCAACGGCACCGGCGCGCCGCTGCCGGCCGGCACCCTGCGGGTCGCGCAGCGCGCCAAGGACGGCACCGCCGTGCCGGTCGGCGAGACCCGCCTGCCGCCGCTGCCGGCGGGGGCGACGGCGACGCTGGCCCTCGGCGAGGCCTTCGACGTCACCGCGCGGCGGGTGCAGACCGATTTCCGCCGCGTCTCGGCCGAGATCACCGAGGCGGCCTGGGAGGTGCGGCTGGCCAATGGCGGCGATTCGCCGGCCACGGTCAGCGTCGGCGAGGCCTTCGGCGGCGACTGGCTGGTGGTCGACGAATCCCGTCCGCACCGCAAGGACAACGCCTTCGCCGCCAGTTGGTCGGTGCCGGTGCCGGCCAAGGGCGAGGCGACGGTCCGCTATCGGGTGCGGGTCAAGAATTGAGGCCAGCCGTTTGGGTATTTGCAGCCGCGGAGGGGCCGGGCTACAAGCTGGGGCCATGACCCATTCGCGCATTCTCGCCCTGCCGGACGAAGAGGCCACCCGCCGCCTGGGCCGCGCCCTGGCCGGGCGGGCGCGGACCGGCGACGTCATCCTGCTCGCCGGCAGCTTGGGAACCGGCAAGACCACCCTGGCCCGCGCCTTCATCCAAGCCCTGGCCGGTGCCGACGAGGACGTGCCCAGTCCGACCTTCACCCTGGTGCAGGCCTACGATACCCCGCGCGGCACCGTCTGGCACTTCGATCTCTATCGCCTGAAGCGTTCCGACGAGGTGGTCGAACTGGGCTTCGACGACGCCGTCGCCGACGGCATCGCCGTCGTCGAATGGCCGGACCGCCTTGGCCCGCTGACCCCGCGCCGGCATTTGCTGGTGGCGCTGGCGGCGGGCGAGGGCGCCGACAGCCGCATTGCCACCCTGACGCCCCACGGCCAGTGGGACACCCGTATCGGAGATTTGACGCCATGAACAGCCGCGAGGCGCTGATCCACGCCTTTCTCACCCGCGCCGGCTGGAGCGGCGCCGCCCGCGGCCGGCTGGCCGGCGACGCCAGCTTCCGCCACTACGACCGGTTGGAGAAGGCCGACGGCAGCCGCGCCGTGCTGATGGACGCGCCGCCGCCCAAGGAGGACGTCCGCCCCTTCGTCCGCATGGCCATGCACCTGCAGCGCCTCGGCTATGCCGCGCCGCAATTGCTGGCACTGGACATGGAGGCCGGCCTGCTGCTGCTCGAAGATCTCGGCGACGACACCTACACCCGCCTGCTGGCCCGCGGCCACGACGAGGAGGCGCTGTACGCCCTGGCCATCGACGTGCTGGCCGACCTGCACCGCCAGATGGATGCGGTGCCGCCGGCCCTGCCGGCCTACGACGACGAGCGCCTGCTCGCCGAGGCCGCCCTGCTGACCGACTGGTACATGCCGGCGGTGTTGGGCTGCGACACCGCCGCGGCCATCCGCACCGACTATCTGGCGCGCTGGCGCGCCCTGTTCCCGCGGGCGCGGCAGGTGCCGGAGACGCTGGTGCTGCGCGATTTCCACGTCGACAACCTGCTGCTGCTGCCGCGCGAGGGCCTGCAGGCCTGCGGCCTGCTCGACTTCCAGGACGCCGTCGGCGGACCGCTGACCTACGACCCGATGAGCCTGCTCGAAGACGCCCGCCGCAACCTCGCCCCCGGTCTGGTGGAACGGATGAAGGCCCGCTACCTGGAGCGCGTCCCCGGCCTCGACCCCGACGCCTTCGCCGCCTCGTGGGCGATCCTTGCCGCCCAACGCCACGCCAAGGTGATCGGCATCTTCACCCGCCTGTGCAAGCGCGACGGCAAGTCGGCCTATCTCGGCCACATTCCCCATGTGTGGCGCCTGCTGGAGGCGTCGCTGGCCCATCCCGAACTGGCGCCGATCAAGGACTGGCTCGACCGCCACCTGCCCGCCGACCGCCGCACGGTGCCGGCGGCATGAGCCCCCCCACTCATGCGATGGTGCTGGCGGCCGGCCTCGGCCTGCGCATGCGGCCGATCACCCTGACCACGCCCAAGCCGCTGGTCGCGGTGGCGGGCCGGACCATGCTCGACCGCGCCCTCGACCACCTGGCCGAGGCCGGCGTCGCCCGCATCGTCGTCAACACCCACTGGCTGTCCGAGCGCATCCACGCCCATCTCGGCGAGCGCCCCGGGCTGTCGCTGGTCCACGAGGAGGTTCTCCTCGAAACCGGCGGCGGCGTCGCCCACGCCCTGCCGCTGCTCGGCGAGCAACCCTTCTACGTCGTCAACAGCGACATCGTCTGGACCGACGGGGCCCAGCCGGCCCTGGCCCGCCTGGCCGAGGCCTGGGATTCCGAGCGCATGGATGCCATGCTGCTGCTGCAACCCACCGCCACCGCGGTGGGCTACGAGGGCGCCGGAGACTTCTTCCTCGACCCCGCCGGGGTGCCGCGTCGGCGCCACGACCGCGAGGTGGCGCCGTTGCTGTTCTCGGGGGTGCAGATCCTGTCGCCGCGCCTGTTCGCCGCCGCCCCGACGGGGAAGTTCTCGCTCAACGTGCTGTATGACCGCGCCCTGGAAGAGGGCCGGCTGTTCGGCCTGGTCCACGATGGCTGCTGGTATCACGTCGGTACGCCGGAGGCCCTGCCGGACGTCGAGGCGATGCTGCGGGACGGTCGGTGACCATGTGCCTCTTGTCGCCGTCCCGCGATGTGGCATTCTGGCGACGGCGCCTCTGCCGACGGGGGCTGCCAAACGGCATGAGGCCATGATGGCGACCGGCAAGCCCGTTCCGGAGCGGTTGCTCAATCAGGTGGTGGCGGTGTTCCACCCCCGCCGGGTCATCTTGTTCGGCAGCCGTGCCAGAGGCGAGGGCGACGCCGACAGCGATTACGATCTGATGGTGGTCGTCGACGACGACGTTCCCGACGAATGGCTGTCCTCGCGCCGCCGCTACGAGGCCCGCAAGGGAATCGCGCTGCCGGTCGACATTCTGCCTTGTCGGGAAAGCGTCCTGAACGAACGGGCGCAGGCCTTCGGCTCATTCGCCCATACCATCCTCCACGAGGGTGTGGTCGTCTATGAGCGACCCTGACCAACGACAGCGCCAGTGGAGCGAAGCCGGCCAATGGTTCATCAAGGCCGACGAAGACATTTGCATGGCCGAGATGGCGCTCGTCCGCCAACCGCCTCTGATCGATCCGGCCGCCTTTCATTGCCAGCAAGCCGCAGAAAAAATCCTCAAGGGATTGTTGGTCGCCGCTGCCGTTCGCGCCCCTCGCAGCCACGATATCGAGATCCTCTCGTCTCTGGCAGCCCCGCTCTATCCGGGTCTCGCGAGCCGTATGGATCAATTCGCCTTGGTGTCGACGTGGACGATGGCGAGCCGCTACCCGGATTATGGAGGCGGGCTCGGTACGGAAGCCAATGAGGTGGCCGATATGCTTAAGGCGATCACGGCCTTCCGGACGGACGTTGCAGCCCTTTCGCCCATACAGCTCCCCCGGCCGATGTGACTACCCCCGCTCGCGCCCGTAGCCGGTGGCGAAGCGGGCCAGGCCGACCAGGGCCAGGAAGCCGGCCAGCAGGATCGCCGGCGTGAACAGCATCACGTCGTGCTCGGCGATGTAGATGGCGGTGCCGGCATAGGCCACCACGCCGCCCAGCAGCAGTCCTTCGTGGCGCTTGACGATCGCCGCAGACAACAGCGACGCCGCCAGCAGCAACAGACCCACCCCAAGCATGCGCCTCTCCACGCGACGGGATTTGCATTCCAACGCTATTCAACTCGACGGCAATCCGCAATCGGGTGATGACCCGGCGGGGGAGGGCGGAAAACGGGTAGGTCGAAACCTGTACCGGGTAGGTCGGAAAGCGAGAAATGGCCGGAACCTTCGGTCCCGTCCTCCCCCGAATGGGCAGGACACGTCTTGCAACGCAATACCGAGTGTGCTAGTTAACCGTCGCGCTGTGCCGGGCGTCCGTGCTGCGGCGCCGGAAAGCACAGCAGAAACAATTCTTTACGGCTGCCTGCGATTTTCGTTCCGCCCTGATCCCGAGGACTTGCCCAGGTGCCCTCCGAAACCATTGGCGTCATCGCCGACCGCTACGCTACCGCCCTGTTCGGCCTGGCCGACAGCATGAATCTGCTCGATCAGGTGGCCGAGGACCTGACGACCCTCAAGGCGATGATCCGCGCCAGCGCCGATCTCCGCCGTCTGGTCGGCAGTCCGGTTCTGTCGCGCAATCAGCAGGGACAGGCGGTGACCGCGCTGGCCAAGGCCGCCGGCTTTTCCGTCCTGACCCTCAACTTCCTCGGCCTGGCGGCCAAGAACCGCCGGCTGTTCGTGCTCGAAGGCGTCATCGCCGCCTATCTCGGCCGGCTTGCCGCCCGTCGCGGCGAGATGTCGGCCTCGGTGGAATCGGCGGTCGCGCTGACCGACACCCAGGTGTCGCAACTCGCCGCCGCCTTGAAGGCCGCCTACGGCAGCAACATTACCGTCGAAACCACCGTCGACCCAGGGCTGCTCGGCGGCCTGGTGGTCAAGGTCGGCTCGCGCATGGTCGACAGCTCGTTGAAGACCAAGCTGCAGCACCTGAAGCTCGCTATGAAAGGGATTGGATAATGGAAATCCGCGCGGCTGAGATCTCCGCGATCCTCAAGCAACAGATCGCCAACTTCGGAACCGAGGCGGAAGTCGCGGAAGTCGGTCAGGTGCTGAGTGTCGGCGACGGCATCGCCCGTGTCCATGGCCTCGACAAGGTCCAGGCCGGCGAGATGGTCGAATTTCCCGGTGGCATCAAGGGCATGGCGCTGAACCTCGAGGTCGACAACGTCGGCGTCGTGATCTTCGGCGACGACCGCGCCATCAAGGAAGGCGATGTCGTCAAGCGTACCGGCGCCATCGTCGAGGTTCCGGTCGGCAAGGGCCTGCTCGGCCGCGTCGTCGACGCGCTGGGCAATCCCATCGACGGCAAGGGGCCGATCGTCGCCGAGCAGCGCTCGCGCGTCGACGTCAAGGCGCCCGGCATCATTCCGCGCAAGTCGGTGCACGAGCCGATGAGCACCGGCATCAAGGCCATCGACGCCCTGATCCCGGTCGGCCGCGGCCAGCGCGAGCTGGTGATCGGCGACCGCCAGACCGGCAAGACCGCGATCCTGATCGATACCATCATCAACCAGAAGCGCTGGAACTCCAGCGGCGACGAGAAGCAGAAGCTGTACTGCATCTATGTCGCCGTCGGCCAGAAGCGCTCGACCGTGGCCCAGCTGGTCAAGACCCTGACCGATTACGGCGCCATGGAATACTCGATCGTCGTCGCCGCCACCGCTTCCGAGCCGGCGCCGCTGCAGTTCATCGCCCCCTATGCCGGCTGCGCCATGG
>JACRFY010000298.1 GCA_016212565.1 Magnetospirillum sp. | reverse complement strand
GCTCGGGCGCAGCAGTTCGTAGTGGCGGCGGATTTCATCTTCATCGATCATGCCGCCGATTCTAGCCGACCGGCCTACCCCTGAGAATCGCCAACCGTCAGTTGCGCCAGATCGATTCGGCTATTTTGGCGAAACCCCTTGTAAAGCGGGCTACCGATGAGCACGTGATCGGCGCGGCGAAGTTCGTCGATCAAGGCGTCGGACAATCTGGTCGCAGCACGGTTCGAATGATCCGCCTGTTGGAATGCCTCGATCAGCGTACTGGTCAGGTGCGGTACAGGATCCTCGGCGAGCGAGCGCCGGATCACGATGCCATCGGAATGGGCCTCTTGCCACCGGAACTGGGCGTAATCCGCCAATGCGCGGGTGTGCGAGCCTTCCGAGCGGGCGCTGGCATCAATGCGGAGGAGCGTCTTCATGGGGATCCCTTTCGATGAAAGTTGATGCCCACTAGACAATCCACCCCGCCGGGGTGTGACAGCTGTTGTGACTATCGGGCGGGCAAAGCGGCGAGAATGGTTGCCTCGCCCCGTGATCCGCTTGAGGTCGCCCATGCCGTCCCGCGAACAGATCCTCGCCGCCCTGCTGGCGCGCCTGTCATGTGTCACCGACACCGCCGCAGCGCCCCCCTTGCGGCAATTCCCGCCACGCTCTACTTTCCCCACCACGGCGCCGGTTTAGCTCAGCTGGTAGAGCACCTGATTTGTAATCAGGGGGTCACGGGTTCGAATCCTGTAACCGGCACCACAATAAAATCAAGGCCCTAGCTGGCACCGGCTAGGGCCTTAAATTTGGTGTCAGGTCGCACCTGGGTCGCAAATTTATTTTCGGCCGGCCTCGAACTTTTCGACGGCGGCGACAGGGTAGAGCACGGCCTTTCCTGCCTTGATGAAAGCCGGGCCCCGAGGCGGCGTGGCGCAGCAGCGCGCGCTCTTGCGTTCGTGTCAGAATCTTCGCCTGTCGGCCTGCCATAGGCACCCTCCTGATACAGTTAATACACACGTAGTGATTGCATCGTGGGGCGCGGCAAATGTCAAATTTGCGTTATGATTCAATGACTTTAAGCATCCAGGGCGCAGGCTGGTATTGCCACGGGGGTGCGCGTATATTATGGGGAGCTTTGACGAGAGGCCGCATGCGTCGCCTTGAAGACATCATCGATCAACTCCGCGCCTTGCAGCCCGAGTTGCGCCGCCGCTACCCGATCCGCTCCATGGGGGTGTTCGGCTCGTTCGTGCGCGGCGAGCAGCGGGAAGACAGCGACCTGGACGTGCTGGTGGAATTCGGCGACGAGGCCGGCCTGTTCGAGTATGCCGGCCTCCAACTCGACCTTTGCGACGCGCTGGGCATGAAGGTGGACGTGGCGAACAAGGCGGCGCTGAGGCCGCGCATCGGCCAGCGCATCCTGGCCGAGGTGCGCATGCTGTGACCCGCGACTTCGTGGATTACTTAGCCGACATGCTGGCCTATGCCGAGAAGGCGCGGCGCTTCGTCGGCGCCATGACACCGGAAGAACTGCTGGCCGACGAGAAGACCTATCTGGCCACCGTCCGCGCCATCGAGATCGTGGGCGAGGCCGCACGCCACGTTCCCGACGATTTCCGCGCCCGTTTCCCCGCCATCCCCTGGAGGCAGATGGTCGCCATGCGCAATATCCTTGCGCACAATTACGAAGGCGCCGACCCCAGGATCGTCCACCGCACCGCCACCGTGAACCTGGCGGACCTGATCACCTTGCTCCCTGAAGCTATCGAAGCGGCCAAGGCCGGATAGGCTCAGGCCGACTTCTTCACTTCCCCCCCCCCCAGAACATCCGCCTTCGCGCCGAAATGCTCCGCCGCCGCCCGCAAGGGAACGTCGGCCAGATGGGCGTAACGATGGGTGGTCTGCGCCTGGGTATGGCCCAGCAGCCTGCCGACAATGGCCAGGCTCATGCCGGACGAAACCAGATGGGAGGCGTGGGTATGACGCAGGTCATGAAGGCGGGCATCCTCGATCCCGGCCTCGACCAACACGCCCTGCCAGAATTTTTTGATATCGGTCAGCGGCTTGCCGGGGGCCTTTCCGGGGAAGACATATTGCAAATCCGCCCCGTCCTCCCGGATTGAGGATAGCAGCGCCATCGTCTGGCCCGACAGCGGCAGGTGCTCGGTACGTTTCTGCTTGGTGGTGTGGGCGGGGGTGACGACCATGTTCGTGGGGCCAAACTCCTAGCGCAGATGCCTTGCAATCTCGGCGTGAAGCGTGTCGGCGGGGATGGGCTTGTGGAGCAGGCCGAGGCCGTGGGCTTGGGCTTCGCGGATGCGTTCGGGCGCGGTGTCGCCGGTGATGATGATGCTGGGAATCGGGCGGTTGTAGCGCTGGCGGATGCGCGCGATGACCTCGGCCCCGGTGTGCCCGGCGCGCAGCCGGTAGTCGGCGACGACGACATCGGGGGGACGGGGCTGGTGATCGAGGGCCTCCATCGCCTCGTCCTCGCTGTGCGCCGCCACCACCTCGTAGCCCCAGTCCTGAATGAGCATGCGCAGCGCCGTCAGGACGGCGTTTTCGTCGTCGATGACGAAGATCAGCCCCTTGGCCGGCGGTGCCGCGGGCCGGGCCTGCGGTGACGACAGGAAGGCGAGGTTCCTGGCCCGGCTGAACCCCAGCAGGGGCAATTCCACCGAGAACGCGGAGCCCTTTCCCTCGGTGGAGCGGACCGTGACCGGACAGCCGAGCACCCGCGCCAGCCGCCGGACGATGGCGAGGCCGAGACCGAGTCCCTGGTCGCGATCCCGCTCCGGGTTCCCCACCTGGACGAATTCGTGGAAAATTTCTTCCAGCTTGTCCTTGGGGATGCCGGTCCCGGTGTCGAGGACCTCGACGCGGATGGTCTGGCCGCGAAGACGGCAGCCGACGAGGATCCTGCCGCGTTCGGTGTAGCGGACCGCATTGCTCATCAGGTTGCGAACGATGCGGCCGAAGAGGGTGCGGTCGCTGCGCACCATTGCCGTCGTCGCGACCATCTTCACGCGGATGCCCTTGCGCGCGGCCTGCGGTTCGAAGTCCCGCACGGCCTCGTCGATCGCCTCGGCCAAGGCGAAGATGGTCGGCTCGGGCGTGATGATTCCCGCCTCCAGCTTGGAAACGTCGAGCAGCACGCCGAGCAGCCCGTTGAGCGTTGCCAGCGATCCCTTGAGATTGGTCAGGATCGGTGCCGCGGCCTCGCGGTCGCCGACCCGCGATTCCAGGGCCGAGGCGTAGAGGACCAGCGCCTGCGCCGGCTGGCGCAGGTCGTGGCTGGCGGCTTGCAGGAACTGGGTCTTGGCCCGATTGGCCCGCTCGGCGTCCTCCTTGGCGGCCCGCAGGGCGTGGTCGGTTTCCATCTGCCCGGTCACGTCGTGGGAGATGTGGACGAACCCCCGCATGTGGCCTGTCCGGTCCCACAAGGGCGTATCGATTTCGTGGGCCCAAAACGTGCTGCCATCGCGGCGGACCCGCTGGCCCTTGCCCTCGAAGCGGCCGCATTCGCGCACATGGGCCAGGATGTCCTGGCCCTCCTGTTCCCGGCCGGGGAGGAAGAACAGGCTGATCGGCTTGCCGATGGCCTCGCCGGCCGGCCAGCCGCACAGGCGCTGGCTGCCGGCGTTCCACGACTTGATCGCTCCCGCGGTGTCGAAGGTGACGATGGCGTAGTCGCGGATGTTGTCGACGAGCAGGCGGAAGCGCTCCTCGCTCTCGCGCAGCTCGTCTTCCATGCGTTTGCGGGCGGTGATGTCGCGGACGATGCCGGCGAACAGGCGCCGGTCTTCGAAGCGGCTTTCGCCCACGGCCAGGTCCATGGGGAAGGTGGTTCCATCCTTGCGGCGGCCGACGACTTCGCGGCCGATGCCGATGATCTTCGGCCTGTCGGTCGCCCTGTAGGCGGCCAGATAGCCGTCATGTTCCGAGTGGTAGGGCTCGGGCATCAACATCTTGACGTTGTGCCCCAGGACCTCGGCGGCATGATAGCCGAACACCCGTTCCGCGGCGCGGTTGAAGCCTTCGATGGCTCCGTTCTGGTCGATGACGACGATTCCGTCCACCGCGGCATCGACGATTGCCGCGGTTCTGGCCCTCTCCGCGACAAGCTGGCGAGAATACGCGACACGTTTGCGGTAGTGGCGAAGGGCTGTGGCCGCGAACACTGTCGTCGTACCGGCAAGCGTGATGGTTGCAGGAGACAACAATAGAAGCATTTCCATAGGCATATCCCGTCGAGAGAGGCGGTATCCGTCGTCGCCGGTGGCTGTACTGGAGTGGTAGGCATCGCTGCTTCCAGCCAGACGGCTTTGCCGGATCCTGTATTTTGCGCGGTGCTGCACTTACGTGCGGATGGCGGTTTTGCAGCGCAACAGAGGCGGCACCTCGACTCTTGAATAGTTTTTCCTCTAGCTTATTTCGTGCAAACAGCGTGTCGTCGGAATCCATGATGCCCAAGTCACGAAACAGAGGAGGCGACGCGCCGTGCCCGAAGGGACCGCCATAATCTCCGACCGGTCGGCGCTGCACTTCGCGCGGGGCTGCGGCCTGCTGGCCGTCGCGGTGGGGCTGGTCGTGCCGGCGGGATGGGGGGGCGCACCGATGCGCCCCTGGGCCACCGTCCTGGCGGTCATCCTCGGCGGCGGGCTGGTGCTGGTGACGGCGCGCCCGCGTCGGTCGGTGCGGGTCTCGCAGCGGATCGTCGCGGCAGCGGCGGTCGCGGTCGTCCTGGCGGCGATGGCCGGCGGGGATCCGGCGAGCGGCGGCCTGATGCCGATCGTCGCGGTCGAGTCCCTGCTGGCGGCGGCGCTGCTGGTCCCGGCACCACCGTCGTTCCGGCACGTCGCGGCCGTCTATACCGCGGTGGCAAGCCTCGGCGGCGCCCTCGCCCTCGCCATGACCATCGCTCACCTTTATTCCGCCACCGCATTCCATGGCGAGGGCATCTTGGCCGGTTCGTCGGCCGTCGCGTCGGCGGTCCTGCTGGTGCTGTTTGCCGGTTTCCTCGCCGCCAGACCCGACATCGGCATCGTGCGGACGCTCACCCGGCCCTATCTGGGAGGCACGGCCGCGCGGCGGCTGCTCCCCCTGATCGCGATCGGGCCCCTGACCCTTGGCTGGGTGCTGGTGGCGGTGGCCGCGGCGTTCGACGTCGACCCCAGCCTGTCCATGGCCCTGTTTGCGGTCCTGGCGGTGGCAATGCTGATCGCCATCGTCGCGGTGGTCGCCGGCCAGCTGTCCCGACTGGACGCGGAACGCCGGTGGGCGGTGGAGACGGCACGGCGAAACCAGGAGCGATTGGCGCTGGCCCAGGAGGTGGTGGGCGCCGGAGCCTGGGATTGGGACCTGTCCACCGGCGAATGCACCTGGTCGGACAGCTATTTCCGTCTGTTCGGCCTCGACCCGGCGACCACCGCGTCAAGCCACGCGGCGTTCTTCGAACGGGTGCACCCGGAGGACCGGGCCGCCATCGCGGCGCTGATGGAGGCCGTGTTGCCCAACAGCGCCTCGCTGCAATGCGAGTACCGCATCGTCCGTCCCGACGGGGTGCTTCGTCACATCGCCACCTTGGCCAGCATCCATCGCGATGCCGACAACCGGGCGCAACGGGTGTCGGGTCTCAATTTCGACGTGACCGAACGGGTCGAGATGACCGCGGCCCTGACCGCCGCCAAGCGGGACGCCGAACGTGCCGCGGTGGCGAAATCGAAATTCCTCGCCTCGGTCAGTCATGACCTGCGCCAGCCGGTTCAAAGCCTGGTCCTCTTCGTCGGCGTCCTGCGCCAGCGGCTCGAAGGCGCCGCGGTCGGCCGCATCCTCGGCGGCATCGAGCATTCCGTCGAGGCGTTGCGCCTGATGCTGGATGCCCTGCTCGACGTCTCGCGGCTGGACGCCGGCATCATCGAGGCGCGGATCGTCGCCGTGCCCCTCGGCCCCCTTCTCGCCGCGCTGGACCATGAGTACCGCCCCCGGGCACAGGCCTTCGGCCTGCGTCTGCACTGCGTCGCCACCGCCGCGACGGTCCGCTCCGATCCGCTGCTCCTGGAGCGGATCCTGCGCAATCTGATCGAGAACGCCTTGCGCTATACCCGGCACGGCGGGGTGGTGGTCGGCTGCCACCGGCGCGGCGAGACGGTGGCGCTGGCGGTGTGCGACAGCGGCATCGGCATCGCGCCGGAAGACGAGGCGGCGATCTTCGAAGAGTTCTTCCAGATCGGCAATCCCGAGCGCGACCGTGCCAAGGGGCTGGGCCTGGGACTGGCCATCGTCGACCGGCTGGCACGGCTGCTCGATCACCGGGTGTCGGTGCGCTCGCGGCCCGGCCATGGCTCGTGCTTCACCGTGACCATGCCGGCCGCCCTGCCGGTGACGGCGGCCTCCGCCCCGCCCGCCGCCGACCGACGGCACGCGGTGACCCATGACATGGTGATGGTGATCGAAGACGAGGAGCTGGTCCGCGAAAGCCTCAACGCGGCGCTGACCGGCTGGGGCTACGAGGTCGCCACGGCCGGATCGATCGAAGATGCCGTCGCCGAAATCGGTCATCACCGGCGCCGCCCCGCCCTGGTGATTTCGGATTATCGCCTGCGCGGCGGCGAGGTCGGCCCGGTGGCGATCGAGGCGGTGCGGAAGCGCTGCGGAACGGCCATCCCGGGGCTGATCATCACCGGCGACACCGCCCCCGAGCGCCTCAAGGAGGCGCGGGCGGCGGGATATGCCCTGGTTCACAAGCCGTTTTCGACGGAGGCGCTTCGCGACGTGGTGGCCAGCCTGACCCGGCACTGACGCCCCCATCGCCGTCATATGTGGACGCCGTAGGTCGGGGCCGTCGGTGCGCGGCACCGTGGCTGTGGGCGGGTCAGAACAGGGCGTATTGTCCGGCGGTCCGCACCTTGCCGCGGACGGCGGCGGGCGGCTTGCCGCGCGGAGCGGCGGTCGCCGGGGCGTGGGCCGGCGTTTGGCGGCCCGACAGCTCGATGGTCAGCGTCGCCACCTGCGCCTCGGCGTCGGTCAGCGCATCCATCAGGCGGAAGATCTCCCGATCCGCCTCTTCGAGCCGTGCCGCCAGACGCTCCTCGGCCCGCTCGGCCCGTGCCAGCTCGGCCCGTGCCGCCGTCAGCTGTTCGACCAGCGTCGCCGCCTCCGCCCGAAGACGGATCGCCTGGGCCGCGTCCTTGGCGGCGTCGGCAAGCGAGCCGGCCGGCACGACCGCATCGCCGCCGCCGCGCTGCCGCAGGCGCTCGTTCTCGGCCTTGAGATGGCGAAGCTCGTTGCGAAGGTCGAACACCGCATCCTCCAGCGCCTCGACCTCGCCGGAGGATGGCGCCGCGGCCGGTTCGGCCAGGCGGCGGCCGAGGTCGACGAAATCGGCGCCCGCCGTCGCCAGCAGGCGCTTGGCGGTGCGCAGGGCATGCAACGCCTCCGCCTCGTTATCCGAGGCGGCCAGCGCCAGAACCTTGGCGAGCTTGTGCGAGTCCATCTATCGGGGCAGCCGGCTGTCGAAACCGCTAAATATTGCGTTGCACCTGGACGGAAGGCAAGCGTCTTTGCGAATCCGGGCTAGCCGATGACAAGTCCGTGACGCCATGCATCAATATCTTGATTCGCGCGCGCCGCTGCGCCACCATATTTACCGCACCTTTTACCAAAGGGGGATACGGTCAATGGATGAGATCGACGCCGCCAACGAGCAAGTCGAGCAGTTCACCCGTCAGGCGCTGAATGCCGCCCTGGCCCGCCGCTCGGCGGTCTCATCGACGGGAATTTGCCGCTCATGCACGCTGCCGATCGAGCCGGAGCGCCTGCGGGTCAATCCCACCGCCGCGCTGTGCCACGATTGCCTCGCCGAGGAAGAAATCGAGCGGCAGCGGACCATCAAGCTGGGCCGCCGCTAGCGGTCCTCCCCGGACGCTTGGTTCCCAGGCGTCTGGAGAGGGAGGCCCGCCGCACCGCCAGCACGGCCACGGCGCTGAGGACCGCTCCGCCCCACAGATCGGCGAAATGGTGTCCGCCGATCGTCGGCGTCGCGGCGATCACCACGGCGTTGATCGCCGCCAGCAGCGGGAACAGCAGCGGAATGCCGCGCGCGGCATAGGTCAGCACCACCGCCAAGCCCAGA
This sequence comes from Magnetospirillum sp., assembly GCA_016212565.1. GTDB lineage: Bacteria > Pseudomonadota > Alphaproteobacteria > Rhodospirillales > Magnetospirillaceae > JACRFY01. The sequence goes on along the minus strand of JACRFY010000298.1, from coordinate 21,128 downwards.
TGCAGCGAGGGAAACTGAACGATTCCCTGGGCATGGCGCAGATCGATGGCGGTCAGGGTCCCGGCACGGACGGCGAGGAACTGCCGCACATAGGGCTCGTCGAGGGCAACGCCGAAATGGGCGAAGGCGCCGGCGGTGGGGAATGGTCCGGACAGGGCGATGCAGCCCAGGGCGGTGGCGATGAACAGCCACAGCAACTCCCGGCTCCGCTCCGCCCGGCCGCGGAAATTGAGCGCCACCTGCACGACGATCATCTGCGGAATCAGGCTGACATAGGCAAGGCGCAACAGGCCCTCGACCATCGGGTGGGCCTTGCTCCAGGCATAGACGGCCATCCAGTCCAGCCCCACGGCCCGGTCGGCGGCCGCCAGGCGGTCGTCGGCCAGCGGCCCGCCGGCCGCGGCGACCAGATAGCTGAGGATTGCCGCCACCGCGGTGAACGCCACCGTCTCCGCGGCCACGCCGGTGAGGGCGGCGATGGCCGGAACCGGGCGCCAGCGGCGATAGACCGCCGTCATGCCGGCCAGGACGGCGACCCCCAGGCTCGGCACCGCCAGCGAGGCCGGCACCACGCCCAGGCCGGACGCCGCCAGCCACACCGCGTCGACGGCGGCAAGCGCCGCGACCAGGAACCACGACGAGCCGAGGGCGCCGGACAGCATCGGCCATCATTGCCGCACGAACCGCAGCGGCGCAAGGCATGGGTGCAAGACATGGGCTGGAAAAAGGCCGCCGGGCACTCTAGGCTCGGGCCGTGGCCTCCGGCCGGAAGGGAGACAGCCAGTGACGTGCACGATCTGCGGCGCCGCGACCGACGGCGCCGACCATTGCGGCGAACCCTGCCGCCTCAAACTGGAATGCCGGCGCATCGCCTGGGACAACGCCGCCAAGAAGGTGGGGGTCAACGGCTATTACGAGCGGCGCTACCAGGAACACCTGCGCAATCACGACACGCGCGGGGCCAAGACCATGCACACGGAATGGCTGGCCGCCCAGGCCCGCCTCGGCGAACGGCCGTGACCGGGGAGGATTGAGGCATGTCGAAACCAAGGATCGGGTGGATCGGACTGGGTCACATGGGCCGTCCCATGGCCACCAACCTGCTCAAGGCCGGTTATGCGCTGACGGTCTACAACCGGACCCGCGCCACGGCGGAGGCCTTGGGCGTTGCCATCGCCGACAGCCCGGCGGCGCTGGCCCGCGGCGCCGACGTCGTCATCACCATGGTGGCCGACGACGCCAGCCAGGAGGCGGTGCTGTTCGGGCCCGACGGCGTCGCCGCGGGAACGCGCCCGGGACAGACGGTCATCAACATGGGCACCATCTCCCCGATTCTGAGCCGGTCGGTGGCCGAGCGCCTGGACGCGAGGGGCGTCGCGGTTCTCGACGCGCCGGTGTCCGGGTCGGTCAAGCCGGCCACCGACGGGACGCTGGTGATTCTCGTCGGCGGCGACGCGGCCGCGGTGGCGGCCTGCCGGCCGATCTTCGACGTCCTCGGCAAGCGGACCTTCCATTTCGGCGGCCACGGCCAGGGGGCCACCGCCAAGCTGGCCATCAACATGGTGCTGGGCACCATGCTGCAAGCCCTGGCCGAGGCGGTGGTGTTCGGCGAGGCGACCGGTCTCGACCGCGACATCCTGCTCGACATGATTGCCGAGACCCCGTGCGCGGCGCCGATCCTGACCTTGAAGTCGCAATCGCTTCGTCGGCGCGACTACCCGGCGGTCTTCCCGCTCAAGCACATGGCCAAGGACGTCCGCCTCGCCCTCGCCGCCGCCGGCGGCGTGGAGATCCCTGCCGCGCGCACGGTCTCGGCCAGTTTCGACGCCGCGGAACGGCAGGGCCTGGGCGAGCAGGACGTGATGGCGATCATCAAGCTCCTGGAGGGGACGGCCGCCGATCGCGGCTGAACGGTCCCGGAACCGGCACCGGCCGCCCTTGTTTGCGTCTCACCCCGCTTTGGCGGTTCTCCACAAAGGGGGTTGCCCAACCCCGCAGAAATCCAGTACTGTCCGCCCCTCTCCGATCCCCCGTGATCGGCCTCGCAGCCGTAGCTCAGCTGGATAGAGCGCTGCCCTCCGAAGGCAGAGGTCGTAGGTTCGAATCCTACCGGTTGCGCCAATATTTTCAATAAGTTCGCCGACGATATTGCCGCCCCCGTTGGCTTGCGGAAGCCACTGGGTAGCCACGGCATTTCCCTGATGGTAGGATTTTGGCGCCCCATTTCTGGCTTCCGAGTGTGGTCCGCAGAGCCTCATCCGGGGAGAGCAGGCGCCGCCTGGCAAGTGGGCCGCTGAAGGTCCCGGCGGCGAGTGGGGTGGCGAAGATCACCACGGTTGCGAACGGAGGCGTTGCAGCCACCGCTAAAATTTGGATATGCCTCTCCCGAGGGCATGATGCGGCCGGAAGGGTGAACGCTAAGGGAGTGGGGGAGTGGTGAACGCTGTAGTTGAGGAGTCGGTTCCCCTGTTGGCGTGGTGTACGCTCAGGCAAGCCGTCGAATGGGTAGAGCTTCGGACCCCGCCCGTCGATTTCCAGGCGGAGGAAGCGTCCATCGACTTGGTGGGCCGCATAGCTTTCACGCCCTGCGAAAAATTTTCAGAAATCGAGCCAGAGGGCCGCAGGAAGATATATGCGTTGGTCCGGGAAGGGAGATTGGATCTTCGTGGCTATCCCGCCATAGGCTTTCGGGGAGTAGGCGCATTTAACGGCTCGCCCAATGTTTTGTATGATGAACTCGGGAAAGCCGCCGAGGCAATACCGTCAGCAAGGGTCATTCAGGCCGGCAACAACGGCCATTCCGGTGGCTGGCTGTGGTGCCGCGAGCCCGGGGCCGAGGGATGGGCTTATGGCTTCATTGAGGTGAACATGCGCCAGTTGTTGAGCCACTTTCCTCCATCTCCAGGCCAGATGTATTGCCTTGATGGACAGCCGCTCTTGCCGTCCGCCAGCCCTGAAAAGCCCGTCGATCCGAGGAGAAGCGTGAAAAAAGACGCGCCCGTGTCAACAGCGGTGGCCAAGCGGTCTGATGGGGTACTTTGCTATGACCATCCAAACCGTCGGCTCCGCACATTGGAAGCGGCGTCTTATCTTGGACTGAGCAAGAGCACCCTGGAAAAGTACCGCCTTACCGGCGAAGGCCCGAAGTTCGCCAAACTTGGAAAGACCTGTACCTATAGCCTTGCGGACCTCGACGACTGGGTTGAGGCCCGCACGCGTACCAGCACCAGCGAGCCGCGCTGATAGCCGGGAAGGCCGATGGTCTTGCCGGACATTCGGATTCCCTCGGCGGCCGTGACCGGGGAGTCGCGCATGGCGAGGAGTTCGCCCGCCAAGGAGGGCCTCGACAAGGGGAGGTTCGCGGCGGCCTGACCTGATTGGCGACGACGACCGAGTACCCCGTCACCTTGTCGATCTCGCTCATCGCCGTGGCGATCTGGTCGAGTGATGATCATCGAGGAGGGCGCCAAGAAGGTCGAGCACGGCATGGCCATGGTCGAGTCTCGCGGAGAATCTTGCGGACCTGAGCGGTGGCCTGTTCCCGACTGCTCGGCCAGGGTCTTGACCGCCACGATTAGAATGGTTTCCCCGTATGGAGAAAAGGGTGTTCTGTGAGCGACGAACAAATTCCCGCCAAGTTGGCCAGCACCGGGCGACCGCGTGCCCGACGAGACGTGAGTACACTGGCTACTCGACAAAGCTCTTCACTCTCTCGATCAGTTGATCGCAATTCAGGGGTTTGGAAACGAATGCGTCGCACCCGGCCTCATAGGCCGCGTCATAGCCGCTTCCCGTTGTTTCACCGGTTACGGCAATAATGGGGACGCCTGTCGTGGCAGCAACTGCCCGCAGGCGCTTCGCCACGGTGTAGCCGTCCATCACCGGCATGTTCATATCCAGGATGACGAGGTTCGGGGTTTGCCGCATGGCCTCGTCCAACCCTTTCTGGCCATGCGGAGCCGTGCGAACAGAATGGCCGAGGTCATGCATCACGTCGGTGATGATCTCGATCATCATTTCATCATCGTCGATCACGAGAATGTCAGCCATGGGTGAAAATCCCTTTCATTCGGCGCGAGCACTATCGAGAGGCCCACTTTTCTCGATGCCGACGACGCGATTGCGCCCCGACGTCTTCGCCAGATAGAGCTGTTCGTCGGCTAGGCTAACGATGCCCTGAGGACTCTCCAAGCCCTCCCTGCTGGCGGTGGCAGAGCCTATGCTGACAGTGACGTGATCCGCCGTCGTGGAGGCGCGATGGCAAATCTCCAGGGCGGCGATGCCCCTGCGGATGCATTCGGCGACCGCGAGGGCGCCCTGGTGGTCGGTGCCGGGAAGAATGCAGGCAAACTCTTCGCCCCCGTAGCGTGCCGCCATGTCCGAGGAGCGGGTGATGATGGAGCCGATTGCTTGGCCGACCGCTTTCAAACATTCGTCGCCGGTCGGATGTCCATAGGTATCGTTGAACTTCTTGAAATGATCAACGTCCAGAAGGAGTACGGACAATATCCCCCCCGTGCGGTGCAAGCGGCTCACTTCCGTTGCCAACACCTCGTCGAAGCGGCGGCGGTTGGCCAACCCGGTCAGGCCGTCGGTCAGCGCATGGCGAGCGAGGCGGTCGCGTGCCCGCTTCAGTTCGATCTGGTTGCGGACGCGAATCCGCACGATCGGCGGGCTGAACGGCTTGGTAAGATAATCGACGGCGCCCATTTCAAGACCGCGCATCTCCGCCTCGATGTCGCCGAGCCCGGTAATGAAGACCACGGGAATGTCGGCTGTCCACCGCTCCGCCTTGAGGCGTGCACAAACCTCGAAACCGTCAAGGTCCGGCATCATGACGTCGAGCAGGATGAGATCGGGCTGCACCGCACGGGCGAGGTCGAGGCCCTTCCGACCGTCGGTCGCGAAAATCAATTCGTGTTCCCCACCCAGCACCTCGTTCAGCACCTCGATGTTAGCCGGGTCGTCGTCGACCGCCAGGATCATGTCGTCCCCCCGGTCCTTCGGCACTCGCTGGGGCTGTGCCACATGGCCGCGCCAAGCCGCCAGGGATTGCCCGGCGGCGGCGAAGTCGAGGGTATTGAGGTGTCGCCCGACGTCCCGAAGCGTCTCGTCGCCGGTTCCGCCATCCCCCAGCGCGGCCCGCAAAGCCTCGAACGCAGGGCGGGCCCTCAGGCTGTTGATCGCGACGAGGCCGACAAGTTCGTCGACCAATCCGCGGACATCATCGGGAACGACGCAAGGGCCCGAAGGGGCGGCCAGTGGGAAAGAAGGGGGCGGCACCGGACCGCTTGCGAGCGCCATGGACGCCGCAAGGGCGGGAGCCAGCTCGTCCTCCAGGGCGTCGAGGCGGGCGGGCAGTTCCGCCGCGAGACCATCCCGTATCGCGTGCTCGACCTCCCGGGCCGCCTCGAACAGCGAAGCCGCCTCCAGTGTACCGGCGACGCCCTTGAGGGTGTGGGCCAGCCTCTGCGCTTCCTCGCGCGCGCCCTCTCCAGCCAGCCGCCGGAGTTCCACCATGCCCCCGGCGTATTTGACGCCGAAATCGACGATCAGCTTGCGCAGCAGCAGCTTCTTGCCGTTCACACGCTTCAAGGCGGCGGCGAGATCGAAGGGAGGAAGGTGGTCGGGAAGCCCGTCGTCACCGGTCGTGGCGGCAGCAACCGGCGGGGCGGCGGCGGCCTGGGCTTGTGGCGGGTTCGCTTCCGCCCGTCGTTCGGCCGTTCGCGCCCAGCGTATGAGCGCGTCGTAGAGAATCGCCGGATCGATCGGCTTGGTGACATGGTCGACCATGCCTGCGGCCAGGCATTGCAGGCGCTCGTCCTCCATCACGGCGGCGGTCATGGCGATGATGGGAGGACGGCCGTCTCCGAGACGCCCGCAGATGCGTCGGGTCGCTTCGATGCCGTCCATTTCCGGCATCTGCACGTCCATCAGCACCGCGTCGTAACGGGCGGCGTCCGCCAGAACCATTTCGACGGCGAGACGGCCGTTGGCGGCGATTTCGACGGCGACGCCGACCCCTTCGAGCAGCTCGATCGCCACCTGCTGGTTTATCTCATTGTCCTCGGCCAGCAGAACGCGGATCCCCTGCAAATCCGGGGCCGCCGGCCCCACCGGTTCACCGCGGCCATGCTTCCCGGAAGGCGGCGCCGCTCCGAACACCGCGCCGATGGTGTCGAGCAGCACCGCATTCTCGACCGGCTTGACCAGGAACGCCGCAATGCCCAGGGTGTCGGCCCGTGCCAGGGCCTCCTCGCGGCCGTAGGCGGAAACCATGAACACCGTGGGAACCTGCCCCAGCTTGGCGTCGCCCTGGATGAGCCGGGTGGTCTCGATACCGTCCATTCCCGGCATCTGCCAGTCCATCAACACCAGATCGAAGGGACGGCAGGCGGCGGCGGCATCCTCCACGGCCGTGATCGCCTCGCGCCCCGACGCCGCCATTTCTGAGCGGATCGACCAGACTCCAAGGGCCTCGGAAAGGATTTCGCGCGAGGTGGCGTTGTCGTCGACGATGAGGACGCGCAGATCGCGCAATCGCTCGGGCAGAGGCTCAGGGAGCGGCGGTCTGTGCTCCTGTACCTGCAGGGTCACGACGACCGTGAACACGCTGCCCTGTCCGGGCGTGCTCTCGACCCGGATGCAGCCCCCCATCATCTCGGCCAATTGCTTGCTGATGGCCAGCCCCAGTCCGGTGCCGCCGAAGCGGCGGGTGGTGGAGCTGTCGGCTTGGGAGAAGGACTGAAACAACCTGGTGCATTGCTCCTCGGTCATGCCGATGCCGGTGTCGCGCACGGCGAACACCAGATCGACGCAGCCATCGCCCCAACCTCCGACGCCGACGGACAGCACCACCTCGCCCCGCTCGGTGAACTTGACGGCGTTGCTGAGCAAATTGAGCAGGATCTGACCAAGCCGCAGCGGGTCGCCGACGAGTGAGGTCGGGACCGAGGGGTCGACCCGGAGCAGCAGTTCGATGCCCTTTTCCTCTGCACGCACGGCAGTCACGCTCATGGCGTTGTCGAATACCGAGCCGAGATTGAAATCGACGGTTTCTATGCTCAGCTTGCCAGCCTCGATCTTGGAAAAATCGAGGATGTCGTTGATGATTCCGAGGAGGTTCGTCGCGGCTCCCTTGATCTTCACGAGGTAATCGCGCTGCTTCGGGGTGAGCTCGGTCTTGAGGGCGAGATGGCTGAGCCCGATCACCGCATTCATCGGAGTGCGCAGCTCGTGGCTCATGTTGGCGAGGAAGATCGATTTCGCCTGGCTGGCCTCCTCGGCCCGGCGGGTGGCCTGCGCCAGTTCCAGCGTGCGCAACTCGATCTTATGTTCCAGCGTCTCATTGAGCCGGCGCAGGGCCTCGACCGCTCTATTATGGGCGCTGATGTCGCGCAACTCGAGCATGAATTCGGCGAGTTTGCCGGACGACGGAAGCCGGGTCAGCGAGACCTGGGCGTCGAAGACCGTCCCGTCGAAGCGCCTCAGCCGCACGGGGTAGACGTCGTTATCGTCGAGAAGTCCTTCGATGTCTTCCTGGAACACCGAGCGATAGTCCTCGTGGAAGAATGAGCTCCATTCCCTACGGCCATTATAGTCGAGCGGCACACCGAGCACGTCTCGCGCGGCACCATTCATGTAGACGATGTTCTTTCCACGGCACCGGCAGATGAAGTGCATGGAGTTGTCGACGATCGTCTTGAATTCGCGGTCAATATCGCGGACGTTGCTGGCCAAGCGGCGCTCGTTGCGCATGTCGCGCGCGGTCACCACAGTGAAGTTCCCGCCCAGTTCGCGAGCAGGATGAATCAACAAGGACACCGCGACCGAAGCGCCGTCGAGGCGTTCGAGCATGACCGGCGTCTCGTTGAGATCGACAACCTGGATCGACGTGAGGTTTTCGACGATCTCCCTATAATCTCGCCCCACCATCTCGGAAAAGGGGCGGCCGATCAGGGCATCGGTGTTGTCGGCCGCGAGCAGGAAGGCCGTGGCGGAATTTGCTTCGATGATGTTCCCTTGCTCGCAAAGGATGGCCAGTTGGCTCGAGAATTCCAGGGTTTCGATGACGTTCCGCTGGAAACGAGCCTTTTTCTGCCGCCTGTTCTTGGAAGGGGCCCCGAGATTCAGAACTACTTCCATTCGCGGAGTCCCTCAAGCTGTTCACGACCGCTCTGCTCTCGCCGCCAATGAGCCGGCGGCATGCCAAAACGGCGGAAAAAGGCAAAAGTGAAATTGCTGACATGGGCATAACCCATGAGGTGAGCCACTTGCTTGACCGACAGATCCCCCCGCGCCAGAAGGCTCTTCGCATGGTCGAGCCGCCACCGGACGAGGCAGGCGAACACGGTGGCTCCGAACAAGTCGCGGAACAACTGGTTCAGCCGCCGTTGTGAAAGCCCCACCAGCCGCGCGAGGTCCTCGATCGCGGGCGGCGCACCAAGGTTGTCGATCAATATGTCCCGTGCGGCCAGCGCCCGGCACTGATCGGAATGCAGCGAGCGCGCAGCCTTTTCCCGGATGTCGGTGAGGTCGGCCAGCACCTCGGCCATCAACTCGTACATCTTGCCTCGCACATACAGTGACGCCATCAGCCCCGCGTAGGGTTGGGCACGAATTTGCGCGGCAACGCGGTGAAGTTTCGCCGAGGTGCGGACGGCCGCGCCGAAATTGTCAAGACGTCCGTCGAGAAAAAGCCGAAGTGGCCGGGGTATGGAGTGACCGTCCAGCAAACTCCGCAAACTTCCGGCGGTGAATACCGAAGTCAGGGATAATTGGGTCTCGCCCGGTTGGTTGTCGACTTGACAGGCGGCGTCGCTTACCAGGCTGATATTGTAGAATTCGGCTGATTCCTCCAGGGACGGATTGCCGGGATGACGAACAAGCGAGCGCCCGGACGACGGAAGCCGCACTGCCAGGATCGGTTCATCGAGCAGGACTCTTGCGCCGACCGTGACCGGGACGTGGAACTGGCTCCGGGTGTCGAGGAGGAACGCCCCCTCCCCCAGCGGCCGGAAACCGACTTCGGCGAATCCGACATTGGAAGGAAAGACCGCCAGATGGGGCATCGCCAGATCGTTGCTGCCGAACCCATTCGGCAACACCCATTCCGACGCCAAGGGAACTACCGGAAGAGATCCGAACCCCGCGGGATCGGGGGCCATGGCTTCATCCGCCGGATGCGCCGCATATATGCGCTCCGCCGTCATTGTCCGGGAAATTCGGCCGGCAGTGTCTTGGCCATGGTGGCGATGCGGGCAAGAAGCCGGGCTTCGACCTCGTCGACCACCTCGTCGCGGAGGATATGCCCCTTGATCCACTCCCACTTGGCGGCAGATAGGGTGCCGCTCTCGACCGCGTATGCCGACAGCGAATCGACGAACAGGGTGACGAATTCCGGAGCAAGGTCGTTGCCGGACAACACATGGTTGAGGTCGAGCAGCAATTCGGCCTCCTCTTCCCCGAAGCCGGCGGCGAAGACGTCATTCAGGAGCTGAATATCTGAGGTACTAATGCTGCCATCCTCATAAATATGCTGTTTGATCTCCTGTAGTTCCCACCTCATCGCCACCTCCTATTGGACGAGTCTTCTATTCATCGTTTTTCGACGAACTCACACTCGGCCTTGCCGTTCCACATTTCTGGTTCTTCTCACCGTCGTCATCCCCATCTTGCGGTCCTTGGCGGTCGGGGATTCGCCTTGCCGCCATCAGCTTACACCACGGCCACGTTGACGACGCCGACGCTGGTGGCGCCGTGCTCGTCGGTGATCTGGTAGCTGACCGAATCGGCCCCGTCGGTGCTGCCCGCCGTGTAGTTTAGCACCCCCGTCTGCGAATCGATGCTGGCCGTGCCGAGCGCGGCGCCGCCGTTCGCACCGATCAGCGTGAACGCGAGCGACCCGGCATCGGTTTCGCTTCCCAGCGTATGGAACTGCCGGGTGGCGGCGTTGCCCACCGTCTGGCTCATCAGGTCCTCCCAGCCGGCGCCGTTCGCCAGGGTGAGGTCCAGATTGGCGAGGGTGGCATCGGCGGCGGTGGTCCCCAGGCCTTCGTCGAAATGCCAGAGAGCCGTCAGGTGGTCCTCGTTGCCGACCAGGCGCTTGGCGTAGTTCGCCTTGACCTCGGCTGCCGTGCGCACGTCGGACCACAGTCGCACCTCGTCGAGCGAGCCGTGGAAATTGTTGCCCGGCCATGTGGTATTGCCGATATAGAACGCGCCGGTTCCCTGATAATCGGCGCTGGCGGTAACGCGCGTCGTTTCCTCGCCGTTCTTGTAAAGGACTTGCAGGTTGGTGCCGGCATCGTAGGTGCCGGCCCAGTGGACCCACTCGTTGGTGTTCGAATCGCTGTCGGTGTAGACGAGGTCGCTCCCAAAGGTATTGAACTGGAACGTGTTGTTGGAATAGCCGATGTGAAGCCCCTGCATCGACGCGGCGGGGCCCTGGCTGAGGATGAAGTCGTTGCCGCTCGCATTGGTCCTGTACGCCCAGAACTCCCATGAGAACGCCTGATTGGCGAAATTGATGCCGGACACGGTGGCGACGTCGTCCACCCCGTCGAGCTTGAGGGCGAAGTTCCTGTCCATCAGCGCCGGGGGCGTGTCGATCATCCCGTCCGTGGTCCAGGTGCCGTTGACCAGCGCGCCGGTGTTGCCGTGGCCGGTGGCGTCGGCCAAGGTCGTGCCCGCGCCCTCGTCCATCTTCCAGTAGCCCTGCAGCCCCGCTTCGTTGCCAATGGCGGCGTTGTCCATGTCGAAGGCGATCTCCGCGGCGCTGCGCGCCGTGCTCCAGATGCGCAGGTCGTCGACCTGCATGCCGTTGGTCCACACTTGGTTATCGCCCGCGATCTGCTTGCCCAGGCTCCATTCGGGGGTGGCATTCAAGACCGTCGGACCGGCGCCGCTGTCCGCCAACTGGCCGTCGGCATAAAGTTTGTAGGAACCGCTGTCCCAGGTGGCGGCGACGTGGTGCCAGGATCCGGCAGCCCAATTGTCGCTGCCCTGGAAGTTGAGGTAGTCGGTGGCCCCATTGCCGTAGCGGAGGTGCAGCCCGACATCCTGATGGGCGGTGAGGTACAGCGCGTTGGCGTTGCTGTGGCTGAGGCCGCTGCTCATCAGCGCCTGGTCGGTTGTGGTGTTCCACTCGTCACGGCGCACCCACATTTCGATGCTGCCCGCGGCGCCGACGTCGAGCGTGTGTGCCGTGTTGGCGAGGCTGATATAGTCGTTTGACCCGTCGGCGGCGTCGAGGCGGACGCCGCCGCCCTGGCCGGTGGCCTTGATCCAGGAAAGCGTGCCTGCGCCCTGGAGGGAAAGGGTGTCGGCGGCATTCTTGTCGCGGGCCAGGGTGCCGGTTCCCTCCTCGAAGTCGAAATACCTCAGCAGGCCGGGCTCGTCGCCCTCCGGCGTCCGGTTCATGGTGGCCTTGATCTCGGTGCCGCTACGGGCGGTGTTCCACACCCGAACCTCGTCGATGGCTCCGGTGTAGGCGCCGCTTTCGGCACGGTTGATGCCCAAGAGCAGCGGCTGGTTGGCCACCGACAGGCCGGTCAGCCCCCCCTGCGAGGCGATCGTGTTCAGTGCCTCCGGATTACCGTCCACATAAAGCTGGGTGGTGCCGGTGGCGCCGTCGAAGGTGGCGGCGACATGGTGCCACTGGCCATCGGTGACGACGGTGGTCGTGGCATCATACTCGACCTTGTTGTTTGCATCCTTGAAGGCTTCGAAACGCAGCTTGCCCGAGGAGTTGAGCGCCAGTTGCAGGAAGCTCTGGGTGTCGTCGGACGGAGTGGTGATGAGGCCGATCCAGTCACCGGCGGTGGTGGTCTTGATCCACGCCTCGTAGGTCGCCGTGGCGTAGGAAACCGTCCCCGCCGACCGCAGGCTGGCCCCGCCCGCCAGGGTCGCATAGGTGTTGTTTCGCGCCTGGCTGCCGGCCGCAGCGGCGGAGACGGGATCGTTGACGGTGACGGTGACGGCCCGCGACGAGGTGATCCCATCGGCGGTGGCGGACACGGTGAAGGTGTCGGTGCCGATGTAGTTGGCAGAGGGCATGTAGGTGTAGTTGCCCGTGGCCGCATCGAGCGCAAGCGTGCCGTGGGCCGGATCGGCGACGGCGACGGCGGTCACCGCCGCGCCCAGCGTGCCGACGGCGCTCGTGCCGCGAAGGGGCGTGTTGGCGTTGGTGGCGATGGCTGTGTCGTAGATCCCCGCCCCCGTTTCGGCCCAGGCGGTGCCGTTCACCAGGGTCGCGGCACCGCCATCGGCGACGGTGTTGGCGACGCTGGTCCCCGTGCCCTCGTCCAGGCGGTAGTAACCGACCAGCCCTTCCTCGGCGCCGGTGAGGCGCATGTTCATCGCCCCGGCGACGTCCTGGGCGCTGCGGGCGGTGTTCCAGATGCGCACGTCGGCGATCCGGCCGTCGAGATAGCGGCCGCCGCCGTCGCCGAGCCACGCGCCGAGACTCGTCAGTGTTTGGGCGGCGGTATCGTCGGGCAGCGAAAAATTGCCGGAAGCGGTGGCGTCGCGGATGCCGTCCACGTACAGCGTGGCTTGCGTCGCGTCGAACGTCACCGCCAGATGGTGCCAGCGTCCCGCTTGCAGGGTGGTGGTGCTGACCAGCTCGGTGCTGCCGACGTTGCTGTTGCTGCCTCGGAAATAGATTTTTCCGGCCGTGCCGGCGACAATTCCCTGCTGGTCGGTCATATGATGGCCGATGGTCAGCAGTCCCGCGCTGCCCACGCCGTCGTGCTGCTTGGCGATGATCGTCTCTTCCGTGAGCGAATCGAGGTTCACCCACGCCTCGATGGTTCCCTGGGCGAGATTGTTGTAACCGGCGGTCTGAATCGCCACATAGCCGGAGGTTCCATCGAGATCGAGCGCCCGGTCGGGGATGTCGAGCGCTGCGGGAGCGTTGGCTCCCGAGGCGAAAGTGGCGTTGCCGCTCCGGGTTCCCGCCACGCCGCCGGTCACCGCGTTGGCGGCTGTGGCGCCGCTGGCGTCGTCCAGCCGCCAGTACCCCGCCAACCCGGCCTCGTTGCCGGCCAGACGGTGATGCATCGCCCCCTGGATGTCCGCGGCGGAACGGGCGACATTCCATAGCCGCACGTCGGCGAGGGCGCCGATGAAGCTTTCACCGACATTGAGGGGATGCCCGCCGAAACTCGTCACGCCGGTGGAAATGGCGTTGGGAGTGGCTGCGGTTCCGGCCAGGGCCGCGGACTGGCCGTCGATATAAAGTTTCCACACCCCGTTCTCTCGGACGGCGGCGTAATGGTGCCAGCCGCCGGTGGCGATCGTCACGCCCGAGGCCGGCAGCAGCGCGATGCCGCCTGCCAGTACGTTGGGATGGCCGGTCGCATCCAGGTAGATTCCATACCCCTCGGTATCCGTACGGCCATTGTAGGCGATCACTTGGCCGGCGCCGTCGGTGCCGTCCAGCCGCGCCCAGGCTTCGATCGTCACGTTGTCGACTTGGGTGCTGGCAGCGGCGGCGGTGGCCACGTAGGAGGCGCCGTCCAGCAACAAGGCCGCCGGCCCGAACGGCGCGTCGGCACACCCCGCGAATACGGCGGTATGGCCGTTGCCGGTGAGATCGGTGGCCGAGGCGGTCAGGCCGTCGAACCGCCAGTAGCCCTGCAACCCCGGCTCCTGGCCCGACAGCACCCGGTCGTGGTCGGCCTTGATGTCGGCGGCCGAGCGGGCGACGTTCCACACCCGCACCTCGTCCATCATCGCGGTCGCGCCGAACCCGCCGCCGTTGTCCGAGCCGATGGTCAACGTCTGGGGGGAATTGCCGAGCGCGTAGCTGGTCTGGCCCGAATACACCTGATCGCCGTTGACATAGGCTCTGACGGTGATTCCGTCATAGGTGACGGCGATGTTGTGCCAGGCGCCGCCGGCCAGCGCGTGGCCGGTATCGAGCGACGTGTTACCCCCGTCATTGCCGAGATAGATGGCGAGCCTGCCAGCCGTCGTGATGTAGGGCACGAAGCGGGTGTTGCCGGAAGCGCTCGAATCCGCCAGGCGCAGGATGTTCTGCTGGGCGCCGTTGGCGACGTAGTTCACCGCCGTCTCCAGCGTGAACACGTTGGTCACCGTGCCGGTGCCCATGGCGGCGGTCAGGTAATCGTTGCCGTCGAAGCGCACCAGGCCCCGCCCGTCCCTGGCCCCCAGCACCACCGGCGGGTCGGAGATGGTCACGGATATCGCCCGAGTGAAGGACGCTCCCGAGGCGTCGGTGGCCTGCACGGTGAAGGAATCGGCGCCGGTGGCGTTGGCGTTGGGGGCGTAGCGGAAGCTGCCGTCGGCGTTGACCGTCAGCGTGCCCTTGGTCGGGGCTCCACCGGCCGCCGCCGCGTAGGTGACCGCCTGGCCTTCCGCGTCGGTTGCCGACAGCACGCCCCGGTAGTCGGTGTTGGCGGCGACGGTGACGTTGGCGGCGAACGTGGGCGCGGCGGCCGTAGCCCACGCCGGATTGCCGGCCAGGGTTCCGGCGGCGCCGCCGGTGACCTCGTTGGCGAGGCTGGTGCCGGTGCCGTCGTCGAGGCGCCAGTTGCCGATCAGCCCCGGTTCGGAGCCGGTCAGGTCCATCGTGCGGAAGGTGGCGATGTCGGCCGCCGGGCGCGCCGTGCCCCATATCCGCACGTCGAAGACTTGGCCGGTGAAATAGCTGCCCAACGCCGTCGAAGCGCCGACCATGGCCGCGCCCGCCTGGATGTTGGGAGAGACGGCCGTCCGGGCGCCACTGGCGGCCCCGTCGATGTACAACTGGAGCGCGCTGCCGTCGTAGACGGCGGCGACGTGGTGCCAGTTGCCGTCGTTCACCGTCGCGGCCGACACCGGCCCGTAGACGTTGCTCACGTCCGAGCGCAGGAATCCGTTGGTGTCGACGTAGAGGAACGCCGCCTGGTTGGTCGCCGCTTCCGAGCCGCCGAACTTGATGATCTCCTGGCGGGCGCCGCTGCGGCTGGTCTTGATCCAGGCTTCCATCGTGTAGTCGCCGGAACCGGTCGCGAGTTCCGCCGGGGTGCCGAGGTTGACGTAGTCGCCGTTGCCGTCCAGCACCAGCCCCCGGCTGGGCGTGGCGCCCTCGACGCTGGCCCCGGCGATCACCGGCGCGTCGTTGACCCCGACGACGTTCACCGGGGCGGTGACGGCATTGCTGGCGGCGCCACCGTCGTTGACCGTGAGGCTGATGGTGCGGCTGGAGGAAACGGCGGTCGGGTGGTCGCTGGAGGACGAGAAGGTCACCGATTCGATCGCCGTCTTGTAGGCGGAGTGGCTGGCGGTGCCCGAAAGCGTCAGCGTGCCGGCATTCCACGAACCGGTGATGGCGTTCTGGGCGGCGAAGTTGAGCACGTCGCCAGCGGTGTAGCCCGACGAGATCGCGAGCGTCGCCCATGAAAGGGTGGCGTTGTCGACGTCGGTGAACGCGAGCGCCGGCATGAACGCCTGGGCGGCGAGTTGCTCACTGTAGGTGGGGGTGGCGATGGCTCCGGCGCTCACCACCGGCGCGTCGTTGATCGTGGTGACGGTGATGGTGGCCGTCGTCAGCGGGCCGGTGGCGTCGGCGAGGCCGGGTCCTGTCGCCGCCTGAACCTGGAAGTTGTCGGTGCCGTCCGATGCCGATCCGGGCCGGTACTTCAGCCCTGCCAGGCCCTGGGCGCGGGTGATGAAGCCGCCCTCGGCGACCTGGGTGGAGCCATCGGCGAGATAGAGCGCGCCGTCGGTAATGTCGGTGATGCGGAAATGGGTGATTTCGGCGCCATCGGCGGCGTTGGGGGTAACAACCAGGCCGGCGGCGTTCAACTGCCCCTCGGTCGCCGCTGCCGCCGTGACCCCAGGCGCGTCGCCCCGCGCCGCCACGCTCAGGTCGAAGGCCTGCCGGGTGATGCCGCCCTGGCCGTCGCTGACCGTCACGGTGACCGAAGTGGCGCCCCATTGGTTGGCGGCCGGCGCGAGCGACAGCGCTCCGTTGACGTAGCTGATGCCGCCCGTCGGCAGCAGCGCCGCGTTCGCCGCGACGGCATTCACCTGCAGCCCGCCGGCCGGGGTGCGGTCGTCCGATAGGGTCAGGGCGATCGTCAGCATGCCGTCCTCGGCCACGCTCCTGGGACCGACGGCACCGATGACCGGCGCCAGGTTGGGAGGCGGAGGCGGAGGCGGACGCGGCGGCGGATCGTTACGGGCGTTGTTCACCGTCGCCGAGGGCGGCGGAGGCGGTGGGGGAACATATGCCACCGGCGGCGGCGCGAACGCCACGGCAGGGGGAGGCGGCGGCGGAGGTGGCGGCGGAGGGGGAACATACGCCACCGGCGGCGGCGCGAACGCGACGGCAGGGGGAGGCGGGGACGATGCCAGCGGTGGCACGGCGGGTTGCGGCGTGGCGGTGGCGGTGGTGGTCGTCGTCGCTGTGACCGCAGTGGTGGCCGTGGTCGTAGTCGCAGTAGTAGTCGCGGCGGTGGACGCCGTGGCCGTCGTCGAGGCACCCGCGCCCGAGGAGCTGGACGTCGACACTGTGGTGCCGACGCTGGCGATGGCGGCCGCGGCGGTCTGTGCGCGGCTGGTGGCTTGGCTGACGGCCTTGTCCGGGGCTGCTCCCGAAGCCAGCGCCTCGCCCAGCGCCCGCTCGAAGGTCTTGGCGTCGCCGCCCGCAGCCGGAGCGACGCTGCCACCCCCAGCCAAGGCGGCCAGCACGGAGTCGCCACCCGCAGCGGCGACTTTGCCCTGGGCCTCGGCGGCCGTCTGGGCCTGAGCCATCGCCTTGTCGACCGACGCGCCCGAAGCGAGCATCTCGCCCAAGGCAGCCTCGAAGCTCTTGCCCCCGCTTCCCGAGGCGGCCGCAACGGCACCCGGCTCGCCGGAAGCGAGGGCCTCCATCAGCCCACCCTTCTGCGCCTCCACTTTGGCGGCAGCCGCCTCTGCCTTGGCCTGCGAAGTCCGGGCGATCTGCAACGCCAGGTCGGCGCTGGCGCCCGAAGCCAGTGCCTCGCCCAGCGCGCGATCGAACGACCCGCCGACGGTCCCCTTGTCCACGCCGGCCCCCGAAGCGAGCGCGGCCATCATACCTTTGTCGACCTCGGCCGCCTTGGCAGCCGTGGCGGTTTCAGCGGCAGCCTTGGCGGTGCCCAGCGCTTCAGCGATGGAAGCGCCGCCGCCCAATGCCTCGGCGAGGCGCTGCTCGAAGGTGCCGCCATCACCGCCCTTCACCTGCCCGACCACCTTGTCGACGCTCTCGCCCCGCGCCAGCGCCGCCAGGATCGGGTCGCCCGCGGCGGTCGCCTTGACCGACGCGGTGGCGAGGGTCTTGGCCTTGTCGATCGCCTGGGCGGTGTCCTCACCTCGCGCCAGGGACTCCCCCAGGGACCGCTCAAAATTCCGGCCCTGGCCGGCGGCCACGGCCTTGTCGATCCCTTTTCCCGACGCCAGCGCTTCGAGCACCGGGTCGGCCGCCTTGGCCGGGGCGGTGAACTTGCCGGTGGCCCCCTTGAAGATGCGCTCGGCATCCGCCACCGCCGCCTCGATCCCCATCTTGCTATTGAGGTTGGCGAACAGCTCGTTGGTAAACATCTTGACGGCGTTCTCGAACGCTTGGGCAGGGACGCCCCGTTTGGTGGCGGCGACCTTCTCTGATTCGATCAGTTTGTCGAGCGCGGTGCCCATGTCCTCGCCCGAGGACAGAGCCCGGCGGAACACGGACATCGACGCCTCGGAGGCGAACGGCGCCGCCTTGGTGGAAGCCCGGGGACGGAGGGCCGGATCGTCGGGGGCCCGGGCGAGCTGTTCACCGGCGCCCGCCCCGTCCGGCATCACCGAACCGCCATCAAGGGCGGCGAACCGGACGAATTCTCCCGGGACCACGCGGCCCCCGGCGGTGAGCGCGGGAAGCGGATCGAGACCGAAGAATCCCGCGACCACCACCCGCGTGCCATCGGCCGCTATGATCACCAAGTCATCGCCCGAGCGCGCGAACCGGCCGGATTCCAGCAGGGCGGCGTCCTGCAAGAGCACCGCGCCAAGCTCCGGCGTGATCGTTCGGCTCCCGGCCGTCACCGACATCGGCGGCCCTCCATCATGTCCCGCTTCTCTTCCTCCGAGGGGGCATAAGCCCGAAATCGTGCGTGCGGCGCGTGATCATTGCGCGATTCTGTGGAAAACCAGAGTCCAAACGGCCGACCGGCTTTTTCCAAGACCCACGGACGAGCGTTCGCAACCGTGGCGTTCACTCCGTTCGACGGGCCGGAATGGGGAGGCCTTATCGGCGACCGGCTCAGCACGTCCCTGGCCGCTCGATGGCCTGCCCCCGGAAACGTGCGGGCGAGATTCCGAACTTCCGCGAAAAGGCGTTGATGAAGTTGTTGACGTGCCCGTAGCCAAGGGTCGAAGCGATCTCCTTGACCGGCACGTGATTTTCGATCAACAGGTCGCGGGCGTGGGTCAGGCGCCAGTCCGCCAGCCACCCGAAGGCCGTCATGCCGCAGAATCGGCGGAATGCGGCGTTCATCTTGCGGGGTGAGGTGCCGATGCGGCGCGCGAGTTCCTCGAGCGCGGGCGGGTCGGCGAGGTCGGCCATCAGAACGGCGCGCGCCTCCATGACCCAGCGCCGCTCGTTGCGCAAGACCTCGTTCTCGCCCGCTCCGGTCACCGCCTGCGCCAGTGATAAGGCCAACAGCTCCAGGAGCTTGCCCTGGATGTAGAGTGCGCGCGCCGCGCCGGCATATGGCGAAGCGCGAATCTCCTCGGCGATGCGTCGAATCTGAAGCGAGGGCTGCGGCGCCAATTCCAGGCTGTCGGCGCGGCCATCCAGCAGGCACTGGACCGAGTCCGGCATTTCCCCCTCGTCGAGCCCGGCCATCATGAGGTCGCGGGGGCTCACCAGGACGGACGCGTCGTTGCCGCCGCCGCCGCCCAATGACATGGTCAGGCGCAGAACCAGCGATGGCCCTTCCTCACCGTCCGCTCCAGCGCAGACCGCGTTCAGGCCACCGGCAACGGCAATACGGATGATGGCCCGGTCGCTGGAATAGTGCCTTCCGTCATCATTCAGGCTGGCTGCCGAAATATTTTCTCGCATCCTTCAATTCTGACACGCGTCTCACCGCCCGAGATAGGGGTTCGCATCTATGAGCGGGAGACAATAATTTATGCGATCTTGCAGGAACGGCGACGCCGGACCTCAGCATCCATCAGTTTGTGGGCGCATCCATAAGAGTGGCAGCGGCAGAGCGGCGAGCAACAGTTTCATGATGCGCCGGAGGCCTCGGGTAAACCAAGAGAGCCTTCCTCGGGCGAGTTTTCTGGGCTGACGGCTTGGGGCTTTTTTTCGCCGGGCGTTGGGTTTTGGACGGCGTCCCACATGCCGGTGGAGACCGCCCTGTAGACCGACCGCGCCATCACCGCCTTGCGGGCACGGCTGGCCCAATCCCCGCCGCAATCCCGCTGGTCGTCGCCGGCCGATCTGCTGATCCGGGTGCTGATGGCCGAGTCCCTGTTCACCGAGGCCTGGGACACCGTGCAGGGCCACGGCGCCGGCGGCGGACTGAAGGAGATGCTGGCCCGGGCCAGCGAGGCCACCCAAGCGCGACTGCCTGACGTCCGGCTGCGGCGTCGTCCCGTTCAACAAGGTCGTCGAGGGGTTCCGGCCCGACCACACCCTGCTGGCTGGTGCGGCGCCGCTGTATGAACGCGCTTCCGGGTCAACATGGCGCGCCGCCGATCTGCCGGTGGCCGGTGACAGCCCAGCATCGGCGTGATAGACGGTGGGCATGCCCGGTTCCGACGCCCTCTATCACCGCCTGTTCTCCCATCCGCTGATGGCGGAGCAGTTGGTGCGCGAATTCGCGCCCGAGGCTATGGCTGTCGGACTGGATTTCGCCCGCATGGAGCGGGTCAATGCCAAGTTCCATGATCGCGACGGCAAGCGGCGGGAAGGCGATGTGATCTGGCGGATGCCCACGAGCGGCGGCGAGGATGTGTTCCTGTACATCCTGTGCGAATTCCAATCGTTGGTGGATGGCGGTGCGCACGCAGGTCTACGAGGGCCTCCTTTGGCAACACGTCATCGCCGAGAAAAAGCTGAAACCCGGCGACCGTCTGCCGCCGGTCCTCATGCTCGTGCTGTACAACGGGGAGCAACGGTGGTCGGCGCCGGCCGATGTTGCGTCCCTGATCGCACTGTCCCCCGACTCGCCGCTCTGGCCTTGGCAACCGCAGGTCCGCTATCATCTTCTCGACATGGGCGCGATGCCGGACGACGAACTGGCTTCCCGCGATAGTCTGGCTGCCCTGCTGTTTCGGCTGGAGCATCCCCACGAACCCGAAGAATTGGCGCACTTGATCGATGAAGTGGTAGGGTGGTTCCGGCGATATTCGGGATACGACGATCTGAAGAGGCTGTTCACCGAACTGGTGCGCCAGGCGATCGAAGGTTACGAACCGTCGGTGGTGGTGCCCGGCGACATGATGGAGATGCGGTCGATGTTGGCGAATCTCGGAGAGACCTGGAAGAAGCGGTGGAAGGCGGAGGGCGTGGCCGAGGGGCGCACCGAGGGCGAAGCCTTCGCCCTCATCCGTTTGGTGGAAAAGCGCTTCGGGCCACTGCCGGCAAACCTTCGGGAACGCATTTTGGCTGCCGATGCGGCCTCGGTCGAAGCGTGGCTTGATCGCCTGATGGAAGCGCCGAGCCTGGAAGTGCTATTCAGCACCACGAACTGACGGGTAAATCCTGCACACAGGTAGGCCGCGGAAAGAACCTGCAACCGATTGATATTCCTGCGTAGAGGGTTGGTCGGCGGTTCCCTTTCCTACGCCAACGCGTTACCTCGCCCGATAAACCACCCGGCCATCCTCCCCCATGCGCTCGGCCACCAGCGCCATCGGTGGTGACGCCACGTACTGACCATCGAATGTTCCGCCCATGCCGCAGAATGAACCGCACGACTGGGAGGCGACCGTCTTGAGGCCGTCATTGTCGGCACCGGCCAGCGATACCATGCATTCGCCGTCACGCAGCACCATGTCCGCGCCAAGAAAGCCGGACACGCTGCAGGTGCTCATCCGCTGGGGATCAAAGGTGTTGAGGGCCAGGTAGCGGCCGGCGGATATGGTGGTGACCAGCACGCCCG
>JACRFY010000296.1 GCA_016212565.1 Magnetospirillum sp. | reverse complement strand
TGCTCGCGCGAGCGAATCAAGCCGGGCTCGTCGGGATGGAGCTTGATGTTGCGCCCGAGCAAGGTGTTGGCGACGTAGTGCACCAGATGCAGCACCTTGACCGACAAGCCGAACGTCGGCGGCCAGAACAGCAGGGCGTAGCCGCCGGGACGCAAGAGACGGCCGAATTCGGCCAGAATCTGGCGCGTTTCCGGCTCGCGGAAATGCTCCATCACCCCCAAATTGTAGATCCCGGCGTAGGAGCCGTCCTCTGCCGGAACGGCAAAGATCGATCCTTCCAGCAACCGGCAGCTGTCGCCGTGCAGGCCGCGGTAGCGCTCCAGCGCCACCGGCGAGATATCCAGCGCCGTCATCCGCACCCGGCTCACCAGATCGCGATCGACCGCCCCGGCGCCGCAGCCGGCATGCAGGACCTTGGCGCCGCGGGGAAAGAAGCGGCCGGCAAAGTGATTGAGGGCCGGGCGGATGATGACGTTGCGATAGACCGAGGCGATGATGCCGTAAACGGTGCGGTCGTCGCTGGAAGACCGCCCCCAATAGTGGTCCCACGCCTGACGGGTGGCATGGCTGTCGGCACCGTGGCCGCCGCCGGCCAACAGCATTTCGTCCTTTTCGAACACCAGGCGCTGCCACACCTCGAACAGGCGCTGAAGGCTTTGGCGCACGTCCCGCCAGGCCATTTTCGACACGCCGTAGGTGCGCGTCGGCAGCACGATCGGCACCTCGCCGACGGTAATGCCGTTGAGGTGCATGATCAGCAGGCTCTCGAAGAAAAACGAATAGCCCTTGGACTTGATCAGGTCGAAGGCCGCCCGCGGCACCACGTCGAGATCATAGACACGGAAGGCGCCGGTGGCGTCGTAGGGCAGCCCCAGCAGACGGCTGGTCGCGAAATGGCCGAGATGGGTCAGCAGTTTGCGCAGCCAGTTCCACCCCGCCAGGCTGCGGGCCTCGAGGAAGCGCGAGCCGACGACGATGTTGCAATGCCTCCCCCGTTCCAGGAACACCGGGATGTTGTCGGCCGAATGGGCAAAGTCGCAATCCATGGTCACCAGGGTGCGGTAGCCATGATCGTAGGCCCAGGCGATGCCGTCGTAATGGGCGCTGCCGATGCCCATCTTGCCCGGGCGATGCAGGGCATGAACGTTCGGATCGCCGGAGCGGATCTCGTCGATGATGCGGCCGGTGCCGTCGGGGGAGTTGTCGTCGATGAACAGAATGTCGGCGGGCAGGCCCAACGCCCGGATCTCCCGGTACAAGCGACCGATATTTTCGGCCTCATTGTACGAGGGCAGCATGATCAGGATGGGGTGCTCAGCCATTCCGCATTTCCTCGTTCACCATCAGGGCGATCATCTCTTCAAAGCCGACCGCCGGTTGCCAGCCGGTGGCCGCCATCAGCCGCGACGGGTCGCCAACCACCGCCGCCTGGCGCGGCGCCGGCCCCTTCAGCAACGAGGCATCTTCGGTGACGAACCGACGCCAGTCCAGCCCGACCTGGGCGAACGCCACCTCGACCAGGTCCTGGACGGTGCGGCTGCGGCCGGAGGCGACGATGAAGTCGCCGGGCCGATCATGGCGGGCGATCCGCCGCATCGCCGCAGTATAGTCGCCGGCGAACCCCCAGTCGGCCGTGGCCGACAGGCTGCCCAGACGGAGCGTGGTCGCCGTGCCCTTGGCGCAGGCGGCAGCTCCGGCCGCCACCTTGCGCGACAGAAAGTGCCGCGGGCGCCGCGGCGATTCATGGTTGTAGAGGATGGCCACCGAGGCGAAGAGGCCGCGCCGCCGCACGTCGCGACAATGGAACACGGTCGCCGCCTTGGTGATGCCGTAGGCGCAACGGGGATCGATCGGCGTCTCTTCGGTCTGCGGCGCCTGGGCTGGAGTGCCGAAAATGCGCGACGAGGCGGCAAAAACGACGCGGGTGCCCGGGGAATGGCGGCCGACGGCGCTCAACAGCGTCACAGGCGCGGCCGTGTTGAGCGCCCAGCTGGCACGGAACAGCTCGCCCTCGTCGCCGACATTCTGCTCGGAAGAATGGTGGTAAGCGGCGAGGTAGTAGATCTCATCCGGTCGATGGATGGCGACCAGGGCTTCGGCGTCGGCGGCATCGGTGATGTCGAAGGATCGGGGGGCGGCACCGGGAACGCGCAGCGTGCTCCGGCCAACCAGAATCGTCTCCACCCCCTCGGTGGCCAATTGGTCACGCAGATAGCTGCCGTCCTGACCGTCGCATCCGACGATGATCACCTTGGTCATAGGGATCGGGTAACCGAGCGCCGCCCCTGATGTCAATACCTGGACGGAGATGGTGACGGTCATCTTGACGCATTTCAGGAACAGCCCTGTTCTCCGCCCCTGCGCGATCCATCGATGCCGGACAAGGGACGCGGGGCCGCGTCCAATCCCGGCCGGTGGCGTGCCGAAGGCATCATATCGTCGCGCGATTGTCACGCATCGGAAAATCCTTTCCAAGCGTGGGCCCCGACGCTATCCCTCTTGCCTATCACGCTTGACGAGGGAGACAGGCAATGGCGGGCAATCGAGTCCTGATCACGGGGGGCGCGGGTCTGATCGGCTCTCATACTGCAGACCTGCTGGCACACGGGTACAACGGCTTTCGTTGCGATGAGATCGTCGTGCTCGACGATTTCACCCGCGGGACCCGGGCCAATCTGGAGGAAGTGGACAAGCCGTGCCGCATCACCCTGGTCGAGGGCGACATTCGTGACCGCGATCTCGTCCGGCGCCTGATGGAGGGAATCGACTACGTCTTTCACATGGCCGCGCTACGCATCGTCCAATGTGCCGCCGAGCCGCGGTTGGCGCATGAGGTGTTGGTGGATGGCGCCTTCAACGTCGTCGAGGCTGCTGCCGAGGCGAAGGTGAAGAAGATGGTGGCGGCCTCTTCGGCGTCGATCTACGGCCTGGCCGAGGACTTCCCCACCCTGGAGAACCACCATCCCTATAACAACCGCACCATCTACGGTGCGGCCAAGGTCTACAACGAAACCCTTCTTCGCTCGTTCAACGAGATGACGGGCCTGCCATATGTGGCGTTGCGCTATTTCAATATCTATGGCCCACGCATGGACATCTACGGTGCCTATACCGAGGTCTTCATCCGCTGGATGGAGCGCATCGCCACCGGTCAGAAGCCGGTGATCTTCGGCAACGGAACTCAAACGATGGACTTCATCTACGCCATCGACGCCGCGCGCGCCAATGTCCTGGCCGCCATGTCCGATGCCTCCGACGTATCGTTGAATGTGGCTTCCGGCACCGAATCGAACCTCCTCGATCTCGCCCGTGCGCTGTGCAAGGCAATGGGCACCGAATATGGCGTCGAATTGCAGCCCGAGCGCAAGGTCAATCCGGTTCCGCGCCGTCTTGCCAGCACCGAGGCCGCGCGCCGGCTAATCGGCTTCAGTGCCGAAGTCGGGCTCGACGACGGGATGGAGCAACTGGTGTCCTGGTGGCGCCGTCGCAAGCAATCCGTCCCCACGGAGGGCGCTCCGGCATGATCCGCCAAATTCCATTTGCCCGGCCATGGTTGGGCGAGGAGGAAGCCGACGCCGTGGCCGAGGTGGTACGCTCCGGGTGGGTAATGCAAGGTCCCAAGGTGGCGCTTTTCGAGGACCTGTTTCGTGATCGGGTGGGCAGTGCCCATGCCTGCGCCGTCTCCAACTGCACCACCGCCCTGCAATTGTCGCTCCTGGCGGCGGGGGTCGGGTTCGGTGATGTCGTCATCACCACCAGTCACTCCTTCATCGCCACGGCCAACGCGATCCGCGCCTGCGGCGCCGAGCCCGTATTCTGCGACATCGACGCCGACACCCTCAACTTGTGCCCGCAACGGCTTGCCACCCTCGTCGAGACCGCATTCGAGCGTCGCGACGACCAATTATGGTATGGCGATGCGCTCCGTCTGGCGCGCGGCGAGAGCCCGCTGGCGGCGGCGCGGCTGCCCGTGGGACGCCTGGCGGCGGTTCTGGTCGTCCACCAGGCCGGCGTTGCCGCCGATCTCGCCCGCATCCTGCCGATTGCCGACGCCGCGGGCGTGCCGGTAATCGAAGACGCCGCCTGCGCCCTTGGCAGCGAGATCTCTCTCGACGATGGCGCGACCTGGGCGCCGATCGGCCGGCCTCATGGCCTGGCGGCTTGCTTCAGCTTCCACCCCCGCAAAGTGATTACCACCGGCGAAGGGGGAATGGTGTCGAGCAACCGCGCCGAGATCGATCGATTGGTGCGGCTCCGCCGCGAGCACGGCATGACGGTATCGACCCTGGATCGCGACAGCCATGCCACGTTCGTTCCCGAATCCTATGTCACCACGGGGTTCAATTACCGCATGACCGATCTGCAGGCGGCGATGGGCATCGTGCAGATGAGCCGCCTTGCCGAGATCATCGCGCGCCGCCGCCAATTGGGGTTACGAATGGGCACCGGCCTGGCCGCCGTGGCGGGGGTGCGGGCTCCGTTCTGCCCGCCCTATGCGCGGGTCAACCATCAGAGCTACATCCTCCTACTGGATGATCCCGGGCGCCAGCAGCGGGTAATGGGCCGGCTGAAGGAGCGCGGCGTGGTGACCCGCATGGGGATCACCTGTATCCACAGCGAGCCGCCCTATCGCGAGGCATGGCCGGCTGGCTGCCTGCCGGCCAGCGAGCGTGCCCGCGCCGACAGCATCATCCTCCCCATGCATCCCGGGCTCGACGACGACGACATCGACCATGTGGTCGAGTCGATCCGCGTCGCCTGCAACGACTGAAAATGGGGGCAAGCCCTTGGACCTCGTTGCTCGGCTTCGCGACACGTACCAAACGCTGCGGCGGGAGATGATGACCCGCTACCGACGCCACGTGTCGTTTGGCGATCTTGTCGCCGACCGTTGGGAGACGGCGCAGTTTCTCGGTTTTGGCGAGGGCAGTTCCTGCTACGATTCGGTCTTGGTGATGGGCAACGTGCGAGTGGGCTGCCACACCTGGATTGGCCCCAACGTCATCCTCGATGGTCGCGGCGACCTGGAGATCGGCGACTACGTCTCGGTGAGTGCCGGCGTCCACATCTACACCCACAACACCGTCGCCTGGTCGACCAGCAGCGGGCGCCTGCCGGAACAACGCGCCCCCACCCGGATCGGCAGCGGCGTCTACCTCGGCCCGCAAAGCGTGATCGCCATGGGGGTGACCATTGGCGACGGCGCCGTGATCGGGGCAATGTCGTATGTCGACCGGGATATCCCGCCGGGCATGCGCGCCTGGGGCCAGCCGGCCCGGATCATCGACGACAACACCGCGCGCTGACGCCGCTTCGGTTCATTCCTCGCGGGTCGGCGCCCCGGTGGGCGGCTAAGGATCTACGCCAAAACAACCGCACGATCCGGCTTTCGGGGTGAGATGGTGTAGTTCCACTCTGGATGGAAGTCGCAGCCGTTGATGGCGATTGCGTCCATCTCGGCGTCGGTGACCTTGAGGCCCTTGGGATAGTCG
>JACRFY010000297.1 GCA_016212565.1 Magnetospirillum sp. | reverse complement strand
CTCCTCCTCCTCTTCCTCCTCGGCCGGGGTGCGGGCGCGCAACGGTGCTGCCGCGGCTGCGGCTGCGGCACCGGGCGGCGGCGGCGCGGTCATGCGCGGCCCCTGGGTGGGGGCGCCGGGCGGCGGCGGCGCGGTCATGCGCGGTCCCTGGGGGGGAGCGGCGGCGACCGGGGCCGCGACAGCGACCGGCTCGGGCGCCGGCGCCGGCTCGGCGGCGACGGCTTCGGCGACCGCGGGCTCGGCGGCGGCGGGAGCCGGCTCCTCGACGGCCGGCTCGGCGGCGACGGGGGCGTCCTCGACCGCCTCGGCGGGGGCGTGCGCCGCGTCGTCGTCCTCGTGGCGGCGGAACAGCTCGCGCTCCTGCGCTTCTTCCTCGGCGCGGCGGCGCGCCTCTTCCTCGGCCTTCATCGCTTCCTGCAGGGCCTTGGCGCGGGCCTGCTTCTCGGCGGAGGTCAGGTCATGGGCCGACGCGGCGCGCTGCAGCGCCTCGACCTTGGCCATCGCCTCGGCGAGTTCGGCCTCGGCGACGCCGGCGCGACCCTGGACTTCGTGCATGGCGCCACCGGCGCCGGGGGCGAAGGTGCGCTTCTTGCGTACCTCGACGGTGACCGCTTTCGAGCGCCCGTGCGAGAAGCTCTGGCGGACCTGACCGGTCTCCACCGTCTTCTTCAGTTCCAGCTTGCCCGGCTGCGACAGCCGGAGCGGGGTCTTGCGCTCTTGATCCTTCGAATCGCTCATCTACGGACTTCGTCTCTTTCGCGGCCAAATGGGCGACACTGCCACCCGGGGAACAACGGTACGCTTCATTCTGCGACGCGGAAGCCGGCCAGCAGCCCCGCCGTCGCCACCACCCGGTCGGCCAGACCGCCCGGCGACAGCGCCACATGCATGGCGGCATCGCGGCCGAACAGCCCACCCAATTCGGCGGCGTCGAACGCCTCCACCACGGGCAGACCCGATGACAGGGCCCGCAACTTTCCGCGTCCACCTTCGGCGGCGTCGCGGGCTTCGACCAGCACCGCCGCCTTGCGCTCCTTGAGAAGCGCGTGGACCTTTTCGAACCCGCACACCGCCTGTCCGGCGCGGCGGGCCAATCCGATCGCATCGAGGCAGCGGCGAACCAGCAACGTCTCGACCCGTACGGCCAGATCGGCCGGCGCAACCACCGACCGGCGGGCCGCCCTGGCGAACAGCCGCTTGCTTACGGCCGTATTTACCACATCCCGGCGGGCACACAACCAGATTCCCCGGCCGGGAAGCCGTGCGTCCACGTCGGGGACCACTTCTCCGTCCGGCGCGATGGCGAAGCGGAGCATCTCCGCCTTCGGTCCCACCGTGCCGGTGACGATGCAGCGGCGTTCGGGGCCGCCGGGCTCGTCGTCGTCGTCCTCGACGGCTGCGGTCAGGCGCCCTCTCCCTCGAACCAATGGGCGCGCGCCGCCATGATCACCGCGTTGGCCTGTTCATCGCTCAACTGATCCTTGCCGACGATGTCGATCAATTCGTCGCTGGCGAGGTCGCCGAGGTCGTCCAGGGTCTTGACCCCCTTGTTGCCCAGCTTGACCAGCATCACCGGCGCCAGGCCGTCGATGGTGGTCAGGGCGTCGTCGACGCCGAGGTCGCGCCGCATGGCGTCGTAGCGGACATCCTGCTCGGCGAGGAAGGCGCGGGCGCGGTTCTGCAATTCCTCGGCGATCCCCCCCTCGAAGCCCTCGATATCCATGAGGTCTTCGAGCGGCACGAAGGCCACCTCCTCGACCGAGGAGAAGCCTTCGGTGACCAACAGATGGGCAATCACGTCGTCGACGTCCAGGGCATCGATGAACATCTTCGACCGCGAGCGGAATTCTTCGTTGCGGCGCTCGGATTCCTCGGCCTCGGTCATGATGTCGATCGACCAGCCGGTCAGCTGGCTGGCGAGACGGACGTTCTGGCCGCGCCGTCCGATGGCCAGCGACAGCTGATCGTCGGGGACCACCACTTCCATGGTGTGGGTCTCGTCGTCCAGCACCACCTTGGTCACTTCGGCCGGCGCCAGGGCGTTGACGACGAAGGTGGCGTCTTCCTGCGACCAGGGGATGATGTCGATCTTCTCGCCCTGCAACTCGGCGACCACCGCCTGGACGCGCGAGCCGCGCATGCCGACGCAGGCGCCGACCGGGTCGATGGAGGAATCGCGCGACAGCACGGCGATCTTGGCCCGCGAGCCGGGGTCGCGGGCGACCGCCTTGATCTCGATGATGCCGTCGTAGATCTCCGGCACCTCCTGGGCGAACAGCTTGGCCATGAAGGTGGGATGGGTGCGCGAGAGGAAGATCTGCGGCCCGCGCTGCTCGGCGCGGACGTCGTAGATGTAGGCGCGGACGCGGTCGCCGGTGCGGAAGGTCTCGCGCGGGATCAGCTCGTCGCGGCGCAGCAGCGCCTCGGCACGGCCGAGATCGACGATGACGTTGCCGAATTCGACCCGCTTGACCAGACCGTTGGAGATCTCGCCGGTGCGGTCCTTGTATTCGTTGAACTGGCGCTGGCGCTCGGCGTCGCGCACCTTCTGCACGATCACCTGCTTGGCGGTCTGGGCGGCGATGCGGCCGAAGTCGATCGGCGGCAGCGGGTCGACGATGAAGTCGCCGACCTTGGCGTCGGGCAGCTTCTTCAGCGCCCGGGCCAGCGGCAATTGGGTGGCCTCGTTCTCGACCGCCTCTTCGACCACTTCGATGTAGCGGGCGAGTTGGATCTCGCCCGACTTGCGGTCGATGTGGGCGCGAATGTCGTGTTCGTGGCCGTACTTGGAGCGGCCGGCCTTTTGGATGGCCTGCTCCATGGCTTCCAGGACCTCGTCGCGGTCGATACCCTTGTCGCGGGCGACGGCGTCGGCAACCTGGAGAAGTTCGGGGCGGGGCAGCGCTGCAGTTCGTTCCATGTTTTTCGTCTATCCCTGGCCTTGATCCTTGGTCACGGCGGCAATCAGCTCGTCGGTCAGCACCAGCTTGGCGCTTTTCACATCGTAAAGCGGAATGTGGGCCTCGCCGGTTTCGGTGGCCAGCACCACACAGTCCTTGTCGTCGAGGCCGATCAGCCGGCCGCGAAATCTCTTGCGACCGTCGACCGGCTGGGCGGATTCGAGCTTGGTCTCGAAGCCGGCCCAGGCGATGAAGTCCTGGCGCCGGGTCAGCGGGCGATCGATGCCCGGTGAGCTGACCTCCAGCACATAGGCACCGGCAATGGGATCTTCGACATCGAGCAGCGCCGACAGCGCGCGGCTGATCTCGGCGCAGTCGTCGACCGTCATCCCCTGGCCGTCCTTGCGCTCGGCCATCACCTGCAGGGTCGGGCGCGCCTGCCCCTGCATCATCACCCGCACCAGCTCGTAGCCCATGGCTTCGAGCGAGGGCGCGATCAGCCCTTCCAGCCGTTGCCCGCGATCCATGCCGTTCGCCGTTTCCCCGGTCCATAAAAACAAAAAAGTGGGCCAATGGCCCACCCTTACAAGCCGGTCCTGCCGGCAGCAAGAATGTGTCTAGGCCCCGACTATAACCGAAACGTCGGTTCGCGCAAGGGCGTTAACGGATTATCCGCGCTCCCTGCGGCGGCCGATTATTGGGCGGCAACGGCGGGATTGCGGTCGGCGATGGCGCGGCGGCGCTCCTCGATCAGCGAGGCGGAGTGCTGAATGATCTCGATGGCCGACAGCGGCTTGGCGACGACGTCGTCGATGCCGGCTTCCCATGCCCGCTCCAGCACCGCATGGTGGGTGGTGGCGGCCATCGCCAGCACCGGGGTGCGCTCGCAGCCCAGTTCGCCGCGGCGCAGGCGGTGGGTGAAGAGAATCACCTCGGTGGGATCGGCCACCCAGTCGACGATCACCAGATCGACGCCGGCCTGGGTCAGCAGGGCGGCCGCCTGGGCCGGGGTGCGGGCCTCGACGATGCGGGTAATCCCCAGCGCGCCCAGCAGGGTGGCGACGAGCCGGCGAATGTGCTCGTTGGCGTCGACGACCAGGACCCTGATGTTGGCGTTCGGCATGTCTCCACTCCGGATCGCGCTGCCGTCGCGAGGCGGCGAACCGGTCCGCGATCAGGGCAATACCCTACGGCGTCGCGTCGTCCGGTACAACCGATTCGTGGTCCAGGCCCCCCAGACAAAAGGCTGGAGACCGGCCCGGGGGGCATCGCGCGTTCCGGCCTGCGCTTGCCATCGCGAGGCCAAGCTGATAATTCGTGCGCCATGTCCGCCCCCCCCGAGGCCTCATCCCGTCCGCTCTGGTTTGCCTTTGCCGTGGTGGCGGCGATGGCGCTATGGCGTGCGCTGGTCCTCGCCTT
>JACRFY010000295.1 GCA_016212565.1 Magnetospirillum sp. | reverse complement strand
TGCGGGAGAGGGAGGGACCCATTGCCATGGCAATGGGAGGGTGAGGGAGCCGCAAACGACTGTGCTCGGGCCCCCTCACCCCGCGCGTCGCGCCACCCTCTCCCGCAGGCGGGAGAGGGTCTATGACCTAATCCCGTTCGTCGATCCAGGCCATCTGGATCGCTTCGAGGATCTTCTCGTTCGACTTGGCCGGGTCGTCGTCGAAACCGTCCAGCGCGCACACCCATTGGTGCAGATCGGTGAAGCGGAGGTTGACGTTGTCGGCCTCCGGGTGTGCCTCTTCCAGCGCGATGGCGATATCGACGACGTCGGTCCACTTCATTTCTTGTCGACCATCATGTTGCGCGTCGCCGCCGGCAGGGTCACGGTGAGGCCGTCGAGATCGTTCTTCATGATGATCTGGCAGCCCAGGCGCGAGGTCGAGGTCAGACCGAAGGCCAGGTCGAGCATGTCTTCTTCGTCTTCGCTGGCCGGGTTCAATTTGTCGTACCATTCCGGAGCCACCACCACGTGGCAGGTCGAGCAGGCCAGCGAGCCCTCGCAGGCGCCCTCCAGCTCGATTTTGTTGCGGTGGGCCACTTCCAGTACCGACAGCCCCTCCGGGGCCTCGACATCGAGGCGGGTCCCGTCGGGTTGGATGAATGTCATCTTGGGCATTTGCAGCCTTCTCCCAGTCCCTTGTTTACGCGCCGCCCCCCAGGGCGTCGTCGAGCCGGTCGACGGACACGCCGGCCAGCGCCTGGCGGATCCCCCGATCCATGCGCTTTTCGGCAAAGCCCTTGGTCGCCTGCTCCAACCCCTCGACCGCGGCGTTGACCGCGTCGCGGTCGGTCCCGTGGGTAGAGCGCTCGACCAGCTCCATGGCCGCATCGATAGCCTTTCGCTCGTCATCCGACAAGAGGTCGCCGTCGGCTTTCAACGCCGAGGCCACCGCCAGCATCGACCGGCGGGCCTCGACCACCGCCTCGGCAACCAGGCGCGAGGCCATGTCGTCGCGCGCATGTTCGAGCGAATCGCGCAGCATATGGGCCATTTCGTCCTCGGTCAGCCCATAGGATGGCTTGACCGCCACGCTCTGCTCGACGCCGGTGGTCTGCTCGGAGGCGGCCACGGTCAGCAGGCCGTCGGCATCGACGGTGAAGGTAACGCGGATGCGTCCCGCTCCGGCAGTCATCGGCGGAATGCCGCGCAGGATGAAGCGGGCCAGCGAGCGGTTCTGGTCGACCATCTCGCGCTCGCCCTGGAGCACATGAATCGACATCGCCGTCTGGCCGTCCTGGTAGGTGGTGAATTCCTGCGCCATCGCCACCGGGATCGGGGTGTTGCGGGGAATCACCTTCTCGACGATCCCGCCCATGATCTCGATGCCCAAGGACAGCGGCGTAACGTCGAGCAGCAGGGTGTCGGACCCCGAGGTCAGGGCTTCGGCCTGCAAGGCGGCGCCGACCGCCACCACCTCGTCGGGATTGATGTCGGCGAGCGGCGGCTTGCCGAAGAATTCGGCGACGCGGGCACGGACCAGCGGCATGCGGGTCGAACCGCCCACCAGCACCACGCCGTGAATGTCGGCGACCGCGATGCCGGCGTCCTCGGCCACCGCGCGGCAGATGGCGATGGTGCGCTCGACGAAGGGAGTCGACAGCGAATCCAAGGTGGCACGGTCGAGGAAATGGCGGGACGGCTTGCCGTCGACCTCCATCACCCAATCGCCGCCCTGGCTGCGGCTCAGGCACTCCTTGGCGAGGCGGGCGACCATCAGCGCCTGCTTGGCCTCGCCGGCGGTGATGGTGTGGGGGCCGACCTTGGCGGCGCGCTCGGCGAGGAAGTGCTCGGCGATGGCGTGGTCGATGTCGT
This sequence comes from Magnetospirillum sp., assembly GCA_016212565.1. GTDB lineage: Bacteria > Pseudomonadota > Alphaproteobacteria > Rhodospirillales > Magnetospirillaceae > JACRFY01. Next base: position 36,273 of record JACRFY010000295.1, on the reverse strand, counting down.
CGCCGCCCAGGGCGGCGTCGCCGCCGGTGGCCTTGACCTGGAAGACGCCCTTCTCCATGCGCAGGATGGAAAGGTCGAAGGTGCCGCCGCCGAGGTCGTAAACCGCGTACAGCCCCTCCGAAGCATTGTCGAGGCCATAAGCCAAGGCCGCGGCGGTCGGCTCGTTGACCAGACGCAGCACCTCCAGGCCGGCGAGGCGGGCGGCGTCCTTGGTGGCGGTACGGGCAGCATCGTCGAAATAGGCCGGCACGGTGACCACGGCGCGGTCGACGGTCTTGCCCTGGGCCTCCTCGGCCCGGGCCTTGAGCGCGCGCAGGATGTCGGCGGAAATCTCCACCGGCGTCAGCACCCGCCCGGCAACCCGCAGGCGCACCATGCCGCCCTCGGGCGACGGCTCGACGGTATAGGGCAGCGTTCCGGCCAGGCTCTTGACGTCTTCGAGGCCGCGGCCCATCAGCCGCTTGATCGAGCTGACCACCCGGTCCGGCTCGTCGAGCAGTCGCTCGCGGGCCGCAGTGCCGACGATGACGCTGCCGTCGTCGCTGTAATGGACCACCGAGGGGATCAGCCCGCCACCGTCGGCATCGCGCAGGACCTCGGCGGTACCGTCGCGGGCAACCGCCACCACCGAATTGGTGGTGCCGAGATCGATGCCGACGGCCAGTCCGCGGTCGGACTCGTGGGGAGCCGGCGACTGGCCCGGCTCGTGGAGCTGCAACAGCATGGGTGGTTCCTTCACCTCTCGTCATCCCCGCGAAAGCGGGGATCCATGGGTCCGCCGACAACACCGTCGACGACAAGGGCTCCTTCGCCGCAACCATGGATCCCCGCTTTCGCGGGGATGACGGCTGGAAGGGCGTGGGGGCGTTTATCCCCGACTCAACCTGATCTTCTTCGCCCGCGCGTCGTCGGCCAGCTTGGTGAGGTATTTCAGCCGCAGCGTCAGTCGCGCCGCCTCGTCGACGTCCTCGGCATTGAAGGCGGCCGAGATGTGACACTGACAGGCCAGGACCTCGGCATCGGCGGCCGCCGACAGGGTGGCGATTTCCGCGACCGTCTCGGCCTCGGCGATCTCTTCGCGCTTCTCCATCTGCTCCATCAGCAACTCGGGGTCGCTGATGGTGCCGCAGGCGCCGAGGTCGACGGCATGATCGAGCATCTTGAGCAGATAGGCCGCCCGCTTGAGCGGGTCCTTCAGCGTCTCGTAGGCCTCGTTGAGCGCCGTGGCCTGGCTCTGCGACAGCATCCGCTCCTTCGGCGACTTGGCGGCGAAGCGGTCGGGGTGCAGCCGGCGCTGGAAGCCGAAATACTGCCGGTCGAGGACGTCGCGATCGATCTCGAAGGTCGGCACCATGCCGAGCCGCGAGAAATGATCCGTCGCTCCCGGGCCCTGCACCGCTCCGCATACGGAACAGAACAGGGCGCGGGTCGCTACCGGTCCCTTACAGGACCAGCAGGGATGCACGGCAAGGGAAGCAGCGGCCACACTCATCGCTCAAACCATCAGACGTGGAAGGATTCGCCGCAGCCGCAGCGTCCCTTCTCGTTGGGATTGCGGAAGACGAAACCGGATTGCAGCTTCTCGTCGACGAAGTCCATCTCGGTGCCGAGGATGAACATCGTCGCCTTGGGATCGATCAGAACCGTGATGCCCTTGTCCTCGACGATCTCGTCGAAGGGTGTCTTCTCATCGGCGTATTCGAGCGTGTAGGACATGCCGGAGCAGCCCTTGGAACGCACGCCGATGCGGATCCCCACCGACGGCTTGCCGCGGCTGGCCAGCATGGCCTTGACCCGCTCGGCGGCGGCTTCGGTGATGGTGAGAGGCGCCTTCTGGTTCATGATCGACAGTCCCTTTCGTCTCAACCGGCTCCGGTTTTCTTCTTGTAGTCGGCCACCGCCGCCTTGATAGCATCCTCGGCCAGAACCGAACAATGGATCTTGACCGGCGGCAGGGCGAGTTCCTCGGCGATCTCGGTGTTCTTGATCGCTGCCGCTTCGTCGAGAGTCTTGCCCTTGACCCACTCGGTGACCAGCGACGACGAGGCGATCGCCGAGCCGCAACCGAAGGTCTTGAACTTGGCGTCCTCGATGATCCCTTCCGGGCTGACCTTGATCTGCAGCTTCATCACGTCGCCGCAGGCCGGAGCGCCGACCAGGCCGGTACCGACATGGGCGTCATCCTTGTTCATCGAGCCCACGTTGCGGGGATTCTCGTAGTGGTCGATGACCTTGTCGCTGTAAGCCATGGTGTCCTCTTTCAGTGCGCAGCCCATTGGATCGACTTGATGTCGATCCCGTCTTGATGCATTTCCCACAGCGGGCTCATCGAACGCAAATGCTCGACCGCTTCGGCGACGTGGTTGATGGCGTAGTCGATGTCGTCCTCGGTGGTGAAACGGCCGAGGCCGAACCGCAGCGAAGTGTGAGCCATCTCGGCATCCAACCCCAGCGCCCGCAGCACATACGACGGCTCCAGCGACGCCGAGGTGCAGGCCGAGCCCGACGACACCGCCAGATCCTTGACCCCCATCATCAGCCCTTCGCCCTCGACGAAGGCGAACGAGATGTTGAGGTTGCCGGGAATGCGGTGATCGAGATCGCCGTTGACGTAGATCTCCGGCAGACGAGCGCGGATTCCGTTCAGCATGCGGTCGCGCAGCGAGCGCAGCCGCTCGGCCTCGGCGCCCATCTCCAGCGTGGCAATGCGGCAAGCCTCGCCCAGACCGACGCACAGCGGGGTGGCCAAGGTACCCGAGCGCATGCCGCGCTCCTGGCCGCCGCCGTTGATCATCGGCACCAGACGCACCCGCGGCCGGCGGCGGACGTAGAGGGCGCCGATGCCCTTGGGTCCGTAGATTTTATGGCCGGAGATGCTCATCAGATCGATGTTCATGGCGTTGACGTCGAGCGGGATCTTGCCCACCGCCTGGGCGCAGTCGGTGTGGAAGAAGGCGCCCTTCTTGCGGTACAGCGCGCCGATCGCCGCCAGCGGCTGGATGACGCCGATCTCGTTGTTGACCGCCATCACCGAAACCACCGCCGTCTTGTCGGTGATCGCCTCGTCCAGTTGGGCGAGGTCGACCAGGCCGTTGGTCCCCACCGGCAGGTAGGTGACGCGGAATCCCTCTTGTTCCAGGTGACGGCAGGTATCGAGCACGCACTTATGCTCGGTGACCACGGTGACGATGTGGTCGCGCTTGTCCTTGTAGAAGTGGGCGACGCCCTTGATCGCCAGGTTGTTCGACTCGGTGGCCCCCGAGGTGAAGATCACCTCCTTGGGGTCGGCGCCGATGATCGCCGCCACCTGCTCGCGCCCGACCTCGACCGCTTCTTCGGCTTCCCAGCCGTAGCGGTGGTTGCGCGAATGGGGATTGCCGAACTTCTCGGTGAAATAGGGAATCATCTTCTCGACCACGCGCGGGTCGCAGGGCGTGGTCGCCTGGTAGTCGAGATAGATCGGCTGGCCGGGACCGCGCCCGATCTTGGTGTTGTTGGCAACCGCAGTCATGCCGTATTCCCTTCGCTCACGCGGCCTTGGCCGCCTGTCTGACCTCAAATCCCTTGCGCGCGGCCAGTTCGGCCCACGCATCGACGAATGCCGTCACCTCTTCCGCCCGGCTGGACCGTCCGAGGCTGATACGGATGGCGCACCCCGCCATTCCCCCCAGCCCCATCGCCGCCAGCACGTGCGACGCCCCCACCTTGCCCGACGAGCAGGCCGAACCGGCGCTGACCGCGATGCCGGCCAGATCCAGCGCCATCACCTGCGTCTGCCCCGCCACCTCGGGCAGGACCAGGCACGTGGTATTGGGCAGGCGAACCGCGCCCGCCGCGACCACCACCGCCCCCGGCACCCGCGCCGTCGCCACGGGTTCGAGAGCGTCTCGCAGATGATACATCTCTAATATGGTATTTCCAGTACTCACGTCATCCCCCGCAAGGGTCGCCGCGACCCCGAAACCGACGATTCCCGACAAATTTTCGGTGCCGGCGCGGCGACGGCGCTCCTGCCCGCCTCCCAGCAAGATCGGGGCCAGGGGAAAATCGGCGTCGCGCAGGGCCAACGCCCCGATTCCCGACGGCCCGCCCATCTTGTGGGCCGACAGTGTCAGAAAATCGACAGCCAGGTCCGACATCGCCACCGCCATCCGCCCCGCAGCCTGGACGGCGTCGCAGTGAACCAGGGCACCGAAGCGCCGGGCCATCGCCGCCACGGCAGCGACCGGTTGCACCACCCCGGTCTCGTTGTTGGCCAGCATCACCGACACCAGCGCCGGCCGCGCGTCGCCGGCCAACAGGTGTTCGAGGGCAACGAGGTCGACGATGCCGGCGCCATCGACGGGAATCCGTTCGACCGCCGCACCACACTCCAGCACCGACGCATGTTCGACCGCAGAGACCAGCAGCCGCTCCCGCCCACAGCCTCTCAGCGCCAAGGCGTTGGCCTCGCTGCCGCCGGAGGTGAAGACGATGGCGGACGGGGCGATGCCGATCAACGCCGCCACCTGGGCGCGGGCATCCTCGATCCGCCGCCGGGCACGCCGGCCGCCGGCATGCACCGACGAGGGGTTCCCCCCCTCGGCCAGCGCCTCGGCCATCGCCGACGCCACCTCGGGGCGGACCGGTCCGCCGGCATTATGATCGAGATAGATGCCCACGGCTCGTACTCCGACGCTACTGCGCGGCCACCGCACTGCCGGCGGTGCCGTGAAACACGCCCGAACTGCCGAGGATGCGCCGCTCGCAGACGTCGGCCAGCGACACCGACGACAGGTAGAGGTAGATCTGGTTGCCCAGTTCCTCCCACAGATCGTGGGTCAGGCAGCGGCCCTTGTTGTTGTGGCAGCCGGCCGGCGTTCCCGGCGCGCAGCGGGTGGTCTGGATCGGCTCGTCGACCGCCAGAATGATGTCCGAGATGCGCAGCTGCGGCGCCGGACGAGCGAGGAGATAGCCGCCGCCGGGACCGCGCACGCTCTTGACCAGACCGCCCTTGCGCAGCTTGCCGAACAGCTGCTCCAGATAGGACAGCGAAATCTCCTGGCGCTCGGCGATGTCGGCGAGCGCCACCGGGCTTCCCTGCGCGTGGCCGGCCAGATCCACCATCGCCATCACCGCATAGCGTCCTTTGGTGCTGAGCTTCACGTCCGTGTCTCCCTATTCAAAGGTCGCCGCCCGAGGCGGTCTTCACAGTGTGGCCGCCGAGGGCGGGCCTTCTTCGTCGTCGTCCTTGCCGGCGATCACCCGCGGTCCGCGACCGTCGATGGACGATGCGCCGTGCAGTTCCGTCTCCAACTCGGCGATCCGAGCCATCAGCGCGCCCACCTGACTGCGCAGCGAATCGATGGCGCGGGCCACCGGATCGGGCAGTTCCTCGGTAGAGACACCGTAGGCGCAGAATTCCGGCTCCTGCGGCTTTTGCCGCCGCATCACCATCCGCGCCGGGATACCGACCATGGTCACCCCTGCCGGGACGTCGGTCAGCACCACCGCATTGGCGCCGATGCGAGCACCCTCGCCGACGGTGATCGGCCCCAACACCTGGGCCCCCGAGCCGACGATCACGCCGTTCTCCAGCGTGGGATGGCGCTTGCCCTTGTGCAGCGAGGTGCCGCCCAGGGTGACGCCGTGGTAGAGGGTCACGTCGTCGCCCACCACCGCCGTCTCGCCGATCACCACCCCGGTGCCGTGGTCGATGAAGAAGCGCCGGCCGATGCTCGCACCGGGATGAATTTCGATGCCGGTAAAGACCTTGGCCATATGCGACAGCACACGGCCGAGCAGCCTGAATCCGTGCCGCCAGCACCCCGCCGCCAACCGGTGGATCACCACCGCATGGAAGCCGGGATAACACAGCACCACCTCCAGCCAGGAATGGGCAGCGGGGTCCCGCTGGCGGATGGAAGCGATATCTTCGCGAAGTCTCTTGAAAACCATGGCGGGCAATATGCTAAATTGTGGTTTCTAACCGCACCCCAGGATGGAGGGGGGAAGCCATCCTTCCTGCGATGCATCGAAGGTGAATATAGGATGCCCGACAAGGCTGGTCAAGTTTGACCGGCTCGCTGCCAATTCGTTCGCCGCTTATTCTCCGACACCGCGGGTATGGTATCCGCGGCGCCGGTCCAATCGGACTGCACAGGACGACAGATGCCCGAAGTGATTTTCAATGGACCCGACGGCCGTCTTGAGGGGCGCTATCATCACGGACGCTCCCCGACTGCACCGATCGCGCTGCTGCTTCATCCTCACCCGCAGCATGGCGGGACGATGAACAACAAAGTGGTCTATGCCCTCTATCACGCCTTCGTCAGGCGTGGCTTTTCGACGTTGCGCTTCAACTTCCGCGGCGTTGGCCGCAGCCAGGGGCGCTTCGACAATGGCCAGGGCGAATTGTCGGATGCGGCGTCGGCGCTGGACTGGGCGCAGACCTACAACCCCAACGCCGCCGCCTGCTGGGTGGGCGGGTTCTCGTTCGGGGCCTGGATCGGCATGCAATTGCTGATGCGGCGGCCGGAGATCGACGGCTTCATCTCGGTGGCGCCGCCGGCCAACCACTACGACTTCACCTTCCTCGCCCCCTGCCCGTCCTCGGGCCTGATCGTCCACGGGACCGCCGACGAAATGGTCCCCGAGGCTTCGGCAGCCAAGCTGGCGCAGAAGCTGTCGACCCAGCGCAACATCAAGGTGCGCTATCAGACCATCGAGGGAGCCAACCATTTCTTCGGCACCCAGCTCGACCAGTTGGGCACGATGGTCGAGGAGTATCTGAGCGAAGCCGTCGCCGACGCGCCGCACCCGGTGGTGCTCGAGCCGGAATTGGCCGCAGCGGTGGGTTGAAGACGGATAAGCCCCCTCTCCCCTGCGAGGGCGAGGGCGGCTAATTCGCGCAACTCGCTTCGCCCAGGCGCTTCCAGCCACCGGGGGCGCGGGAGGCCATCACCGACAGAATGTCGACCACCCGGACCTTGAAGATGCGCCCCTGGTGCGGCTTCACCACCTGGCACAGGCCGGCGGCGTACTGGCTCCAGGGGAACTTGCTGTCCTCCTTGACGCTGACATACATGTTGCCGCCGGAATCGACGACGGCATCCAGCGCGCGCGGCTGCGCGCGGACCGCCTTGATGGCCGTATCCTGATCGGCGAAGGCGGGGGTGGACACCAGCAGGGCGGCGGCGAACAGCACAATCGGCAGGCGCATGGGTCAGGTCTCCCGGGGACGATGGAGGCGGCCGCCGCAGGATGCTGCCGGGCCGCCGGTGGTTTCAGGAAAGGTCAAGGGCAGGCCGCGCAAGCTGCGCACGGCGAGAAAGGCGAAGGCCTGGGCCTCCAGCGCGTCGCCGTCCCAGCCCACCGCTTCGACCGCATCGACGGGGACGTTGAACTCCGCCGCCAGCGCCGCCATCAGGGCCGGATTGTGGCGGCCGCCGCCGCACACCAGCCAGCGCATGGCCGGCTTGGGAAAATGGCGTCGAGCCAGCGCGGCGGCGCGGGCGGTGCAGGCGGTCAGGGTGGCGGCGCCGTCGGCGGCCCCCAGTCCGGTCACCAATGCGGCGGCAAAGGTGCGGAAATCGTCGCGGTCGAGGGATTTCGGCGGCCGGACGGCGAAGTACGGATGAGCGGCAAAGCGTTTCACCGCCGCCGCATCCACCCGCCCCATCCGCGCCAGTTTGCCGCCGAGATCGACCGGCTTGCCGGTATGGGCCAGGGCCCAATCGTCGATCAGCGCGTTGCCGGGCCCGGTGTCGAAGGCCAGCAGGGCGTCGTCCTCGCCGATCCAGGTGACGTTGCCGACTCCGCCGAGATTGAGCACCGCCAGCGGCCGCGCGATGCCGGCGGCCAGGGCGCGGTGATAGGCGGGCACCAGCGGCGCCCCCTGCCCGCCCGCCTCCACGTCCGCGGTGCGGAAATCGCACACCACCGGAATGCCGGTGCGGTCGGCCAGCGCCTGGCCGTCGCCGATCTGCCAGGTGCGGCGCTCGGCCGGGCGATGGAGGATGGTGTGGCCATGAAAGCCGACCACGTCGACCTCCGCCGCCGACAGCCCATGATCGGCGAGCAAAAGGGCGACGACCTCGGCATGAAAGGCGGTCAGTTCGGCCTCGACCGCGGCGACGTCGCCGATGCCGCCCAGCACCGCCCGCAAGCGCTCGCGCTGGCCGGGCTCGTAGGGCACCGTCAAGGCCGGCCCCAGCCGCTCGACCGCCACGCCGTCGGTGACCGCCACCGCCGCGTCGACGCCGTCCAGCGAGGTGCCGCTCATCAGTCCCAAAGCCAGCATGGTCATGGTGCGCTCACCCTAGAAAAAATAGCCCTCGCCGGACGCTCGCTCCGCTCGCTGGGCGGCTAACGAATTACCCCAGCGCCTTCAGCACCATGGCGCACAACTCGCCGCTGGCGCCCGCACCGAGCCGGTCCGCCAAAGCCGCCGCGGCGCCGGCGAACAGCTCCCGTTGCGGCCGATACACCGGAACCGGAAAACCTTGGTCCGCCGTCTCCAGCATGCGCCGGCAGGCCTCGGCATCGGCCGAGTTCCATCCCCGGCAGGCGAACGGGCGGATGGCATAGATGGAACACGATTTCTTGGCGAGAAAAGGGCAGGCGATCCTCTTCGCCAGCCGCGCGCCCGTCGCCACGCCGGCGACCCGCTTCAGACCGCGCAGCACGGCGTCCCGCTTGAGCCTGGACTGCCCGGCCAGGTGGCCGGCGATCAAAGTCGCCTCGGCAGCGGTGACGCCGACGGAAATGTGGCAACAGTATTCGCATCCGGCAACGCATTGGATGCGTGACATTGCCGGCGCGGCGTGCTGCCGATGGGCGGCAAAAGCCTCCTCCGCCGCAGTCAGGCTTTCCGTCGCCAGGGCAGACAATTGTTCCCGTGTCATGGTCATTGTTGGCATCGCGTCCTCGAAGGCGGGCGATGATAACCCAGCGACGACGGAGGAGAAACCTTCACGAAGGCACGAAGAAACGCGGGTGTGAGATGTGGCCTCGCTCGCTCTCACCATCTTCGTGCCTTCGTGGTTATGGCGTTTCGGCCGCCTTGCGGACGCCCGGCGCATTGTGACACGGTCGCGAGTGTGCTAAACGGGCGACCTCCCCGCAAGCAGGCAGGCGACCATGGGCTCCCCCCGCTCCGAATTCCTTCGCGTTGTCACCGAGCGTGGCTTCGTCCATCAGTGCACCGACACCGACGGCCTCGACCAGAAGCTGATCGCCGGAGCGCAAGTGTGCTACATCGGCTTCGACTGCACCGCCGATTCGCTGCATGTGGGGTCGCTGCTGCCGATCATGCTGCTGCGCTGGTGGCAGAAGACCGGCAACAAGCCGATCGTGCTGATGGGCGGCGGCACCACCCGGATCGGCGACCCCTCGGGCAAGGACGAGGCGCGGCGCATGCTGTCCGATGCCGACATCAACGCCAACATGGCCGGCATCCAGAGCGTGTTCGGCAAGTACCTGACCTTCGGCTCCGGGGCCACCGACGCCGAAATGGTCAACAACGCCGATTGGCTGGACAAGCTCAACTACATCGACTTCCTGCGCGATTACGGCCGCCATTTCACCGTCAACCGCATGCTGACCTTCGACTCGGTCAAGATGCGCCTGGAGCGCGAGCAGCCGCTGACCTTCCTGGAATTCAATTACATGATCCTCCAGGGCTTCGACTTCCTGGAGCTGTGGCGCCGCCAGCGGTGCATCCTGCAAATGGGCGGCTCGGACCAGTGGGGCAACATCGTCAACGGCGTCGAGCTGTCGCGCCGCGTCGATCAGGCCGAGGTCTACGGCCTGACCAGCCCGCTGCTGACCACCTCTTCGGGCGCCAAGATGGGCAAGAGCGCGCAGGGCGCGGTGTGGCTGAACCAGGAGAAGCTGTCGAACTGGGACTTCTGGCAATACTGGCGCAACACCGAGGACGGCGACGTCGGCCGCTTCCTGCGCCTGTTCACCGAGATGCCGCTCGATGAAATCGCCCGCCTGGAAGCCCTTCAGGGCGCCGAGATCAACGAGGCGAAGAAGATCCTCGCCGGAGAGGTCACCCGCCTGGCCCGCGGCGATGCCGCCGCCGCCGAAGCCGCCGAGACGGCGAAGAAGACCTTCGAACAGGGGGCGCTGGGCGACACCCTGCCGACGGTGCTGATCCCCGCCGCCGAGCTGACGGCCGGCATTCCCGCCTTCCAACTGTTCGTCCGCGCCGGTCTGGTCGCGTCCAACGGCGAGGCGCGCCGCCTGATCCAGCAGGGCGGCGCCAAGGTCAACGACGAGGCGGTCAAGGACGCCATGGCGCCGCTGGGCACCGCCAGCTTCAAGGACGGCGCCATCAAGCTGACCGCCGGCAAGAAGCGCCACGCGCTGGTCAAGGCGGAATAAGCCCTCGCCGGCCTCACGCCGCGCCGCTGGTGACCTTGGTCAGGAACGACGACACCTCATGGTCGAGACTGGCCGCCTCACGCGCCAGGTCCACCGCCGCTTGATGCATGGAATCGGCCATCGCACCGGTGGCGGTGGCCTCTTGGGCGACATCATGGATGTTGCGGGTGATTTCATCGTTGCCGCTCGCCGCCTGCTGGACGTTGCGGACGATCTCGTTGGTCGCCGCCGATTGCTGCTCGACCGCCGACGCGATCGAGGCGGCAATCTCGCTCACCCGCTCGACGGTCGAGCCGACGCTGCGGATGGTTTCGACCGCCTCGCGGCTGATCGACTGAATACCGGCGATCTGGCCGGCAATGTCATCGGTCGCCCTGGCGGTCTGAGTGGCCAGGTTCTTGACCTCGCCGGCGACGACGGCGAAGCCTTTTCCCGCCTCGCCGGCCCGCGCCGCCTCGATGGTGGCGTTCAGTGCCAGCAGATTGGTCTGGCCGGCGATGTCGGTGATCATGCCGACGATCTCGCCGATCTTGCGCGCCGCGGAGTCCAGGCCGTCGATGGTGCTCGTCGCGGTATGAATGCCGGCCACGGCCTCGCGGGTGATGCGGGTGCTCTCATTGACCTGACGGCTGATCTCGCGAACCGACATGCCGAGTTCCTCGGCGGCGGCGGCCACCGTCTCGACATTGGCCGATGAACGTTCGGCGGCGGCAGCGACGGTCGCGCCCTGGTCGCTGGTCGCCTTGGCCGTGGACTGGAGTGAATCCGACGTGGTGCGGACGACCTCGACCGTCGACATCATCCCCGCCAGGGTGTGCCGCATGACGCCGTTGAACTGGTCGATCATTTGCTCATGCTGGGCCGCCACCGCCAACCTGCGGTCGGAATCGGCCCGCTGCTCCGCCTCCAGCCGCTCGGCTTTCACCATGTGATCGCGGAAGATCGCCACCGTGCGAGCCATCGCTCCGACTTCGTCCCGGCTGCCCAGCGAGGGAATTTCGATGCCCTTCCTTCCCTCGGCCAATGAGGCCATTGCGTTGGTGAGTCGGGTCACCGGGCGGCTGATGGCGCGCCCCAGAGCCAAGGTCACCGTCACGCCGATGAACAGGAACAGGGCAAATACGCTGAAAAACATCAAACGCGACGATGCTTCCACCTCTTGGGCAGCCCCATAGACGTGCCGGGTATGGTCCGCGGACGCGGTGGCCACCGCCGTCAAGGCGCGGTTCAATTTGTCATATTGCTGCTCGGTATTGACCATGAACACCAGAGCGGTCACGTCGTCGATGGCATACATGTCGAGGACGTCGGCGACCGCCTTCTCGAATTCGACCAAGGCGACGCCGGCCTGATCGGCCAATGCGATCTCATCGCCATCGACGACCAGGCCGCGATAGCGGGCAAAGGTCGCCTTGACCGCGGCGAGCTCGGATTTGATGCGGCGCTCCAGTCCCCCCACCTTGTCCTTATCGACGCCGCTGCTCTGCCAGCCGAGCAGGCGGTAAAGATTGGCTTGTGTGGTGGCACTGCCGATCTGCACCTGGGCGATGACCTTGTCGCGCTGCATCGAGCCGTCGAACAGCTCGGTCAATGCCGAGCCCTGGCGACCGGTGCTGGAATGGAAAATCCCGGCGAGCAATGCCATGCAGGCAATCAGCAAAGCAGGGGCCACAAAAACCTTGATGCCGATCCGAAGATTTATCAACCGGGTGAGCATGGCGCCCTCCACCAATTTGACCATCACCCGCTATATTCAGGCCGCCTTACTTGAAAATTCCGGCCCCGATGAACCAGTCATCGACCTTCTCGACATAGCTCATCTTCGGATCGATCTTCTTGGTCTGAGGATTGACCCACTTGTATTCCACCCAGCCCGAACCTTTTTCGGTCGACACCGTCATCATCTCGGCGACGAACAACTTGCCGTCGATGTCTTTCAGGGTCGACAGATCCTTGCCATTGAGGCCGGGATTCTTGGCATGCTGCACCATCAACCCTTTGAGATCCTGGACGAAGATGAACAGGTCCTTGGGCTGGAAGTCGCCATTGGGATCGTTGAAGGCGGCCAGCGCTTTGTCGCGGCCGGCACTCTTGGTCAACGCCACCGCCTTTTTGACCAGAGCCATCGCCTCATCGGCGGTCGCTCTCTCTGCCGCTTCGGCCGTCAGCGGCAATAACAGTGACGCTGCGATCAGAATCGCCATCATCATACGATTGATCATCGCCCCCTCCCTTTGTCTCTAATAAAATAGGCGTGCCATCCTGTATTTTGTCATAGTTATGGAACGACTCCCTGGAGCGGATGTCAATTCGACTATGGTAGGAAGCCGTCCCCGAGCAATAGGCCGCTTGGCCCTTGCTAATTTATAGCGATTAAAATCTCATCAACTATCGGATGAGGCGTGGATTACGGCACCGGCAAGGGGTAGCGTGTCCGTGGCGGCAGGCGGTGAATGAGAACGGCGACCGCGACCAGGGTCATCGCCCCGCTGAGCACCGGGAACACCAGGAAACTCCAGGCGGGATGGGTGAGCATCACCACCAGCGCGGTGCCTCCTGCGGGCGGATGGGTCAGGCGCAGCAGGCCGATGACCATGATCGCCACCCCCGCCGTCGCCGCCATCACCCACAGGTTCTGCGGCAGCAGGTGATCGGCGAGCAGGCCCAGCAGCGCCGCCACCAGATGGCCGCCGACCACATGGGCGGGTTGGGCCAGGGGGCTTTCGGGCACGCCGAAGATCAGCATCGCCGAGGCCCCCATCGGCGCCATCAGCAACGTGGCGCCGACCGCATCGCCGGCCAGCGCCATCACCGCAAAAGTCACCGCCGCGGCGAGGCCGGCCTTGCCCCAGCGCGGCAAACACGAGGGGGTCGGGTGACGATGGAAATAGCGGCGCAAGGCGGCGAACCCCGGACGTTGTGGCGGCCCGACACCTTCGCTTGTCGCTGCGAGTCCCGGCGTTGACTTTGATCAGCCGTCTGCGCGTCGCCGTTCGCTCGCCAGCACGGTATAGATCACCGGCAGCACGAACAGGGTGAACAGGGTGCCGATGCTCATGCCGGCGACGATGACCACGGCGATGGAGAAGCGGCTCGCCGCGCCCGCTCCCGAGGCGAACAGCAGCGGCACCAGGCCGGCGACCATCGCCGCGGTGGTCATCAGGATCGGGCGCAGGCGCAGGCCGGCGGCGATCTGCACCGCCTTCAGCCGCGACAGGCCGTCGTGGCGCTGGCGCTCGCGGGCGACCTCGCAGATCAGGATGCCGTGCTTGGTGATCAGGCCGATCAGGGTCACCAGTCCGACCTGGGTGTAGATGTTCATCGTCGCCGCCCCCAGCGCCAGCGGGATCAACGCCCCGCACATCGACAGCGGCACCGAGACCAGGATCACCAGCGGATCGCGGAAACTCTCGAACTGCGCCGCCAGGACCAGGAAGATGATCAGCAGGGCGAAGGCGAAGGTCACCATCAGGGCGTTGCCTTCCTGAAGGTACTGGCGCGACTGCCCGGCGCTATCGGTGGCGAAGCCTTGCGGCAACACCTGCTTGGCGGTGTCGGACAGAAAGGTCAACGCCTGGCCCAGGCTGACCCCGGGCATGGGAAAGGCCGAAATGGTCACCGAATTCAACTGATTGAACTGGTTGAGCGACACCGGCTGCACCGCATGGCCGAGCGTCACCAGCGACGACAGCGGAATCGACTCGCCGCTGGAGGCCCTGACGTGGAAGCGGCCCAGTTGGCGGGGGTCGAGGCGGTATTCCTGCGGCACCTGGGGAATGACCTGATACGAGCGGCCCTGAAGATTGACCAGATTGACGTAGTTGCCGCCGGTCATGGTCGCCAAGGCGTCGCCGATCTGCTGCATGGTGATGCCGTAAGCGGCCGCCTTGTCGCGGTCGATGTCGACGCGCGTCTGCGGGCTCTCGACCTTGAGATCGGCGTCGATGAAGGCGAACATGCCGGCCTGGGTGGCACGGCGTACCATCTCGTCGCCGACCTCCTGAAGCTGGGTGGTGCCGGCGGTCGAGGAGATGACGAACATCACCGGCAAACCGTCCGAGCCGGGCAATGGCGACGGCGGGAACACCGAAGCCTTGACCCCCGAAACGGTGTTCATCGTCTGCTGGAAGGCCGCCGTCAGCTCCTTGGCCGCCCGGTCGCGCTCGTCCCAGCCTTTCAACACCGCGCCGCCGAAGCCTTGGTTGGGGGTGCCGAGGCCGGTGATCAGGAAGGTGTCGCGCACCTCGGGGAAATCACGCAGCTTGCGGTCGATCTCGTGGCTGAACACCTCCATGAAGGCGGTGTTGGCCGAGGCCGGGCCGTTGAAGGCGGTGAACACCACCCCCTGGTCTTCCTCCGGCGCCAGCTCGGTGGGGACGGCGAGGAACAGGAACGGCAGACTGACCATGACGATGGCGGCGAACAGCAATGTCGTCGGCCGGTCGGCCAGCGAGGCGGCGAGCATGCGCTCGTAGCTGCGCCGCACCCGCTCGAAGCCGGCATCGATGCGCGCCGCCAGGCCCTTGCGGTCGGTCTCGTGCTTGAGAATGCGCGAGCTCATCATCGGCGACAGGGTCAGCGCCACCACCCCGGAGATCACCACCGCGCCGGCCAGGGTCAGGGCGAATTCCTTGAACAGCGAGCCGGTCAGCCCGCCCATGAAGGCGATGGGCGCATAGACGGCGGCCAGGGTGATGGTCATCGAGATCACCGGCCCGGCGATTTCCCGCGTTCCCTTCAGCGCCGCCTCGATGGGCGCCAGCCCGTCCTCGATGTGGCGGTGGACGTTCTCGACCACCACGATGGCGTCGTCGACCACCAACCCGATGGCCAGCACCATCGCCAGCAGGGTCAGCAGGTTGATGGAGAATCCCAGCGCCAGCAGGAACAGGCCGACGCCGACCAGCGACAGCGGCACCGTCACCACCGGAATCGCCACCGAGCGCGCCGAGCCCATGAAGGCGTAGATCACCACCATGACGATCAGCGCCGCTTCGAGGATGGTCTTCACCACCTCGTCGATCGAGGCCTGGATGAAAACGGTCGAGTCGTAGGCCAGTTGCGCCCGCATGCCCGCCGGCAACTGGGCGCGGATCTGCGGCAGCGCCTCGTCGCGCACCTGGCGGATGACGGTCAGCGGATTGGCCTCGGGGGTGGTGTAGACGCCGACGAAGATGGCGCGGTCGCCGCTGGCGAACACGCTCATGTCGTCGTTCTCGGCGCCCATCGACACCTCGGCCACCTCGCCCAGGCGCACCAGTTGTGCGCCGGTGTGGCGGATCACCAGCCGACGGAATTCGTCGACCGACTTGAGGTCGGTGTCGGCCTGGGTGTTGATGACGTCCCAGGCGCCCTTGGTCGAGCCGGCGGCCGAGGAATAGGAGTTGCTGGTCAGCCCCACCCGCACGTCGTCGGCGGTCATCCCGAACTGGGCCAGCTTCTCGGGGTCGATCCACACCCGGATGGAGAACTTCTGGCCGCCGAACACCTCGGGATTGGCCACGCCGGGGACGGCGGCAAGCTTGGGCTGGATCACCCGGTTGACGTAGTCGGTGATCTGCTCCTGGCTGAGGACGTCGGACGAGAAGGCAAGGTAGGCGGAGGCGAAGGTTTGTCCGGTCTCCTTCTTGATCACCGGATCGTTGATGCCGCGCGGCAGAACCGAGCGCACCTCGTTGACCTTGCTCATCACCTCGGTCATCGCCGCGTCCGGATCCTCGTTGAGGCGGACGTAGGCCTTGATCTCGCTCATTCCCGGCGCGGAGCGCGAGGTCAGGTAGTCGAGCCCCGAGGCCGTGGCCACCGCCTTCTGGATCGGCTGGGAGATGAAGCCCTGGATCAGGTCCGAATCGGCGCCGGGAAAGGTGGTGGTGATGGTGATCACCGTGTTCTTCATTTCCGGATACTGGCGCACCGGCAACAGCATCAGCGCGCGCAGGCCGACGAACAGGATCAGCAGGCTGATCACCGTGGCAAGAACGGGACGTTTGATGAAGATGTCGAACATCGCCTAGTCCGCCTTCGCCGCCTGCTTCAGGGGATCGTCGTCGCGCACCTCGACCGGCGCACCGCTTTCCAGCTTGACCTGACCGGAGGTCACCACCAGAGCGCCCGGCGCGATGCCCTTCAGCACCGCCACCCGGCCCTCGCGCCGGTCGCCCAGTTGCACCACCGCCCGCACCGCCTCCTTGGCGCCGTCGGGCTTGCCCTCGACCACGAACACCGAATCGCCGTGAAGGTTGTAGGCCACCGCGGAGACCGGCACCGTCACCACCGCCTCGCCGTCGGGCCGGACGATTTCGATGCGGGCGAACATGCCCGGCTTGAGATGGCCGTCGGCATTGGCGAAGCGGCCCTGGACGCCGATCATGCCGGTGCGCGAATCGACCAGCGGCTCGACGGCATTGACCTCGCCGTCGAACACCCGCCCGGGCCAGGCATCGGTGATCAGGCGCAACGGTTGCCCGGGCGCCAGCAACGACAGATCCTTCTGCGACACGGTGAAATCGGCCAGCATGGTCGACAGGTCCTGAAGCGCGACGATCGCCTGGCCCGGTTGCACGTACTGGCCCAGGTCGACCTTGCGTACCCCCAGCACGCCGTCGAAGGGGGCGAGCACCACCTTCTTGTCGATCTGCGCCCTGAGGGCGGCGACCCGGGCTTCCTTGACCTTCAATTCGGCATTGCTCTTGTCGACCGCCGCCTGCGACACCGCATCGCTCTTCAGCAAGGTGCGCGAACGGGCGGCGCTGGTGCGGGCCAGTTCGGCCTCGGCCAATGCCGAGCGCAGATCCCCCGTTTCCACATCGGCATCGAGGCGCAGCAACACCTGGCCCTTGCGCACCGTCTGTCCCGATTGGAAGCCGATCTCGCGCACCAGCCCGGCGGCACTGCTGGAAATCTGCACCCCGTTGACCGCCTGCAAGGTTCCCACCGCGGGAACCACCTGGCGCCACACCTCGGACCTGGCCGGCTCGGCGGTGACCGTCACCACCGGCTTCGGCATGGTGGCGAAGTACTGCTTGATCATCATGTTGCGGAAGGCGACGAAGCCGAACACGCCGCCGAACAGCAGTCCGCTGACCGCCAACATCACCAACATCCGCTTGCGGTTCATCGCCCGCCCTCCCCATCGTTCAACAGTGCGAGGGCATAGTCGCGAATGCGCGCCGCCTGGTCGCAATTGCACAAATCGAGCCCCATCATCCGCTCGAACAGATAGCCATCCATCGCCATGCACACCAGGATGGCCCGCTCGGGATCGGGGCTGTCCTCGCGCATCCGACCGGTCCATTCCTCGTACTTGGCCTGCATCGGCGCCATCAGGGCGCGATTGTTGCTCATCGCCGCCAGCAACGCGCCGCCGATCGGATCGTTGGCCGGGCCGTTGGGATCGAACGCCGCCCGCACCACCGCCCGGGCCCAGCGATAGGCGCCTTCGGGCTCGGCCAGGTAATAGCCGTGGTGCAGCTCTTCCCACCGCGCCACCAGCACCCCGATCATGCCGGCGACCAGATCGTCCTTGCCCTTGAAGTGGTAAAGCACCCCGCCCTTGGACAAGCCGGCCACCTTGGCCGCCTCGTCGAGGGTCAACCGCCCCACCCCCTGCTCGCGCACGATGGCCATCGCGGCGTCGATGATCTTGTCCCGGGCGCTCATGAATCCTCACTGTACCGTCCAGACGGTACATAAGGACGGAGGAGCGCCGGGTCGACAACTATTTGTGCATGGGCGTCATGCGCTGCCCCCAAATCGCCATTTTTGCACCCTGCTTCCGCCATGGAGGCGCACTACCTTTCTGCCATCGACCCGGCGGCGTTCCGCCGACAGGGAGTGGAGACCCAGATGCGCAAGGTTGTGATGGCGGTGGCGATGACCCTTTCCTTGGCCGCCTGCGCCCAAGGCGGCTACGGAAACGGCGGCTATGGCGGCGGTGGCGGGCCGATGATCACCAAGCAAACCGGCGGCGCGGTGCTCGGTGGCGTCGGCGGCGCGGTGGCCGGCTCGCAGTTCGGCAAGGGCAAAGGCCAGTTGGCGATGACCGCCGTCGGCACCCTGCTGGGGGCCTTCCTCGGCTCGGAGATCGGCTCGTCGCTCGACCGCGCCGACCAAGGCTATGCGGCGCGTGCCGGCAGCAGCGCCTTCGAGAATGCCCGCAGCGGCCAGAGCATCGCCTGGAACAACCCCGACAGCGGCCATTACGGCACGGTAACGCCGATGCGCACCTTCGAGCAGACCCCCGGCCAGTATTGCCGCGAGTACCAGCAGACGGTCAATGTCGGCGGCCAGCAGCAGTCCAGCTACGGCACCGCCTGCCGCATGCCCGATGGCTCGTGGAAGGTGATGAACTGACGGTTCGCGTGACCGGGAACGCCCCTCTCCCGCCCGGCGGGAGAGGGGCCGGTTCCGTCTACGCCCCGAACCCCGCCGCGACCACTTCGCGCACCTTTTCGAATGCCTTGGCCTCGATCTGGCGGATGCGCTCGCGCGAGACGCCGTAACGGGTCCCCAGTTCCTCCAACGTCGGCGGATGATCGGAAAGGCGGCGGGCGACGAAGATCGCGCGCTCGCGCTCTCCCAATCCGGCCACCGCCTGGGCGATCAGCGACCGGCCGATGCTCAGTTCCTGCCGGGCGGCGAGCACGGCCTCCTGCGACTCGCGGTCATCGGCGATCAGATCCTGGATTTCCACCCCGCCTTCGCCGACTTGCAGGTTGAGCGACGCGTCGCGGCCGCCCATGCGGCGGTTCATCGCCACCACGTCGTCGACGTCGACCTTCAGCTCGCGGGCAATGGCCGCGGCGTGCTCGGGGGCGAGGTCGCCCTGGTCCATCAGACGCAGCCGCGCCTTGATGCGGCGCAGATTGAAGAACAATTTCTTCTGCGCGCTCAACGTTCCGATCTTGACCAGCGACCACGAGTTGAGCACGAATTCGTTCAGCGATGCCTTGATCCACCACATCGCATAGGTGGCGAGGCGGAACCCCTTTTCGGGGTCGAATTTCTTCACCGCGCGCATCAGGCCGACATTGCCTTCGCTGATCAAATCGGCGACCGGCAGGCCGTAATGGCGGTAGCCGAGGGCGATCTTGGCCACCAGACGCAAGTGGCTGGTCACCAGCTTGTGAGCCGCCCCGGTATCCTGGTGTTCCACCCAGCGCTTGGCCAGCATGTATTCTTCCTCGGCCTCCAGCATCGGAAAGGCACGGATGTCGCGGAAATATTTGACAAGGCTGCCGTCGGCATCGACGACGGGAAAGGCAGCGGCAGGCGCACGCATGGTCATATCCTCCCAAGAGCAACATGACGGAGACCCGCCGATTGCGGCCGGGTCGTCGCGAAAGTCGGAACGCCCCGGTCCCATCTGGGCCCCGGCGCAACATCCGACCTATGAACATTATGCCAACCGGGCGTGACCTATGTCAATAATCGCAACGTCCTGCTCACGGTGCGACGGGCGGCGCCGCCAGCACCGCGGAACAGGCCGCGGGGAGCGCCGGAGTGGCCGCCCCCTTTTTGCGCGGCACCGCCGGCCCGGCCAGCCACGACTCCAGTTCCGCGCCGCAACCGTCCCCGGCCGGAACCGGAGCCTGAGCCACGCATCCCGGCGCGCCGGCTGGACAAGACAGTCGGACATGGAAATGTTCGTCGTGTCCCCACCATGGCCGCAATTTGCCCAGCCACGTCCGTGGGCCGGAGGCGGTGCGGCACAGCTCGGCCTTGATGGCCGGATTGACGAAGATCCGCTCGACCTCGGAATCGCCGGCGGCCAGTTCGACCAGTCGCGCCTGCCCCGCTCCCCACACGCCGGGATCGATCCCGGCCCCACGCACCATCGACACCGCGGTCGGCGTGTCGCGCTCGGTGTCGCCCAGCGGAAGCGGCGGCAGGCGGAACCAGATGTCGGCGTCGAGTCCGCTCTGATGGCTGCCATGACCGGACGGCATCGGCCCGCCCCGCGGCTGCGACAGGTCGCCGACCAGCATTGTCCCCAGTCCGGCGGCGACGGCAGCGCGACCGAGGCGCTCGACGAAGGCGATGGTGCGGGGATGGCTCCAATAGCGGTTTCGCGCCGGCCGCAGGATCTGGAACCCCGGCCCCGCCGATGGCAGGGCGACCGCCCCGGCCAGGCAGCCGGCAGCCGGCGAGCCGAGCGATGCCGTCGGCAGTGCCGCCGGCGCCGTGGCCTCGGCCCACGGCGACGCGGCCACCGCCGGCGGTGCCGCCAGGACAATCGACACCAAGGCCATGGTCGGCAACACCCGCATCCGGAACTCTCCCTGCCACCGCACGCCTGGTCATGGCATGGCGACGGTTAAGGCCGGCTCAATCGCTGCCGTCGTCGGTGAATTGACGCTGGATATCGGCAATGGCCGCCTCGCTGACGCGCAGGATCTCCACCGCATCGGGATCGAACTTGTGTCCCGACTGCTCGATGAGATAGGCGATGGCCTCGGCGTTGCTCCATGCCCGCTTGTAGGGGCGGGCCGAAGTCAGGGCATCGAAGACATCGGCCACCGCGGTGATGCGCCCCTCCAGCGACACTGCATCGCCGCCCAGGCGGTGGGGATAGCCGTTGCCGTCGATGGATTCGTGATGATGGGCGACCACGTTCCTGAGGATGCGCACGTAGGGCGCGGCCCCCAGGCGGAAGGTGTCGGCCATGGTGTCGACGATCTCGATCCCCTTGCCGACATGGCCCCGCATCACCGCGAATTCCTCGTCGGTCAACCGCCCGGGCTTGAACAGGATATGGTCGGGAACGGCGATCTTGCCGACGTCGTGCAACGGCGCGAACTGGAATAGGAACTCGACCCACTCGTCGGTCATGCCGCGCCGCGGCGCCAGGCGCAGCGCGATCAGCCGTGAGTAGCGGGCCATGCGTTCGAGATGAGCGGCCGTCTCCTCGTCGCGGGCGCGAGTGATCTGGCGCACGGTGCGCACCGCCGCCTGAATCATCCGCACGCCGTCGAGCTCCATGATCGTCGACAGGGCGATCACCTCGGCATGCGGCTTCATCCGCTGCACCACCTCGGCAGAGAAGTAGCCGCGCTCGAAGGAATTGAAGAACAGGAAGCCCTGGAAGGTCCCCTTGTGGAACATGGGCATGGTGAAGCTGGACAGATAGCCGGCCTTCACCAGACGGCGGACGTGGGCGGGACTGGAGCTGACATGGGCGGACAGGTCGGCGATGGTTGCCCGCGCCCCGGTCTTGGCCAGTTGCGACAACCCCTTGAGGTCGGCGAGACGGGCGACGGTATGCTCGAAGGGATTGCTGCTCTCGGACGAATCGACGAAGGATTTCAGCAGATCGGTGCGCTGATCGTAGATGGCCACCGACACGCGATGGACGCCGGGAAACTCGCGCCGCAGCTCGTCGTGCATGCAGGCGAGCCGTTCCGCCAGCCCCTGATGGGCCGAGCGGAATCCACCTGTCGTGGGAACCACCCGCTCTGCCGTTCCCGCCGGTATCGACACGGCTTCTCCTGTCGCTCGGTCGCCCTCCGCCTTCCGAACTATAGACGGAATGTCATCGGCAAAACACCATTTTGCGGTTGCCGCGCGTGTCCGGCGATCAATCGATCATCGGTTCGGCGAATTTCGACGGGATCACGGTCACCGCGTCGGGATCCTCGGCCAAGGCCGCCACACATTCGGCATCGTACACCCGACCGGCGCCCCGACGCAGCAGGTCGAAAGCCTGCGTATGAGACCACGCCAACGTGTAGGGGTGGCTGGAGGTCGGGGCATCGAACACGTCGGCTCAGCGTTCGAATACCAGCACGTCGCCGCTGCGGCCCATGTTGAGCATGGCGCGGGCGCGTTCATCGAGGAGATCGGGATCGAGGTGGTCGGGCTTGAGCAACTGCACCCGCCCTTCCAACTGCTGGCGCTCGGTCGAGACCTTGGCCAGTTGCAGCTCCGCCTCCAGGATTTCGCCCTTGAGCGCCATCCAGGCCAGCACGCCGCGGTCGCCCTCGACGGTGTGATAGGCGAAATAGGCCACCGCACCCACTCCGATCAGTGGGCCGACCACGTGACGAAAGCGGCGGCGAAGCTCCATAAACATGCAGATGATGGAATCACACTTGGATTCCAATCGTCAACAAGTCCAGAGTCAGTCGATCCAGTTCTTATCTTGCAGAGTCTACAGTGTGACCAAAATGACTCACTTCAGACTCTTACGGTTGCACGGCAGGGGCGGCAGGAATCGCATCGCGGTTACGCCGTCACCGTCCGCTCGGGCGGGAAGTTCAGCGTCACCGTCGTCCCCTTGCCCACCGCCGAGGTTACCGACAGCAACCCACCGTGCAATTCCATGAACCCCTTGGCCAGCGGCAGGCCGAGGCCGGTTCCCTCGTGCTTGGGCGACATCACGTTTTCCACCTGACCGAACGGTTGCAGCACCAGCGGGATATCCTCGGTGGCGATGCCGACGCCGTCGTCCTCGATCACCAGGGTGATGCCGCCCCCCGACAGCAGGGCGCGCACTTTGACGTGACCGCCCTCGGGGGTGAACTTGGTGGCGTTGGAGACGATGTTGAGCAGGATCTGCTTCAGCAGCCGCTCGTCGGCCCTGAGGTGGGGAAAGCCGCTGGCGATGGAGAACGACAACGCCTGGTTCTTGGTCGCGGCGACGTGCCCGACCAGACGCAGCGCCGACTGGATCGCCTCGCCGACATCGACGTCGCATTCGCGCAGCGTCACCTTGCCCACTTCGATGCGGGACACGTCGAGGATGTCGTTGATCACCCGCAGCAGGTGATGGGCCGACTCGCCGATGTTGCGCATGTAGCCGCCATAGCGGTCGCTTTCCTTCTCGTCCATCAGGGTGGCGGCGAGTTCGGAAAAGCCGATGATGGCGTTGAGCGGGGTGCGCAGCTCGTGGCTCATGTTGGCGAGAAAGATGGTCTTGGCCCGGCTGGCCGCCTCGGCGGTGTCGCGGGCGGCGCGGGCCTGCTCCTCGGCCTGGGCACGGCGGCGGATCTCCTGGCGCAGCCAGCGCGTCCGCTCTTCCACCGCCCGCTGCAATTCCTCGTGGGCACGGCGCAGATAGTCCTCGGCCTGCTTGCGCTTGGTGATGTCGCGGGCGATGCCGACCAGGCCGGCGGGCTTGCCGGCGTCGAAGATCGGTACCTTGGTCACCGAATACCAGGTGACGGCACCGTCGGCGTCGACCGCCGTCTCCACCTTGTCGACGATGGAGATGCCGCGGTCGAGGATGTCGCGTTCGCGTTCCTCGACCGGCGCCGCCTGCTCCATCGGCACCAGATCGGACAGCATCCGCCCCACCACGTCCTTCGCACCATCGACGCCCAGACGGGCCGCCTGCACGGCAT
This sequence comes from Magnetospirillum sp., assembly GCA_016212565.1. GTDB lineage: Bacteria > Pseudomonadota > Alphaproteobacteria > Rhodospirillales > Magnetospirillaceae > JACRFY01. The sequence continues at coordinate 12,562 of JACRFY010000295.1, read as the reverse complement.
TGGCGCGGGTGAAATGCAAGGTCCGGTCCTTGAAGAAGATCGCATCGGGCACGCCGTCCATCAGCGCGTGAAGCAGATTGCGCTCCAGTTGCAAGGTGCGGTCGAGATGCCAGCGCTCGGCGGCGGTGCGCACCACCACCTTCAGTTCGAGCGGGTTCCACGGCTTGGCGAGATAGGCGTGGATCTGGCCGAGATTGACCGCCTGCACCAAGGCGTCGAGGTCGGAATAGCCGGTCACCAGCACCCGGGTGGCATCCGACAGCCTGCGTGCCTGGCCGAGGAATTCCGCACCGCTGGTCCCCGGCATGCGCTGGTCGGACAGGATCACCGCCACATCCTGCATTTCCAGGATCTTGAGTGCGGTTTCGGCATCGCTGGCCGTCCACACCGCGAACTCGCCTTCGAGCAGATCGGTGATTGCGGTCAGGATCTGCGGCTCGTCATCGACGACCAACACAGCATCCTTGCCCGGCGTGCCCGCAGCCATCGTCCCCTCCACAGCTACCCTTCGAGGTCGGAGGGAATGAGGACGCGCATTTCGGTCCCCCGACCGACCTCGCTCTCCACCTCGATACGTCCGCGATGAGCCTGGACGATCTTATACGAAATGGCTAGTCCTAATCCGGTCCCCTGCCCCACCGGTTTGGTGGTGAAGAAGGGATCGAAAATGCGTTCGCGATTTTCCGGCGGAATGCCGCAGCCGTCGTCGATGACGGTGATCGCGAACATGCCGTCGGGACGCCGGCCGGTGCGCACGGTGATGGTGCCGCGGCCGGGGATGGCGTCGACCGCATTGGCGAGGATGTTCATCAGCACCTGATTGAGCTGGCCGGCGTAGCAGCTCAACACGTTGTCGGGGCCGAAGTCGCGCACCACGACGATGCGTCCGCTCATCTTGTGATCGAGGAACATCAGCACCGATTCGAGATCCTCGCGGATATCGACGGTCTTGAAGTCCCCCTCGTCGAGGCGCGAGAACGAGCGCAGCTTGACCACCAGCTCGCGGACCCGCTCCAGCCCCTGCCCGGTGTCGCGGATGCGTGCCTTGGCCTTGGTGAGCTTGGCCATCCACTCCGGTTCCGCCTGCGCCTCGGCCTCGCGAACGATCTCGCCCAGCCAGTGCTCGACGGTAAAGACGTTGGAGAGCGCAAAGGACAGCGGATTGTTGATCTCGTGGGCGATCCCGGCCACCAGTTGGCCCAGCGAGGCCATCTTCTCCGACTGGATCAGGTGGACCTGGGTCTCGCGCAGTTGCCGGTTGGCCTCGGCCAGTTCCAGGTTGGCCTTCTCCAGGACCTCGGCCATGGCGGCCCGCGCTTCGGCCGCTTCCTTTTCGGTATGGGCCCGCAGGGTCGCCAATTCGCGCTCGCGGAACTCATCGACCAGACGCTGGTTCTGTTCCTGAAGGAACTTGCGCCGCAGCAAGGCGCGAAGGCGTGCCCGCAGCACGCTCATATCGGTCGACTTGCCGATGAAATCGTCGGCCCCGGCTTCGAGGGCGCGGGTGGCGTTCTCCTTCTCCTCGAAGGCCGACAGCATCAGAACCACCAGCGGCGGCCCATCCTCGCTGTGACGACCGGACAATTCGCGGCAAACGGCGATGCCGTCCATGTCCGGCATCACCAGATCGACCATCACGCAGTCGTAGCCCACCTCGGACAGTCGCTTGAGTCCCTCGGCGCCACCGCCGACCACGGTGACCTCGCACCCCTCCTCGCGCAGTTCCTCGGCCAGACGCTCGCGATAGGTCAGGCTATCGTCGATGATCAGTACCCGGGCGCGGCGGAAGGCCGAGCGCGCCACGTCGACCGGCAGCACCTCGCGGCGGGATTTGCGCAGCAGATTGTGTACCCGCAACAGCAGGATCTCGTTGTCCTCGGATTTGGAGACGAAGTCGTCGGCGCCCGATTCGAGGCTGTGCAACTCGGCCGCCGGAGTCTCGTCGGCGGTCAGCATCAGGATCGGGATCGAACGGGTGGTGAGGTTCATGTGGATCTGGCGGCACAGTTCGTCGCCCTGGATCCCCGGCAGGTGATAGTCGACGACGATCAATTCCGGCCGGCGGCGATTGATCTCCTCCAGCGCCTCTTCGCCGGAATAGGCGCAGACGGTGGCGAATCCCTCGGTTTCCAGGGCGTGCTGGAGCCGCAGCGCCTGCGTCGCCGAATCCTCGACCCCCAGGATCAGACGTTGGTCGCTCATGCGTCACGTTCCTTGCCGGCCAAGCCGCGCAGTCGGCCGGCGATGGCCGGCAGCGGCAGCACTTCGCTGGCCGCCTTGAGTCGGATCGCCGCGGCCGGCATGCCGAAGACGATGCAGGTGGATTCGTCCTCGGCGATGGTGTAGGCGCCGGCCGCGCGCATTTCGCCCAACCCCTCGGCACCGTCGCTGCCCATGCCGGTCAGCACCACGCCGACGCCGGTCGAGCCGAGGTCGCGGGCCATCGAGGTCAGCAGCAGCGTTCCCGATGGCTTCTGATTGCCGACCGGGGGCTCGTCATGCACCAGCAGGCGGCCGCGCCGCAGCACCAGATGACGCTCCGGCGGGGCCAGATAGACCCGCCCCGCCTGCGGCTCCTCGCCGCTTCCGGCGATCCGGGCGTTGAGCGGCGTGGTCTGGTTGAGCCAACTGACGAAGCCTTCCAGGAAGCTGCCGGCGATATGCTGAACCAGCAGCACCGGCAGCGGGAAATCGGCACCCAGGCCGGTCAGCAATTGCACCAGCGCCTGCGGCCCGCCGGTCGAGCAGACGATGCCGGCCATGGCGTAGCCGCCGGCCTGGCGGCGCGGCGGCGGCGGGGGGGCCTCGGCCGTACCGAAACGAAGGCCGCGGTCGATGCCCTGACGCACGACATGGACCTGACTCATGATGGCCAATTGGGTGCACAGGCGGGCGGCCATCGCCTCGAAGGCGGCATTGGACACCCCCACCGGCTTCTCCACCACCGCCAGCGCCCCGGCCCTCAGCGCGTTCATGGCGATGTTCAGTTCGTCGTCGTCGACATTGGCGGCCACCACCACGATGGGCGTCGGCCGCCGCGCCATGATCTGCAAGGTCGCGTCGAGTCCGTTCATGCCCGGCAGGCGGATATCGAGCGAAATGACGTCCGGATTGAGGACCTCGAGCAAGGCCAACCCTTCTTCGGCACTTTCCACCGCCGCCACCAGATCGAACCGAGGGTCCGAGCTGACGATGTGCTTCAGCAGCTCGCGCACCACCAGGGAATCTTCGACGATGAGGACACGGATCTTCTTCATAGGATCTGACCGATGGTTTCCAGGAGTTCCCGCTGATCGAACTTTCTCTTGACCACATAGGCGTCGGCGCCCAGGGCCAGGCCGCGCTCGCGATCCTCGCGCGCCTCCAGCGAACTGACGACGATGACCGGGATCTTCTTCAGCACCCCGTCGGCCTTGATCGCCTGCAGCAGGCCGAACCCATCCAGGCGCGGCATCTGGATGTCGGACACCACCAAGTCGACATGCTCGGCCCGCAGGCGCGACAGGGCCTCGATGCCATCGACCGCCAGGCGCACCTGATAGCCGTGGGCTTCGAGGATGCTCTTTTCCAGCGTCCGGGTGGTCATGGAATCGTCGACCACCAGGATCACCGGCACCTTGGCCTCCTGCGGCTTTTCCACCAGGGTGAGAACCCGGATCGAGCCGGAGCGGCGGAAGGTTTCGACGATTTCGAAGGGATTGAGCACCAGGGCGACCGATCCGTCCTCCAGCAGCATGCCGCCGGCCACCATGGTGCCGCGGGCGGCGGGAACGCCGATGTCCTTGACCAGACCGTCGCGGATGGCGATGAACGAATCGACCGCCACCCCCACCCGCCGCTCGCCGTTCTTCAGCACCACCAGCGGCACGACGTTGCGACTGACCTTGACCGCGGTCTCGCCGAGCGCCAGCAGATGGGCCATCGACAGCAACGGCAGTTGCTGGCCGTCGAGGAAGATCACCGACTTGCCCTCGACCGTGCGCACCGCCTCGGCGGGGATGCGATGCAGGCGGTCGACGCCCTCGGTGGGCAGGGCGTAGATGTGGCCCTGGCAGCCGACCAGGAACAGCCGCTGGGTCGACACCGTCACCGGGACCGACAGGCGGAAACGGGTGCCGCACGGTTGACGCTCGATCACCTCGACGGTGCCGTTCATCATCGCCGCCGCTTCCCGCACCACCGACAGCCCCATGCCGCGGCCGGACAGGTCGTCGACGGCGCGGGCGGTCGAGAACCCGGGGTCGAAGATCAGGTCGAGCAGGGCCTGCCGTTCCAGCTTGCCCGCTTCCTCGTCGGTGAACAGGCCGTTGGTCACCGCCTTGGCCCGCACCGCCGCGAAATCGAGGCCGCGGCCGTCGTCCTCGACCTCCACCACCAGACGCCCGTCGGTGGCGACAAAGTGCAGAGCCACCAGCGCCGCCGCCGGCTTGCCGTTGGCGAGACGATCCTCCGGCAGTTCGACGCCATGGGCGAGCGCATTGCGCAGCAGGTGCATCACCGGGTCCTTGAGCCCTTGCAGCACCATGCGGTCGGCCTCGACGTCGAGGCCGATCACGTCGACCTCGACGGAACGGCCCGCGGCGCGCGCCAGATCGCGCATCATCTTGCGGAAGCCGCCGAACACGCTCTCGGCCGGCACCATGCGGGCGTCGCGGACCTCACGCTGGAGGTCGACCCCCAACTGACGCAGCGACCAGCCGGTCCGGGCATGGCGACGGCGCACCGTGCGCGCGACGCGGAAGCTGCCGCGCAGGTCCTGGTCGAGCGCTTCCATCTGACGGTCGAGACGGCTGGCGCGCTCGCCATCGCCGAAATCGCGCGCCAGGGCCGCAGTCGCCTTGCGCACCCGCTGCCATTGCACGTCGACGGCGGCGATGCGGCGGTCGAGATCGAGCATGCCCGATGCGATTTCGCGCTGATTGATGGTCTCGGTCAGCAGTTCGTTGGAGGTCCGCAACAGGCGGTCGAGGTGAACCGCGCGCACGCGGACGGTTTCCTCGGCACGGCCGGGCAGCGGCACCTCGACGGCCGCCACCTCGGCAGCCGGAGCCGCGGCCAGCTGGGGCGGCGGAGCCGCGGCCGGCTGGGGCGGCGGGGCCGGAATGGCCGCGGCCAGTTCGGGCGGCAAGGCGGGAACGACCGGCGCCGCCGCCGGCGGCGCCGTGCCCTCCAGCACCGCGTCGATCTCGGCCACCACCGGAGTGAGGTCGGGCAAGGCCTGGCCGGCATCGTGAGCGTGGACGAAATCCTCGATGCCGTCGAGCACCCGGTTGATCACGCCCAGCAGCGTGCGGTCGAAACGCAGATGGCCGGAGCGGACGCGGCCGAACATGGTCTCCAGGCGATGGGCGGTCTGCTCCACCGGCAGCAGGTCGACGGCCCGCGCCGCCCCCTTCAGCGAGTGGGCACGGCGGAACGTCTCGTCGAGCTGAGAGATGCCGCTGCCCTCCTTGCGCAGCAGCAGCTCCCCGAGGAGCTGGCGGATCGCCTCCAGGTGCTCGCGGCTCTCGACCTGGAAGGCGGCCAGAAGACGTTCGCGGATGCCGATCAAAGCCGGTATTTCTCCAAGGTCTTCGCCAACTGCTGGCCGAGCTGGGTCAGTTCGACGGACGCCTTCTCCAACTGAGCGGTGGTCGAGGCGGTCTGCTGGCTGGCCTGGCGGATTTCATGCAGCGCCTGGGTGACCTGCTCGAGGCCGATCTGCTGCTGGTTGGTGGCGCCGACGATCTGCTGGAAGGCGTGGACGCTCTCCTGGATGTTGCCGGCCATCTGGCGGATCACCTGCTCGGACACCGAGGTCTTTTCGCGCCCGCTCTCCACCCGCTTCAGCGCTTCCTCGGTCAGCATCACCGAGGTGTTGATGCCCTTCTGCGTCTGTTCGAGGATGCTGCGCACCTGGGCGGTCGCTTCCTTGGCCTGATCGGCGAGGTTCTTGATCTCGTTGGCCACCACCGAAAAGCGCCGCCCCTGCTCGCGGGCATCGGCGGCTTCGATGGCGGCGTTGAGCGCCACCAGATTCGACTGCTCGGCGATGTCGTTGACGGTGGCGATGATCTCGCCCACCGCCTGGGTGCGTTCCGAGAGGGTGACGATATTCTCGGCCACCGTTTCCGCCTGCTCGCGAATCGCTTCCATGCCCTGGGAAGCGTCGCGCACCGCCTGAAGGCCTGCGGCACCGGAATTGGCCACCGCCTCGGCGGTGCCGGCCACCTGACGGGCGCGGTCGGCGACCTGCTTGCCCGATTGCGAGATTTCCTCGACGGTGGTGGTGATTTCCTGCACCGCCGCCGCCTGCTGCTTGGTCCCCGCCGCCTGCTCCTTGGTCGAGGCCATGATCTGGATCGACGCCATGGTCAGGTTTTCGCACACTTCGCGGGTGTGCAGCGCGATCTCGCGCAGCGACGCCAGCATCTGGTTGAACGACGCCTGAAGGGTGCCGATCTCGTCGCCGGAACTGATGCGCAGCGGCTCGATACGCAGATTGCCCTTGGCGATCTCGCCGGCGGCGACGGCGCAGGCGGCGAGCGGATCAGCGATCTGACGCCCGATTACCCAGCTGATGCCCATGCCGATCAGCGCCGAGCCGATGCCGACGATCACCTGAAGCATCACCGCAAAGCCGATGCGGTCCTGCGCATCGCGGTTGACCAGACGGATGCCCTGGTCGGCGGCATTCACCACCAGAGCCTGGGCCGCGGTGAGTTCCTTGAGCTTCGCCACCCGCCGCGGATCGGCCGCCGGCAGGGCCAGATAGCGCCCGCCCTCGGCCTCCATCTCACGGATCAGCGTCCCCTGCTCGGCCAGCTTGACCCGCACTTCCGCATTGGACGCCATGGGCACGGCGACGCGCTCGCCCGAATCGAGATTGATCACCGCCATTCCCCCCTCGAGGAGGGCGGACAAGGTCTCGCGCATCACCTTCAGCGTCGCCGCCGAATCGGCCTCCAGGCCCATGCCGGCAAGGATCACCTCCTTGACGTATTTCTGCGACAGCATGCGCTGGCGCCCGGCCAGGTCGACAGTGACGGTGTTGGCCTTCTGCGCCTCGATGGCGATGATGTTGAAGCCGATCAGCCCCATCAGCACCACGGTGAAGGCGGCGGCGACGACGGTGAATTTCCGATTGAGATTGAGCCTCTTCCACGGCGAGAGGACGGCGGCGGACATCGGCAAGGTCTCCTTCACTGGCGGCCGCGCCGGTCCGTGAGGACATCGAGCGCGAGAATTTGCTGGGGATCGAGCAGGATCACGGTATCGGGCGTGATCCCGGAGAGGAAGCGCTGCGGCAGGCCGTTGGCCGACAGGTGCGGCAGGGTCAAGGCCTGGGGATCGATAAAGGCGATGTTCTCCAGCGCCTCGACCCGTACCGCCACCTCGGCGGCGCGCAGAAACACGACATAGGCCGGTGCCTCGGCATCGGGCGGCGGCAGGCCCAGCATGACGTGGAGGTCGAGCACCGGCTGGATCTCGCCGCGCCGATTGGTCACTCCCAACAATTGCTGTGCCATCCCCGGAACCGGCGTCCACTTGGACAGCGGCAGCACCTCGGCCAATGCGGACAGCGGCAGCGCATAGGTCTCGGCCGCCACCGTGAAGCACAGCACCGCCATGCCCTGCGGCCGCACCGCAGCGTCGCCGCGGGGCTTGGCCAGGCGCTCGGCGCGCATTTTCAACACCGATTCCATGGCAGCAGCGGTCATGGCGTGCCGATCAGTTTGAGATGCATGTCCGCCGCTTCCCGCAATTGCGCCACGGTGATGCCGTCACCGTCGGCGAAGGAATGCGCATCCGGCAGGCGCTCCAGCAGTGTCTGCACATTGCGAAACGACCGCCCGGCGCCCACCGCGTCGTCGCGCCGCCACAGGAACAACCCCAGATGATAATGGGGAAGAACGTTGTGGCGGTCGAGATAAATGGCGCGGCGCAGCGATGCCTCGGCCTCGCCCTGGTCGCCCAACTGTTCGAGCACCAGACCGCGGAAAAAGTGCACCCGCGAGTCGAGATTGTGGCCGGCGAGCAAGGCGTCGCAGGCTTTGGCCGCGGCCTCCCAATCGCCGCGATCGGCCAGCACGCGGGCCTCGGCCAGCACGTCGCCCGATGGCTCCGCCGCCGCAGGGCGCGCCGGCGTCGGAAGCGGTCGCGGACGGGGCGGTGCCAAGACCGCCGGCTTCGGCGGCGGCGGCAGCACCGGTACGCTCGCCGGCTGCGGCACCGGAGGCGGCGGCGCATCCATCCGCCGATACAGCACCGTGCCGGTACAACTGACCGTCTGGAAGGCCTTGAACAGTTCGCTGTTCGGCTCGGCATGCCCCATCACCAGCCAGCCGCCGTCGACCAGCGCCTCGTGGAAGCACGGGATCAGCCCCTCGATGGTCGCACGGCTGAAATAGATGATGACGTTGCGGCAGATGATGATGTCGAAGCTGGCGATGTTGTCGAGGATCGACGGGAAGCGGCTCTTGATCAGGTTGTGGTACTGGAAGTTGACCCAGCTGCGATATTCCGGCCGGATCACCCACTGACGGCCGGACACGGTGAAGCACTCGCGGCGGATGACCTCGGGAACCGAGCGGAACGCCCATTCGTCGTATCGCCCCTCGCGGGCGCGGGCGAGGAACTTCTGGTTGATGTCGGTGGCGATGATCGAGACGTTCCACCCCAGCAACTGCTCGCCGAATTCCCGCTTCAACAGGATGGCCAGGGAATAGGGCTCGGGGCCGGTGGCGCAACCGGCGCTCCAGATGCGCAGCCGCCGGGTCGACAGATTGCGCTCGATCACCGCCGGCAGCACCTGCTCGCGCAGGGCATCGAACTGCTCCTTGTGGCGGAAGAAATAGGTCTCGCCGATGGTCAGTTCGGCGACCAGGGCATCCATTTCCTCGCCGGCCTCGTCGAACAACCGCTCCAGATAGACGGCACAGTCGGACGCGCCGGTTTCGGCCATCCGCGACTGCACGATGCGGGCGAGGTCGTCGTCCTTGTCGGCATAGAATTCCATGCCGGTGGTCTCGATCACCAACGCCTTGAGCCGGCGGAAGAAGGGATCGGCCACCACGTCCGCGGCCGAAGCGGGCACCGTCGTCACGGCGTTCCCGGTGCAGCCAGCCGGGCATCGGCCTGGGCCTGGAAATCGGCAAGGCGACGCCGTTCCTCCTCGAGCAGCAACCGCGGCCAATGCAACAGATGGACGGCACCGCCGTCGATCATCACCTCGCCGGCCAGGCAGCCGTTGAAGGAACGCTCGGGGGCGACCGGCAACACGACCGCCCCGGACACCGAACGCACCCGCTCGACATGATCGACCAGCAGACCGAAGCCGGCCCCGCGCATGATGAGAATGGACGCTTCGAGTCCCGGCTCGCCGCCCTCGCGCCCCAACAAGCGGTCGAGGCGCAACACGGTGATCGCCCGGCCGCCGAGATCGAGGACGCCCTCGACCGCCGCCGGCATCTGCGGTGGCCGCGCCAGCCAGGCATAGGGCACCACCTCGGCCACCACCTCGACCGGCAAGGCGAGAAGGTCGCCGCCGAGGCGGAACACGATCAGCCCTTCGAGATCGGATGCTGTGACGTTCGGCACCGCCGCCCCCAATGAGTTGAACCGCCGTTATATCCAAACAGGTGGCAAGGGGGCAACGATCAGCGCGAAGCGCGCGGACTACATCAGCCCGGTGGCCTGCAGCAGCATCTTGACCCCGCCGACGCCCATCCCCAACAGAATGCCGACCAGCAGGAATACCGCGGCGATGAACGCCACCAGGTACAGGCGGTTGTCGATGAAGAAATGAATGACGTCGAGATGGAAGCGCTCGAACGGCGTGCGGTCGCCGTAGAGCAAGCGGTCGAGCTGGGCCTTTTTTTGCCGCAGGCGGTCGCCGGTCGGACGGTCTACGTTGACCATGTGCCGCTCGCTCCACCGCTCCAGATTGGCCAGCGCCTGCTCGCGGGGACACACCGGCGGCAGGGTGATGCTGGCCTTGGCGGCGATCTTGATGTGGCGATCGAGCATTTCGCCGGTGAAATCGAGATGGGCCAGCGCCGCCGGACTATGGGGATCGTAGATGCACACCGGCAACCGCGCCGTCGCCGCCTCGATCACCATGTTGTCGCGCGGAATCTCGGTACGGTAGACGGTCCCGCCCAGCCGGTGGCGGATCAGATCGTTGATCTTGCGCGTCGTCTTGTTGTTGTCGTTGATGGTGAACAGCACGCCTTGCAGCAGCAGACTCTTGTTCAAGCCCTCCTGGACATACTTGATCGACGGCAGGGTGCGCATCAGCCCGTCATTGGCATAGGGGGTAGCGGTGACGGGAATGATCACCGCCTGCGCCGCCGCCAAGGCGTTGATCGGCAGGATTCCCAGGGCCGGCGGGCAATCGACGATCACGTAATCGGCATCGAGCTCAAGCCGGCTGAGGATATGGACCAGGGTTCGCTGCGAGTCCTTCAGTTCCGAAAGCCGGATCTCGATCCCCGCCAGACTGTAGGTCGAGGGCAGAATGCGGACGTTCTCGAACGGGGTGGGGATGATGATATCGTTCACCTCGGCATTGCCGACGAACAGGTCGTAGATGCCGCGCTTCACATTGGGGTCGATCCCCATGCTCTTGGTCGAATCGCCTTGGGAATCGAGATCGATCACCACCACCGTCTTGCCGTAGGCCGCGAGGCAAACCGCAAGGTTCGTGCTGGTGGTGGTCTTGGAGATCCCCCCCTTTTGATTGAAAACGGCAACGATATATGGCTTCATGACGCGTCCGACGCCTGACCTGCTCATCCCCCAGGGCACGATAGGACCACCCTTGAAAACCAACCCCCTCGTAAAGACCGGGCGAATTGGAGTGGCCCCCTGGCAATCCTCCGCTGCGGGTCAGAGCTGCAACGGAGAATGGCTCCGGTAACAGGTTAAGCATAGGACAGCCCGACAAGCAACCGAAGACCCGGCTACACTCGCCGAATCTCGGTTCCGTCGCAGACTTTGTGCGGATCGTCAGCCGGCTGCCACGTAGGCAGCCATCAGCCCACCGAGAATCACCACCAACAGGCCCGAGAACATCGCCCGCCATCCACTGCCGGCGCGGCGCAGGTCGAGGAAGTGATCGAGCACCTGCCGCGCCTTGATGTAGGAGGCGCATAACGCCACCGCCGCCGCGGCCAGTCCGCTCTCGAACCGGCCCACCGCCAGCGCCGCGGTCAGCGACACCAGCGTCAGACCGACCAGAACCAGCCAGGCCCGGGTCAGGCGGCGGTTCGAGGCCGCCTTGGTTTCCGCGACGATCATCAGCGCACCAGATAGACGATGGGAAACAGGATCAGCCACACCAGATCGACCATGTGCCAGAAGGCGGTCCCGGTCTCCAGGTTCACCACCGTGTCCTTCCAGGCGACGATGGCCAGCACCAGCACCCCCATCACCACGTGCATGGCATGAAAGCCGGTCATCAGAAAGAACAGGGTGAAGAAAGTGTCGCTGTCGAGCCCGTAGCCGAGTTCGAACTTGCTGTGGTATTCGATCCCCTTGACCATCAGGAACGCGATCCCCAGGGCCATCGCCCCCGCCAGCAGAAGGCGGGCCAAGCGGCGCTCGTCGCGGATCCGCGCCTGCACCGCCAAGGCCGCCAGCCAGCCGCTGGTGATCAGGATCAGGGTGTTGAGGCCGCCGAGGCGGATGTCCAGCAGCGCCTGACCGGCGCGGAAGGTGGGGACATCGAGGGCGCGGGCGACGCCGAAGCCGAGGAAGAAGGCGCCGAACACCAGCAACTCGCTGATGATCAGGACCCACATGATCGGATTGCCGGGCAGGCTGCTGAGTGCGCCCCAGTCGGCGGAGTCCTCCGCTGCCGGGACCATCGGGGATGAAGCATTCATGCCCCCGACGCTATGCCAGACGGATGGGGGAAGCGTTGATGCCGGTCAAGGGCCCTGGTTCACCGATCCGCGATCCCCTATATTCCGCCGATGCCTGACCGCGCCGTTCCCCCGCCGATCATGGACCGAACCTATCTCGACGACGTGCGCGCCTGCGTCGGCGACGCGGCGATGACCGAGCTGTTGATGGCCGCGCCGACCTATCTGCGCCTGGAACATGAAGCCGTTGCGGCGGCCTGGCGGTCCAATGACCCGGCCGAAGTGCAAGCTGCCGCCCATCGCCTGAAAGGTGTGGCCGGCAGCATCGGCGCCAGCGGCGTGGTCCGCTGGGCGGTCCTGCTCGAATGCATCGACAGCCTCGACGATCCGTCGCCGCTCGCCGCCCTGGACACGGCGATGGCAGAGGCCCTGGCGGCGGTCGCCGGGATGACCTGACAGAAACAGCCCTGACGGGCGTCGTTTGCCCCTTCGGGGCGGCACGGCGGCGCTCAATGGGCGCTGACGCCGCCCCGTTTCATTCCTCGCGGGTCGGCAGCCCCGGTGGGCGGCTAACCCCAATACGGTTCAGTTAAGAGGTAAATGCATTCGTTCCAAAGAGTTAGCGTCATGCCCGGACTTGTTCCGGGCATCCACGCCGATCCCCAATTTCCACCGTTATCGGGAATGGCACCGCGTGGATGGCCGTGACAAGCACG
>JACRFY010000294.1 GCA_016212565.1 Magnetospirillum sp. | reverse complement strand
CGGGGTCGAGGCGGTGCCCTCCTACGCCATCGACACCAGCCTGCTGGGCGGCATGTACGCCAACCGCATCCGCCTGATCGCCACCGAGGCCGGGGTCGGCGTGCGCATGAAGGGCGAGGCGGCGGCCTCGGCCCAGGAGTTTTCGATCTCGGCGCTCGGCAAGATCGAACTTCGCAACAGGATCAGCGCCGAGACCGATGTCACCATCTCGGTCGCCGGCAACTCCGTTTCAGGTGCGGATGCCGTCACCTTCGGCCCCAATGGCGGCACCTCCGCAACCATCTCGGCCAATCGCGACGTCACGATCACCAACGCGGTCGGCCTGCCGGTCGGCGACCTGACCACGGTCGGCGCCGCCAATGCCGGCGCTACCCTGGAAGGCGGGACGATCACCGCCGGACGCAACCTCGGCATCCAGGTGGCGTCGCTGACCGACAGCGCCAGCGGCGCCGGAGCCGACGACAACAAGCGCTATGCGACGGGCAACGTCACCGTCGCCACGACTGGCGCCGCCAGCCTCGACGGGGTCGGCTACGTGGCGGGGGGTGCCCTCTCCGCCGCCACCGGCTCGACGGGGGTGGGGGCTTCCGGCGCCACGCTGGCGGCGGGCGAGGGCCTTACCCTCACCGCCGCCAGCGGAACCCTGAGCCTGGCCACGGCCGCGGTCAAGGCCGCGGGCAACGTGACCGTCGACGCCCAGCAGGGCGCGGTGTCCACCTCGGCCGGCGCGGCCCAGGGCATCCAGTCCACCGCCGGCAACGTGGCGATCAACGCCAAGACCTCGCTGACCAACGCCGGCACCGTCTCGGCCGATGCCGGCACGGTCACCATCCGCTCGAACAATTCCGCCGGCAGCCTGGCGATGACCAACAGCGGCCGCATCCAGGCGGCAGGGGCGCTGGATATCGCCGGCTACGGCGCCACCCCCAACAACGCCATCGACGTCACCAACCAGTCGGGCGGCGTGCTGCTCGGCGCCACCGCCACCCTCACCGCCGGTACCGTCACCAACAGCGGCACCCTCCAGGGCACCGACGGCGCCACCATCGCCGCCACCACGCTCACCAACAATTCCGGCGGGGTGATCGTCGCCTCGGCCAACGCCAGCACCGACGGCACCCTCACCGCCGCCACCCTGAGCAATGCCGGCACCATCCAGTCGGCCAAGGCGCTGACGGTGACCGGCACCACCAGCGTCGCCAATTCCGGCAAGCTGCTGGCGACCACCGGGCTGACGGTCAAGGGGCCGAGCATCGGCAATTCCGCCGGCTACATGCAGGCGGGCGGCGCGCTGTCGCTGTCGGATGCCGGCGGCGGCGGCGCCATGGCGCTCTCGGTCACCGGCGGCACCCTGGTCGCCGGCTCGACCGCGAGCGTCAACGCCTCCTCGGTCGCCAACAGCGGCACCATCCAGGGCGGGACCGGCCTGTCGCTGTCGGCGAGCGGAACCGTCACCAACAACAGCGGCGGGCTGATCAACACCCAGAGCGGAACCGGCACCGTCTCGGCCGCCGCCATCGACAACGTCGGCGGCACGATCCAGTCGGCCGGTGCGCTGGCGCTCAACACCGACCTGCTCCGCACCCGCGGCAGCGGCCGGACGCTGTCCAGCGGGGCGATGACCCTGCGCAAGCTGACCTCCGGCGCCTGGACGGCGTCGGTCGAGGACAACGGCCGCATGGAATCGGGCGGAACCATGGACATCGCCGGCTACGGCGGCGCCGCGGGCACCACCGCCCTCAGCATCGCCTCCGGCGGCGCGGTAATTGCGGCGCCTTTGCAGGCCAGCCTGTCCAGTCTCGCCAACAGCGGCACGCTGCAGTCGAGCGGGACCAGCCAGATCACCACGACCGGCTCGATCCAGAACGCCTCCACCGGGTCGATGCGGCTCGGCACCGACGGCTCCGCCGCCACGCTGACCTTCCTCGGGATGGACAATTACGGCACCCTGCAGTCGACGGGCGGGCTGTCGCTCAATTCCGGCACCGGCAACATCGTCAACCGCAGCACCGGCAGCATCCTCGCCGGCGGGGCGCTGACCGTGCGCGGCCAGAGCGCCGGCAATTACTGGGTGATGAACAGCAACCGCATCCAGGGTGCCACCGTCAGCATCGCCGGCTACGGCGATTCGAAGAACGTCACCATCGACAACACCGGCGTCTCGCCGCTGTTGAAGAGCACCTCGGGCAATATGACGCTCACCGCCGGGACCCTCCAGACCGACGCCCTGATCGACAGCGCCGGCCAACTCACCGTCAACGTCGACAACCTGGGGATGGCCGGCGCCGGTTCGACCCTGGTGGCGGGCACCACCGGCGACATCACCGTCGCCAACAGCTTCACCAACAACGGCGCCATCCACGGCAACAGCGGCCTCAGCATCCGCTCGCCCGGGCTGACCAATTCCAGCACCGGCGGCCTGTCGTCGGGCGGGGCGCTCAATTTCTACATGTCGGGCGGGGCGCTGCAGAACAACGGGGCGATCTACGGCTCCAGCGTCTGGGGCGACTTCAACACCACCGGCACCTTCACCAATTCCAGCACCGGCACGGTCGATTCGGGCGGCGCGATCATCGTCCAGAACGCCTCCGCCTTCACCAACAACAACAGCATCGTCGCCACCGGCGGCATCGTCATCGGCGCCACCACCTTCACCAACCAGGGCGGCGGCAGCGGCGGCACGGTGTCGTGGAGCTCCGAAGGCCTGGCGTTCGAAAAGGTCGAGGCGCAGGCGGGCGGCGGCAACAACCTGAGCCCAACCGGATACAACGGCGGCAACGCCGCATCCTATTTCAACATCAACCCGAACGGCGGCGCCGCCCCCGGCAACTACTGCAACACCGGCACCGATTGCGCCGGCAAGCAGGTAGACGCTTATCACTACCTGCAGACCAATTCCCGCACGGAAACGGTCTCGGGCGGCGGCGGCGGCGGCGGCACCGCCCAGATCATCGCCAGCAACGGCAATCTCGAAATCCAGGGCTTCAGCAGCGGGTCCCATTCGGGCGGCATCCTGTCCGGCAACCTGATCCGGCTGACCGGCAACTCGGGCGCCACCTTCACCGTCAGCGGCGGCGGCACCGTCGACCTGCACAAGGAGGTGCAGCAGTACGACTACTACGAACACTGGCTGCACGCGCCGGGCAGCGCCGACAAGACCGAGGTGACCGGCGTCCGCGGCGGTTCGTCGACGGCGCACGGCGGGCTGGTCACCACGGTGATCGGCACCGCCAACCTCGGCACCGCCACCATCCGCGCCAACACCCTCGAGGCGACAGGGTTCGGCCTCACCATCGACGCGGCGCCCGGCAGCGCCACCCCCACCGCGCGCAGCCAGTCGGGCGGGACGTCGGCCAGCCTGGCCTCGGCGACGTCCGCCACCGGCCTGAGCTCGAACGCCGGCACCACCGGCGGGGCGAGCTCCATCACCCTGGGCGGAATCACCCTGACCCTGCCGACCAATCCCAACGGTTTCTTCGTCACCTCGCGGAGTCCGAATTCCGCCTACCTGATCGAGACCAATCCCCGTTTCGGCAAGAACGCCACCTACCTCGGCTCCGACTACCTGCTCAAGGACGTCAAGCTGCCCACCGACCAGATCACCCGGCGCCTGGGCGACGCCGCCTACGAAACCACCCTGATCCGCCAGCAGCTGATCAATCAGGCCAACACCACCGTCCTCAAGGGATTCCAGAACGAGCAGCAGATGGTCAAGTCGTTCTACGACAACGCCATCAAACTGAGCAGCAATCTCGGGCTGGAAGTGGGAAAGCCGCTGACCGGGTTTCAGCAGCAGTCGCTGAAGCAGGACATCGTCTGGCTGGTCGAGGTCGAGGTCAAGGGCCAGAAGGTGCTGGCGCCCCAGGTCTACCTCGCGCCCACCACCCTGGCCAACGTCTTCGGCGGCAGCTCCATCGTCGCCGAGAACATCGACATGAATCTTACCTCGCTGACCAATCGCGGCGGCAAGATCGAGGGTACCCAGACGGTCGACGTCACCACCACGGGGGCCATCACCAACACCGGCGGCACCATCACCGGCGACGGCGTCAAGCTGGCCTCGACGGAGGGCGGGCTCACCAACACCGGCGGCACCATCGAAGGCAAGACCAGCCTCGACATCACCGCCAAGAAGGACATCGCCAACACCGGCGGCACCATCACCGGCGGCGACGTCAAGCTGGCCTCGACGGATGGCGGTCTCACCAATACGGAAGGCACCATCAAGGGCACCGACAGCCTCGACATCACCGCCAAAAAGGACATCGCCAACGTCGGCGGCACCATCACCGGCGGCACGGTGTCGGTGACCTCGACCGAGGGCAGCATCGAGAACCGCAGCACCACCAAGACCGAGACCACGACCACCAGCGTCAACGCCGGGGGCCTCGCCGCCACCACGACCACCACCGAGACCAAGCTCGACAAGCAGGCGACCATCTCGTCGACCGGCGGCGGCCTGTCGCTCAAGGCCGGCAAGGACATCACCAACACCGGCGGCACCGTCAAATCGGCCGGCGACGCCAGCCTCGACGCCGGCGGCGCCATCACCTCCACCGCGCTGGAGCTGGGCAAGACCACCACCACCAGCACCACGTTCAAGGATGCCAAGGGCAACACCACCCTTGCCGCCGCCTCGACCACCAAGGAGACCACCCACGCCGGGTCCAGCCTGACCGCGGTCGGCGATCTCGACCTCAAGGCCGGCGGCGACATCACCCTCAAGGGCAACAAGACCGAGGCGGGCGGCAGCATCGGCCTCGATGCCGGCGGCAACGTCACGGTCTCGACCGTCAGCAACACCACATCGACCTCCACCACGCTGACGGCGGGCGGCACCACCACCACCTCACAGGCCGACAGCAGCAAGGTGGTCAGGGACGGCGACGCCGCCTCGACGATGAAGGGCGGCGACATCACCATCAAGGGCAAGGACATCACCAACGTCGGCACGGTCCTCACGACGACCGTGGGCGACGTCGTCATCAAGAACAGCGGCACCTACAGCCAACAGGTGGCCAAGGACAGCACCACCAGGTCCTCGACCGTCACCGATACCAAGGGCAACAAGACCGTCACCAACGTCGCCGCCGACGGCACCAAGGTCGAGACCAAAACCGACGCCAAGGGCGCCAAGACCGAGACCACCACCAGCGCCGCCGGCGGCACCGTCGCCGTCAAGACCAGCGCCGACGGCAAGACGGTCGAGACCACCGGCCCCGACGGCAAGACCGTCAAGGCGGTGACCAAGAAGAACGCCGACGGCACCACGACGGTCACCACCACCGGCGGTGCCAACGGCAAGGCGGTCGCCACCGTCAGCGCCGACGGCAAGACCACCACCACCGTCGACGACCGCGGCACCACGGTCGGCACCATCGGCGCCGACGGCAAACTGGTCGAGACCACCACCAGCAAGGACAACAAAGCGGTCACCATCGCCACCGCCGACGGCAAGAAGGTCACCACCACCACCGGCAAGGACGGCAAGAAGACCACCGCCACCGAGACGACCACCACCAACGCCCAGGGCGTCAAGCTCACCACCACCGTCACCAAGGACAAGAACGGCAAGGACGTGACCACCGTCACCGGCGATGACGGCTCGAAAGCGGTCACCAAGATCGACGCCAGCGGCAACAAGGTCACCGAGGCCACCGACGCTTACGGCGACAAGTCGACCACCACCACCTACGCCAGCGGCTTTTCCGACACCAACACCACGACCGCCGACGGCAGCAAGGTCATTGCCCTCAAGAATGCCTCCGGCACACTGATCTCCACCACCGTCACCAGCAAGGACGGCAAAACCTTTACCGCGGTCGACAACGAAACCGGGACCTTCACCGAAACCGTCACCGGCAAGGGCGGGACGAAGATCGTCACCAAGGGCACGGTCGACGCGGACGGCAACAAGTCGGTGGTCAGCACCGGCGCCGACGGCAAGCCGGTCACCACCATCACCAGCGCCGACGGCAAGACGGTCACCACCAAGACCGCCGACGGAGCCGCGACCGCGGTGGTCACCCGCAACGACGGCGGCAAGGCCACCACCGTCACCAACGCCGACGGCTCGAAGAGCCAGGTGGTCGTCGACGCCAAAGGCAAGAAGACGTCCGAGAGCACCGTCAATGCCGGCGGCAACGCCCAAACCACGACATACGATTCCAAGGGCAATCCAACTTCGGTGGCCACGTCCAACCCCGACGGAACGGGGCAGAAGTGGACCTATGGTTCCAATGGAAAAATGGCGTCGCTGCTCACCGTCAACACCGACGGTTCTTCGACCGCCCAGACCTACGATTCCAAGGGCAAGGTGACGGGGCAGGTCGACACCAAGGCCGACGGCGAGACGACGACGACCGATTCCAAGGGGAAAAAGACGGTGACCGCGGCCACCACCGCCGGAACCGTCGCGACAACGACCACCGGAACGACCGCGACCACGACCGCCACCGGGACCAACACGGCCGGCACGACGACAACGGCCGCCGCAACCGGCAAGGCGACCGGCGGCAAAAGCGCCTCGACCACCGCCACGACGACGGCGACCGCCAAGCAGCCTCCGGCCGAGCAGGAGAACCTGATCAAGTCCGCCGGCGGTGTCACCATCGACAGCGGCAACAAGATCGTGATGGACGGCACCGGCATCAAGGGCGGCACCACGGTCGACCTCAAGGCCAAGGACGACATCTCGGCGATCGGTTCGAGCATCCGCGGCAAGGACATCAAGGTCGCCTCCACCGACGGAGACGTCGTCACCAAAAGCACGACCAAGACCACCGACATCACCGCCCGGATCAAGACGGATTCCGGGGGCAAGTCGAGCGGCGTCTTCAAGAAGACGGAGCTCGATCAGCAGGCCTCGATCATCGCCACCGACAACGTCTCGATGTCGGCCGGAAAGAACATCGAGGCCCAGGGAACCACCATCCAGGGCGGCGGCACGGTCGACCTCAAGGCCACCGGGAACGTCACCATCGGCGCCCTCCGCACCGAGGATGCCTCGGCCTCCAACACGGGCGGCAAGAGCACGGTGACCACCACCACCGGCCACGTCGGATCGGACGTTTCCGGCGGCACGGTGAAGGTCTCGGCCGGCAACGATCTCACCATCGCCGGCAGCGACGTCACCAGCGGGTCCGGCGGCACCACGCTGGGGGCGGGGCATGACGTCAAGATCGCCGCGGTCCAGGACACCACCAAGACGGTCACCACCAAGAAGGAAAGCGCCGGCTGGTTCGGCCTCGGCACCAAGACCACCAACACCACCACCACCGACGTCAAGAACGACGGCTCCGACCTGACCTCGACCGGCAAGCTGACCATCGCCAGCGGCAACGACACCACCCTCACCGCCGCCAAGGTCAAGGCGAGCGGCCTCGACATCAATGCCGGCGGCAACGTCTCCGTCCTCGACGCCCATGACACCACCACCAAGCAGAGCGAAAGCCGGGAGACCGGCTTCGGAGTCGCCGGCGGCCTGTTCGGCACCGAGAAGACCACGGTCGATTCGGACAAGAGCACCAGCGTCGGCTCCACGCTCGACATCGGCGGCAACGCCAGCATCAAGGCGGGCAATACCGTCACCGTCCGGGGCTCCGACCTCGACGCCAAGGGCGACGTCGTCGTCAAGGCCAAGGACGTCAAGGTCCTGGCCGGCGTCAACGAGGAGCACGAAACCACCGTCACCGAATCCCATTCGATCTACAAGGTCGGCGGCAAGGCCGACGCCGACACCGCCGCCAAGGGCAAGGCCAAGGCCAAGGGCGGCGGATCGGCCACCGGCGAGTCCGGCGAGTCCGGCGGCGGCTTCAAGGCGGTCAGCGGCGGCGAGGCCTCGATCAAGGGGGCGGCGGGAGCCGAGGCCAGCGGCGACTCGGAAGTGAGCCTGTGGTCGATGACCAAGACCACCACCAAGACCGACGACGTCACCCATACCGGCTCGACGCTGAAGTCGGGCGGCAAGATGACCATCATCGCCGACAATCAGCTGACGACCGAGGGCGCCAAGGTCACCTCCGGCGGCGACATGGACATCCAGGCCAAGGAGATGGAACTGCTGGCCGTCAAGGACACCCACTCCAAGACCGTCGATTCCAGCACCAAGTCGATCGGCTTCTACCAGGAGGGCAAGGCCCAGGCCGGAGCCGAGGGCGAAGCCGCGATCAGCGGCAAGTCCCCGTCGGCAAAGCTCGGGGCCGCCGCCGGCGCCGACGTCTCGGTCAAGAACACCACCGGCTTCCGGATGAGCGACACCACCTCGAAGGAAACCAGCGAGACCCACACCGGCAGCACCTTCAAGTCCGGCGGCAACATGAAACTGGCCGCCGAGGGCAAGATGACCACCCAGGCCGCCAACGTCGATGCCGGCGGCAACCTGACCATGACCGCCAAGGAGATGGAAAACAAGGCGGCGGTCGACACCACCTTCTCCACCACGACCACGAAACAGCACACCATCGGCATGTATGACGAGGCCGGGGCCGATGCCAGCGCTTCGGGCAACATCGGCGGCAGCACCAAGGGCATGGCCGGCGGCGCCCAGGGCAAGGTCGAGGCCAACGTCGAGGTCGGCCGGGGCCTGGGCTGGGACAACATCGAGTCCACCGACGTCACCCGCACCGCCACCAACAAGGTCACCACCTTCAAGTCGGGCGGCAGCATGACCCGCACCGCCGAAAACAGCATCGTCGACGAAGGAACGTCCATCGATGCCGGCGGCGACTTCACCCAGAAGGCGAAGACGATCGACAGCAAGGCGGTTCAGGACACCACCTATTCCTCCGCGGACAGGATGAAGCAGGGGGCGCAGATCGGCGGCTTCGCCGGGGCCAGCGCCGGGGCGGGCATCGACGCCGATCTCAAGGGCGGGGCCGGCGGCGGCCTCAAGGAGGACAAGGCCAAGGGCAACTACACCGCGGGCGGCGACGTGCTGGCGGCGTCGAAGCGGGTCAACACCGGGATGCATGCCGACGCTTCGGTGGGCGGCAAGGCCGGCTACTCGCGGACCGATTCCGGTTCGACCAGCAGCACCAGCACCGCGGTGGTCTCGAACATCAAATCGGGCGGCAAGATCACCAGCACCTCGACCGAAAAGACCACGCTGCAGGGCACGGTGATGGACTCGACGGGCGACACCAGCATCACCGCCAAATCCCTGGAGGTGACCGCCGCCGAGAACAAGACCTCGTCGAGCGACAGCTCCCGCAGCATTTCGGCCGGCGTCAAGGGCGCCCTCTCGGTCGGCACCGAGAGCAAGGGCATCACCCCCGGCGGCTCGATCGGCGGCAGCTACGGCAGCGACGACAATTCCAAGTCGTCGTCCAAGGCGGTGGTGGCGTCGCTGACCTCCGGCGGCAAGATGACCATCAAGACCGAGGACGACGCCACGTTCGAGGGCACCAAAGTCGAATCGGGCGGCAAGACGACCATCGCTTCCGACAAGGGCAACGTTACCTTCTCGGCCGCCAAGGACACCAGCACGTCGTCGGGAACCGGCCTCGACGCCGCCGGCCAGGTGACCGTCGGTGCCGTCGCCGGCAAGGACATGGACACCGGCCCGATCAACAAGGCGTCGGCCAACAAGGCGCCCGCCGGCAAGGCCGGCGGCGGCAAGTCGTCGACCGGCCGGGCGACCAGCGTCGGGGCCTCGTTCGGCTATTCCGAATCGGACTCGACCAAGACGACCGCGGTCGTCGGTTCCATCAAGTCGGGCGGCGGGATCGAGATTTCCGCCGGCAAGAACGCCACCTTCGTCGGCACCGACATGAGTTCGGGCCAGGGCGAGGCGACATCGATCACCGCCGGCGAGAATGTCAACCTCAGGGCGGCCAAGGACACCAGCAGCAGCGATTCGCTCGACGCCAGCGCCGGCTTCGCCGCCGGAAAGGGCGGCGGACAGAAGAGCCTCGCGCTCAATGCCGGCTTCGGGCTCACCGACAAGGACAGCAGCACGGCCCGGGTCGCCAGCATCAATTCCGGCGGCGACCTGACCATCAAGGCGGGCAAGGATGCCACCCTGGAAGGCAGCAACCTCGCCGCCGGCGGCAAGGCATCCATCGGCGCAGGTGGAAACGTCAACGTCAAGGCGGCGACCAGCACCAGCGACAACATCGACGTCGGCGCTTCGCTCAGTCTGTCCGGCGACAAGGCCACCAAGGACAACAAGGGCAAGAACATCGGTGCCAACTTCACCGGCGGCACCTCGACCACCCGCACCGGGGCGACCATCTCCGCCGGCCAGGGGGTGGAGATCACCGCCGAGAAGGGCAGCGCCACCTTCGAGGGCACCAGCATCAACACCGCCAAGGGCGACGTCGACATCAGCGCGGCCAAGACCGTCACCTTCGGTACCGCCCAGAGCAGCAACGTCGGCGGCTCGATCGGCGGCTCGGTGGGCGATCGCGGCAATCTGGTCAACGACCTCTCGTTCGGGGCCGGAACGTCCAACCAGGTCACCTCGATCACCGGCGGCGGCAACCTCAACGTCTCGTCGGGCGGCAAGACGGTGATGCAGGGCACCACGGTCGATGTCGGCGGCAAGGCGGACATCGATGCCGGCGGCGGCGTCGAGAAGACGACCGTCGGCGGCGGCAACGTCAACATCGGCATCACCAGCAATGTCGGACTGGGTGCCGGCGGCGAGGTGCAGCAGGTCTCGATCAAGCAAAACGACATCAACGCTTCGACCAAGGCCGCGGCCAACACCCAGGCCGCCATCGCGGAGATGGGCAAGACGCCGAAGAAGGACGAGGCGACGGACGGCCCCACCGCCGGCGAGAAGGCGGCGGCGGCGTCGCAGAAGGCGGGGCTCAAGGCCGACCTCAAGGTGGGGGCCGACCAAACAAAGAAGGCCAAGGACGCCGCCGCCGCAGAGAACAAGCAAATCAAGACCGGTCTCAAGGCCTCGGTCGAGGTCGGCAAGACGTCCACGACGGTGGCGGACAAGGCGGCACCGTCGTCGCAGGGTGGCGATCACGCCACGGAACAGCCGACGTCCGAACTCAAGCGGTCGAACTCCATGGGGGCGCAGGTGGGCAACGACTCTCCGCCGCTCGACCTCAAGCCGGCCGGAAACGCGGACCCCAAGCCTGACGCGGACACGCAGACGACCTCGCCGTCCGACCTCAAGCGGACGAAGACCATGGGCAACGCGCCGAATGCAAATTCCGCCACTGTCGACGCCAGGACGGTCAAGCCGGAGATCACCGAGACCAATCAGGTCAGCGGCCGCGCCGATGGTCGCGAGATCGGCAGCGAAAAGGCCACCGCCGCCATCGACCATGCCAAGGCCGGCAGCCGGCTGACGCCGGCCCAGACGTTGAAGGCGGACGGGATCATCAAGGGTGTCATGGCCACGGCCATGAAGGGCAACCTCGACGACAAGGCCGGCGCCGCCAAGGCAGTCGACGCCGTCATGACGCAGATGAAGGTGGACAAGGCCACCGCCGAGGCGCTCGTCGAGACCTGGAAAAAGAACGAAGAGAAGACCCAGCGGCCATAGGGACCCCCGGCTGGGACTCCGGCCGGGGTCACAGCCGTCGCGCGGCGAGGTCCAGCACGGCGTCGGTCGGCTGGCCCTTGGCGCAGGCGGCGATCATCCGCTCGACCGGCGGACCGGACGAATGGTAGTCGGGGGGCTCGCCCTCGACCTCGGCCAGGCTGGCGTCGAGGCCGCGCGCCCTCAGGCCCTCGTAATACAGACGCTGGCTGAAATGGGGAACGATGCGGTCGCGGCGATCGCCGACCACGAAGATGCGCAGGTCCGAGGGCCGGGGAATCCCGGCAATGGTTTCGTAGGGGTCGTGCATATCCTCGAGACCCGGCATGCGACCGCCGATGCCCCTCAGACTGTGCATCATCTTCAACGCCAAGGCACCCGACGACAGGACCACGCAGCCGATGTCCCGGCGTAGCGGCAGCAGTGAGGCCACGACATGGCCCCCACCCGAGTGTCCGGCGAGATGGAAGCGTGCGATGCCGTAGCGCTGGCCGATCACGTCCAGGGCGGCGTTGACGAGTTGGTGCTCGCGCTTGCGGCGATAGGCGCCATGCTGTCCGGTCGAGCCCATCGCGCCCGGCCGGCCGAGATAGACGAACGGCAGTCCGTAGGCTTCCGCTCGCCGGCGTGCCCGCGCCTGCTGTTCGGCAGCGCTTCCGGCAGCGCCGCCGATCGGATGGACGGTCAGGCCCAGCACCCGGCTGTAGCGGGTCTCCAACAGGTCGCCATGGAGCCAGATGACGACGTCCTGCGATCCGGCGGCAAGCGAGCCGCCATGCCAATAGCGCAGGCACTCGCCGATTCCGTCGACGACCACCCAGGCGTCGTGCTCGGAATCGGTGCATTGCTCAGGCCGCCCGGCGGTCCCCGTGGACATCACCGCGGGGTCGAAGGTGTCGCCGTCACCGCCGACGGTGCGGCAGGCCGAAACGAGAATGGCGACGAGCACGGCCAGGAAACGCCCCGCCGTATGAACGTGCCCCCCGACGCTCCGGAACCGAACGCGGCCGCCACGCCGCCGCCGCGGTTGCCGGGACATGGCGATGAGCCGGGTTGCCTGTGACGTCGCTAACATCGGCATCATCCGCGCGTCCCTCGATCCTGCCCTCCTTGCGGGGTCCGGCGGCAAGGCTGAATGATTTTCTATTCCGGATCGGGCGCGGGAGATACCCGAAATCGGCCGCCGCGTATCATCAACTGCGACAGCCTCCAGTGGCGTCGTGCCGCTCGCTTTGCCATAATGACAGGGATGCGCGAACCGGAGGCACGATGGCGAAGCGGCAAAGAGTCTGGGTCAAAGTTCTCTCAAAGGAAGACAAGGCCGAGATCGCCTCCGCCTGCGAGCTGTTCATCGCCGCGGTGCTGAAACCCCGCTTTCTCCCCGAGATCCGTCCCACCGAATTCAACTACCCCATCGACATCACCGGCAAATGGCGCGGAGATCGTTACAGCTTCATCCAGCGCTACCGGTCCGGCTTTGCCGACACTGCGGGCGAGGAATTCGACAGCGCCTTCGCCCGCCTCGACCATGTCAGCGGCGAGCGCTTCAATCTGATGTGGCACCGCCATACCGGGCAGTGGCTGTGCTTCCAGGCTGGCGTGACCGTGCCTGAGGCGCTGGCGCTGATGGAAACCGAGGGCCTGATGCAGCCGACATGACCCGCTTCGCTGTCGAGACCCTGCGACGGATGCGCTGGTGGCGATGATCCTCGATCTGGCCGAACGCGACAATTCCCTGTACCGCCGCCTGGAGATGGACGCGGTCGCCGCGTCCGATGAGGACGACCGCCTCGACGCCCGCTTCCGCAAGGCCATCGACGAGGCCACCGACACCGGCGGCTTCGTCCCCTACCGCTCGACCGGCCGTCGACGTTTGCCGGTTGACCTTCGGCTTGCCGACAATCAAATCATCGTGCATTAGGCTATGCTGAAGTACGCGGCCGGCCCCTCGCGGCCGCGACGACAGGGAGGCCGCCGCCATGCTCTCAGGACCGCGTCAGATCGTCACCCCGTTCCGCCCCATCCCGCTGACGGTCCCCGAGGGCATGAAGCCCAACGAGTTCTTCAACAGCACCGAGAACCTCAACGACCTCGCCCACAACAACGGCCTGATGCGCAATCCCGAGGGGCTGCTGCTCTATCGCAAGGCCCTGGGCCACAGCAACCTGTTCGACGCCTCGATCATCTACGACACCTCGCAGAGCATCCTCGACCCGCTGGGCCGGCCGGTGCGGCGCACCCAGGTGCCCGATGCGGTCAAGGCGGTGTGGAACCGCATGAACCAGATTCTGATCGCCTATATGCTCGACCTGTTCCCCGATCCCGACCGTCACCTGGTGCTGGCCGGCGAGGCCAGCCTCGACGCCACCTGGCCGCTGACCTCGCCGGGGGTGCCCAGCATCCGCATGCTGCACAACCATTTCATCGTCTTCGACAAGGCCGAGCTGCGGGCGGCGCCGCTGGCCGACAGCGACAACCCCAATCTCACCGATGGCGGCCAGCACTCGCTGTTCCAGGCCCATATGCGCGCGGTCTACCGCGCCTTCTTCGACGGTCTCGACCTGCGCATCCTCAAGCCCTGCCAGGCGGGGTCGTGCCGCATCGCCCTGACCGGCTATCCCCAAGGCCTGCCGAGCTGGGAGGTCCAGGGCGGCGCCGCGGCGTTGAAGGACATCCGCTTCTGGGAGGAATACGACACCATCCTCAAGGGCTTCATCGACTTCTACCGCACCTTCTTCGGCCAGGTGTCGATCCGCAACGCGCCGCTGCCGGCCGGGATCCATTTCCCCGAGCTGGTCAAGCACCGCCTGCAATACGACAACGACTTCCTCACCGCGGCGAAGACGGTTCGCGACCGCTGCATCACCGACGCCAAATACGCCAACGCCATCCGCTGGCAGCCGGCGTTCAAGCAGCTGATCTACCGCAACGATGCCGGCCAGCTGATCGTCACCATCAGCCAGAATTCCATCGGCAACGCCATCACCGAACTGCTCGGCGTGGTGGTCGAGCGCCGGCCCGACGCCGACGCCTACGGCCGCGCCTAGCCGGCGCTGATCGACAAGCTGCTGGAGGTGCGCCGCCGCCTGGTCGCCGCCGACCTGGGCAGCGGCATCGCCACGCCGTATTGGGACGCCTGAAGCGTGATGCCAAAATGGGCATCGCGCTTCAGGCGATTATGGTTTCGCCCTCGCCGGGCGCGGCGCTTTAGCTGCCCAGCGCGCGCTGAATGTCCGGTGCATTCAGCAGGTCGGCGACCGCCGCCTTGAACTGCACCACCACCTTGTCGAGGGTGGTCGAGAGCATCGATCCGAAACTGTTGAAGACCGTGTAATTCTTGACGTCGTTGCGCCCGAGAACCTTGCCCGAGGCGTCGGTCACCTCCGCGCCGAGGTCGTAGAGGACAGACGTGTTGTACATGCTGTCCGACTTCCACTCGCGGATGGTCACCCGCAGGATCCGGTCGGCGGTCCGGTCGGCGTCCGACGAGGCCACCACCGCGCGAACGTTCTGCGCCTTCAGCCCGGCGGCCACCGCCACCGCGACGTCGCTGGCGAAGGGGTCGCCCGACGCGGTGTGGACGCCGAAGGGATTGCCGAACCCGCCGCGGATCATCCCCACCCATTGCGGCGTGTTGCTGCCCGCCACCACATAGGGACGCTGGTCGGTGACCGCCACCGCCACGGTCTTGGCGGTTCCGGCCGTCAGCGCGGGGGCCGCGTTCTTGTAATCGATGGTATTGCCGAAGGCACACACGCCCCCAGCATCCAACACACGCCGACCACCGCCAAAAATCGTCCCATCGTTCGTCCCCCTGGCCATGCGCCCACCCCCAGCAGGCGATCTCGGCGCGGATCAATGTGTGCAAGCATAGCGCACGCCTGGCCGGGGGTAAACAGGGAGGGCCTTCGCGCCGATTGGTCGCGAACGCGCCGAGCCCTCTTTGTGGCGCGAAGCGGACGGGGTAATCTGCCCTCCAAACGACGCGGCGCCGCAACGGAGGTGAAGATTCGCATCGTGTGAGCGGTTGTGCTGATCTTGGCGAGCATGGCCTTCGCACCCGGCGCTCGCGCCGAGATGCGGCCGGAGGTCGGCAATTACGTCGCCATTCTGGTCTACATGGACGTGTTCCGGACCTCCTTCTGCGGCGGTCACGCGCCGG
>JACRFY010000291.1 GCA_016212565.1 Magnetospirillum sp. | reverse complement strand
GCACGCCGATGCCGAGGCCGAAGGCGGCGCCGCCGCCGTTTCGCAGCTTCCTCTCCCGCCTCGCCCACTTCATCGGCTGGTCGGTGATGAGCAACCTGGCCTACAACGGCTACAACCATCTGCCGCCGCTGCTGCTGGGACTGCTGGCCGGGCCGGTGCCGGTGGCGGTCTATCAGGCGGCGCGCAATCTGGTGCAACCCCTCTCCACCCTGGCCTCGGCGGTGGACAATTTCGACAAGCCGCGCGCCGCCCGGGCTCTGGCCAATAGCGGCGTGCCGGGAATGGCCGGCGCGCTGGGGCGGACCACCCTGGCGCTGATCCTCGGCAGCGCTCCCTATCTGGTGCTGCTGTTGGCGATGGGCGGTCCGGTCACCCGGCTGGTCTATGGCGACCGGTTTCCCACCGCCACCGCCGCCATGCCGTGGTTCGCCGCCATGCAGGTGACCATGATCGCCGCCTATCCGCTGGAGACGGCGCTGTTCATCGTTCGCCGTCCCGATCTGCTGTTCTGGGGCCGCGTGGTTGCCGCCGCCGCCGCCATTGCCCTGTGCGTGACGCTGATCCCCGGCCACGGCCTCGACGGGGCGATGGCCGGTCTGGTCGGCGGCATGGCGGTGTCGGCTGTCGCCGCCGCGTTCAACCTGCTGAGGGACCGCTCATGGATTCGCTGACGCCGTTGCCGCCTGCCGCGCTGCGCTTCGCCGTGATCCTCGGCACCGTGGCCCTGACGGTGGCGTTGCTGCTTCCCGCCGCGGTTCCCGGGCAGCCGGACCTGCTGGCGGCGCCGCTGGCGGTGGCGGTGGTGGCGTGGGGCCTGCCGGTCCTGCTGGCTTTGGCCGGCGGGCGGCGCTGGGCGGCGGTGTTGGCCCTGGCCGTGCTGCTGTTCGCCACCGCCGCCTCGTTCCGCACCCACCAGTGGGCGGACAAGGACCTCGATTGGCAGGTGCTGGCCAAGGGGGCGATCTGGCTCGCCTGCGGGGTGGCCGGAATCCTGCGCCTGGGGCGGAGCGGGCGGCTGCTGGCCCGGCCGCCGGCGGCCCTGGCGCTGGCCTTCCTGGCGATGTTGCTGGTTTCGGCGCTGTGGTCGCCCAATCCGTCCTACTCGGCGCTGTCGGGGGTCTCGTATCTGTGCCTGTTCGTGTTTGCCCTCGCCGTCGCCGAGTCCCTCGACGAGGAGGGGCTGCTGCTGGCCATCGCGGTGGGCACCGGGCTGGTGGTGCTGCCCTCGCTGGCCATCGCCCCCTTCGCCGTCGGCATTTCCGCCATCAGCCCCGGCAGCACCGGCGAGGCCGACCGCCTGCGCGGCATCACCGACCATCCGATTCCGCTGGCCGAGGCGTCGGCGCTGTTCGTGTTCGCCTGCCTGGCGCTGCGTCGGCGCCATGGCGGCGTTGCCGTGCGCCTGTTGCTGCTGGCCCTGGCGGCGGCGGGAGTTGCGACGGCGCTGCTGACCCAGTCGCGGCTGCCGCCCCTGGCGATGATCGCCGCCTGCACCGCCTATGCCGCCTACCGGCGTGGCGGTGCGGCGTTGATGCTGCCGGTGCTGACGGTGTTCGTCGGCGGCGCCCTGGCGGCCGAATCGCTGGCGGGGCTCGCCGCGCTGATCCCGGCCGATTTCCTGGAGATGTTCGCCCGTTCCGGCCATTCCAAGGAGATCCTCAGCATGTCGGGGCGGCTGACCATCTGGTCCTACGCCTGGGAGCGGTTTCTCGACAAGCCGGTGCTGGGCTGGGGCCAGGCCTCGGGGATGACGGTGTTCCAGGGCTTCCATGCCTGGAAGATCGTCCACGCCCACAACGCCTATCTGCAGGCGCTGCTCTATCTCGGCATAAGCGGAGCGACGCTGCTGTTCGCCGCTCTGCTGGCGCAATTGCGCGAATTCGTCCGCCGCCCGGTGCCGGTGCGCGACGTGGTGCTGCTTTATACCCTGATCATGGGCCTCACCGAGCAGGCGATGCTGTCCAACATGCCGTCCGGCAGCGCGGTGCTGTGGATGGTCACGGTGGGAATGGCGGCCGCGGCGTGGGGGAAAGGGAGGCGGTGAGCCGGGGGCGAGGCCCGAACACCCTCGTCGCTCAAGGCACCATCGTGTTGACGCCCAAACCCAACCCGCTTTCCGCAAGGCGGCGGTCGAGGGTGCACAGGGTGGCGCCATAGTCGCGGGCCAAGGCGAGATGCAGCGCATCACCGGCTCGCAAGCCGAGGGGATGTTGGTCGGCAAAGCGGGCCGCGGTGCGAAAATGAGCTCCGCCAATGGGAACGACGGTCAAAGACTCTGCCGTCACCTGGGTAAACAGGTCCAACGCTCCCGCGCGATGTTCGACGCTTAGGGTCCCGGTTCTGACCTTGATCGACAGCGCGGCGGAAAACTCGGTCACCACCCACTCGCTGATCAGCAGCGTTTGCGGATCCTGCGCACCGAGCCAAGCCTGCACCCGTCCCGTCGCCGCTTCATTGGTCAATGCGGCAACCAGGAGCGAGGTATCGAGATAGACCTTCAATACCGGCTCTCGTCACGCATCCGGCGGACGAATTCGCCGGCCGTTTCGGTCTGAATGGGCATGGCCTTGGTCAAGGCCTGGAGGGCGGCGAGCGAAATCGGCCGCCGGGGCGCTTCGGCGGCGGTCAGATGGGCCACCGGTTTGCCGCGCCGGGTGATGCACACGGGTTCGCCGGACTCGGCCCGAGCGACCAATTCACTCAAATGGGCTTTGGCGTCGGCAAGATTGACGGAGTTCATGACACGCCATCCTGACCAAGTTGTTGGTCACATATAGCACCGAGAGCCCGATGGGACAACCGGGTCCCTATTTGCTGACCCCGATCATCGCCTTCAGCCGTGCCACTTCCTTGGCCTGAAGGCGCAGGCGGGTGGCCAGGACCGTGATCAGGCGGCGCGACACCGGGTCCATCTTCTCCATGGTGGTGCGGAACTCGCTGCTGGTCAGCGCCACCAGGGTGCTGGGTTCGAGGGCGCGGGCGGTGGCCATGCGCGGCTGCTGGTCGATCAGGGCCATCTCGCCGACGATGTCGCCGACCTTCGAGACGTCGAGATGGATATCGCGCCCATTGGGGCCGCCCTTGGAGATTTGCAGCACGCCGCGCTCGATGATGAAGGCCTCGCCGTTGGCGGGGTCGCCTTCGCGGAACAGCACCTCGCCGGCCGCCAGGACGCGGCGCTTCGAACGGGGCGGAAAGGCGTGGACGCTGCGGCTGAGGGCGGCACGAATGCTGTCCTCCACCCCATGCATCGCCGTCGACACCTGCTGGATGGTGGGGTAGTCGCCGCGGATCATGCGTTCGGAGATCTGGGCCAAGGCCGGCAGGGCTTCCTTGACCGCCGCGTCCTCGCGGCTGGTCTTGCCGCTTGGCTTGGGAATTTCGCGCAGCAACAGCGCAATGACGTCGCCGGCCAAGCGGATGTCGGTCAGGGCGGCGTCGTCGCGGCTGTTCATCAGCATCCGCGCCGTGCCTTCCTCGGCATCGCTGAGCAGCGACAGGCGGCAGGCGACGAAGTTGTCGATCGCCACTTCGCCGGCGGGCGACAGGCGGACATGGCGCGGGCGGATGCCGCAGCCGGGGCATTGGCTGGAATGGTAGTACTCGACGGCATAGACCACTTTCTGCATGGCGGTGACGAAGGCCATCGGCTCGGGCCGGGCGCTGGCCG
This sequence comes from Magnetospirillum sp., assembly GCA_016212565.1. Taxonomy (GTDB): domain Bacteria; phylum Pseudomonadota; class Alphaproteobacteria; order Rhodospirillales; family Magnetospirillaceae; genus JACRFY01. The sequence goes on along the minus strand of JACRFY010000291.1, from coordinate 3,669 downwards.
GGCTGAATTCGGAAATCGGCCGGACGCCGGAGTATTCCGAGACCAGATAGATGTAGTCCTCGTCGTCGAACTGATCGTAGGCATGCAGGATATCGGGATGCACCACCTTGAGGCAGAACGCCGAATCCGAGCGCAGGCGGGGCAGGGGATAGGGCGTGCCGATGGCCTTGGTGCGGCGCTTGCTGATCGAGGTGATCTCGACCGTGCTGCCGGTGAAGAGGTCGAATGCGCCGTAGGTGACCGCCAGTCGTCCGGTGGCTTCGTTGCTGAGAATCCGGTAGCGGTTGCCGATCACTTGCTTCGACGGCGGAGTATGGGGGTCCATGGACGTGCTCCCTGTCAGAGGCCGCTTTCTTCGTTGAACAGGCGGATCGCCTGGCGCAGCACGCTGCCGGCGCGGCTGGCCGCATTGGCGTCGACCACCACCGTGCCGCGTCGCCGCTGGCGGCAATCGGTGGCGTCCACGACGTCGAAACGGGCGCCGAACACGGCCTGGGCGGGACTGGCGCCGCGTTCGGTGCGGCGCACGGCGATCGCTCCGCCCCGATCGGCGGCGAACAGCGGGTCGTCGAGGACGCGGGCGGCAACGGCGTCGATTCGCGCCAGCGTCACCGCCACCGGTGCCGCGCCAAGATCGTCGGCATAGAAGCGCCCGCCGGCTCCGGCGCGGAGGCGGGCCAGCTCGCCCTCGTCGACATAGGCGACCACCCGGCAGGACGACAGATCGGCAACCTCGGCCACCGCCGCACTCGCCGCCAGCCAGCGCCCGGGGAGGACGGTGGCATCGCGCTCGACCACCGTGCCGGCATGAGGGGCGGCGATGCGCAGGCGGGCCAGTTGGCCTTCGACCGCGGCGCGTTCGCGGTGCAGGGCGGCCAGGGCTTCTTCGTCGACGCGGATGCTCTCCCCTGCCGCGGTCTGGGCCATCGCGTGGTCGACCTGCCACTGGGCGGCGCCGAGGCGGAGATCGACATCCGCCAGTCGCCGCTGCAAGTCCGGCGCGTCCAGGTCCAGCAGGATCTCCCCCTCGGCCACGGTGGCGCCGAGGACGATGTGGCTGGCCGCCACCCGGCCGGACTGGGGCGGAAACAGGCGGGCATGGCGCCCGGCCTCGACCACCGCCGGCAGGTCCACGGCACCGCCCCACGGCAGGACCAGGGCGGCGAGGCCGCATGCCGTACTGCCAAGGGTCAGGGCCAGGCGGCGCGGCCTCATGGACCCGCGCAGCGCCCACCACTGCCGCCCCTCGCCCCAGCAGGGGCGGACCAGGAACCAGCCGAATTCGACGGCAAACAGGGCGATGCCGGCCAGCTTGAAGACGCTGCGATAGACCAGCACGGCGATGCCGAAATAGAGCGCCGCGCGGATGGGAATGGCGATGGCCGCCCAGGCGGTCAGGGCGACGTGCAGGCGGGGCGGCAGCGCTTCGGGCGGCGGGGCGGCGATGCCGAACAGCAGGCGGCGCAGATGCCAGCGGAACAGGGCGAAGGCCCGCTCCTGGAGATTGGCGACCCCCCACAGGTCGGAGAGGAGGAAGTAGCCGTCGAAGCGCAGGAACGGATTGAGGTTGATCGCCAGCGTCGTCGCCAGGGCGGTGGTGGCCAGGGTGACCGCGGCGCTGCGCCCGGCACCTTCCGGCAGCAGGCTCCACACGGCGAGGGCGAGGACCGCCAGCAGGGTCTCGGCGGCGATGCCGGCCAGGCCGACCGCCACGCGCTGGCGGCCCGAGCGCAGGCGCCAGGTGTCCGAGGCTTCGGTATAGAGGGTCGGCACCATGACGATGACGGCGATGCCGACCGTGCCGACGCGGCTGCCGAAGGCGCGGGCGGCGACGGCGTGGCCGAACTCGTGAACCACGCCCGACAGCGCCGCCATGACGCCGAACAGCGCCAGGCCGTCGGGGGTGGACATCGGCGGCAGGGTGGCGGCGAACACCTCCCATTGCCGCAGCGTCTGCACGGCGCCGAACAGGGCGATGGCCGCCAGGGCGACGAGAACGGCGGGCGTGCGCAGCAGCGGCACCAGGACGGGCACCGCCGCGGCCACCAGGCGGTCGGGCGAGCCCAGGGGGATGCGGAAGAACAGGTAGGAATGCAGCGCCTGCCGCCATGCCGCCTGCCGGCCCGGGACCGGGGGCGATGCCTGCACCAGCTCGTTGCCGATCAGGAAGCGGGCGAAGTCGGCAACCGAATCCGGCGCGATGGCGGCGCCGGTCTCGGCGGCAGCGGCGGTGGCGACGGCGGCCGGCGTGCCGGCGCTCCAGGCGCGCAGCATCGCCCGTTCGATCCAGCCGATGCGGAAGAAGCGGTTGCGGATACGGTCGTGGAGGGTCCACGAGGGGGCCCCGTCCCATTCCGGCGGGCCATGTTCGACGGCAAGATCCGGCCGCAGCGGCGGCAGGGCGCCGGTCATAGCCGCAACTGCCGCCGCAGCGCCGCCAGCGGGCGGCGGACCAGGAAGCGTCCCAGCGCCACCCGCGCGCCGGTGACGGTGGCGATGCCCTTGAGCCCGATCCGCGGTGGCGCTTCGTCGGCGGCGAAGTGGGCGGTCAGCCGGTAGGCGAGGAAGCCCTCCGGCCCGACCGCCGCCTCGTAGGCGACATGGGCGACGGTGGCATCGAGACTGTGCAGCGGATCGATGTTGAGGGCGAAACGCACCGCCGCTCCCGGTTCGAGGACGAAGGCATCCTCGGCCGGCAGCGAGACATGTAGCATCACCGCGGCCGGGTCGGCGAGGGTCATGATGCGCTCGCCCACCGCCACCGGGCGGCCGGTCCAGTCCTGGGGGTCGTCGAACAGGGCCAGTCCGGGGCGGTCGGCGTGGATCAGGGTCCGCTCCAGCAGATCCTCGGCCTGGGCGGCTTCGTTGCGGTGGAGGTCGAGCTGCGCCGACACCGAACTCAGCCGCGCATTGGCGTCGGCATCGGAGAAGGCGCGCTGACGGGTCTTGAGCAGGTCGGCGGCGGCCACCCGCTCGGCGTTGCGGGCCAGTTGCAACCGGCCGCGGGCGTGGGTGGCATCGAAGCGGACCAGCACCTGACCGGCCTCGACGGCGGCATAGGGGGCGACGGCGATCTCGGCGATCACCCCTTCGACCGGGGCGGTGACCGCCAGGGGCGAGCGGGCCACCACCGTCGCCGGGGCCACGGCGGTCTGATGCACCGGCAGCGCCAGCAGGACGACGAGCAGCGCCGCCGTTCCCGCCCATGCGCGGCGGTCCCGCAGCCACGGCAGGCGAGGGAGCCAGCGATGGCGGTCGAGGGCGGCCCGGGCGTGGGCGTAGGTGGCGGCCAGACGCTCGGCAATGCGGCGCTCGCCGTCCGACCATGGCTCGATGCGGAAAAGGACGAAGCCGGCCGCCTGGCCCGGCAGCGGGCACCACAGCGCCCACGGCGGCGCCTGATCCCAGGTCCCGGCGGTTGCCGTCACGGCAAGCGGCGCAAGGGCACGGATCTCCGCCCTTAGCCACTGGGCATAGGGACCGTCGCGGTCGACCGTCGACACCGCCGCCACCGCGTCGATGCTCGGGCCGGCGGGGCCGCCCGACCACGCGGCGGCCGAGTCGCAACGCAGCACGGTGCGGGTGCGATTGACGATGACGAAGGCCAGCGCCGCCGGGGTGGCGGCATCGCGCGCCTCGCGTTCGAGATCCAGCAGGGCGGCGAGGCCG
>JACRFY010000292.1 GCA_016212565.1 Magnetospirillum sp. | reverse complement strand
GCTTGGATCGGGGCCGTGGCCAGCCTACCTCCGCGGCCGCGCCCGGCCCCGGTCGCGGCCGCGACGGCCGAAGAGGCCACCTGCCGCACGGCGACCGGAGCCGCCGCCGCCCTGCCCCTCGGCGTCTGCCTGCGCATCGGCGGGACGCCGTTGCCATAAATTCGGCGGGACGCCGTTGTCCTCGAGCGCCGAGCCTCAAATCCGAGGCACGGCGCTCCTGCGAGCATTGAGCGAGCGGCCAAGCGGGCGGACGCCCGCGCCCGGCGAGGGCTAACGATGAAACCAGAGCATCGTGCGCCATATTTGGCGCTCGATGCTCTAAACGCCGCTCAGGACTCGGCGGCCGACGCCGACAGGGCCTTGGCGAGGTCGTAGACGGTCCGCCGCACCTGGGCGTCGGAAATGCCGTAATAGGCCCGCACCAGTTCGAGCGTCTCGCGCTTGATCAGGGCATCGCCCTCGCGCGCCGCCGGCAAGGGACCGGTGGCGGCCTCGGCCATGATCGCCGATGCGGCATCGCGGGCGCCGTCGGACATGTCGTCGAAGAAGAAGCCGACCGGCACGTCGAGCACCCCCGCCAGATCGAACAGGCGGCTGGCGCTGATGCGATTGGCGCCGCGCTCGTACTTCTGCACCTGCTGGAAGGTCAGGCCGAGGGCATCGCCCAGGCGCTCCTGCGTCAGGCCCAGCAGGGTGCGCCGCAGGCGAACCCGATTGCCGACGTGAATATCGACCGGATTGGGAGCTCCCGTGGCCGTCTTTCCTCGGCGTCCCTTTGTCCGCGTCATCATTTCCATACATTCCTCCAATACCGGGCGAAACCCCGTCGCAGTGTAACTAACCCGAGATGGAAGGCAATACCCCAGTATGCAGATGAGTACACATTAGCCTTTCGCGGTCAACGGAACCAGGGTGATTCGAGGAACATCTGCGCCAGGGTATCGAACAGGTCGCGGATTGCCGGTTCGCGCAGCTTGTCCTCGTGCGCCACCAGCCACAGCGAGACCGAGAGCGAGGGCTCGGCAAAGTCGAAGGCGACGATCCGCTCGTCGTACAGCGACGAGTAGGAGGGCAAGATGCCGACCCCTTTGCCCTCGACCAGCAGGCGATGCATGGTCTGGGAATTGGGCGTCACCGTCACGTCCCGGGTGGGCCGCCCGTCGACCAGGGCGTTCCAGTTCTCCAGGCTGCGGATCGGGCGGTAGATCGCCACGTCGAGCAAGGGCTGGGAGACCAGTTCGTCGAAATTGGCGAAGGCCCGCGGCAGTCCGTCGAGCAGCGGCCGCCCGGCGACCGGCTTGAAATGCATGGTGCCGACCCGGCGGACCCGAATCGCGCCTTGGACCCCGGGCACATCGCCGGCGGCGGTGGCCACCAGCGCGATATCGGCCTGCGCCAGCGAGGTGGTGAAGGCCAGGGTCGGCAGGGGACGGCGGATCAGGCGGCTGTCGATGGGCTGCGCCGTGGCGCTGCTGCCCAGCAGGACCGGGATGATGGTGTAGGTCAGCAACCCGTCGCTGGCGCCGATGGTGACCGTCGGCGGCGGCGCGCCGGCCAGGCCGCACAGGGTGGCCTCGAAATCCTCCATCGCCGCCCGCGCGATCTTGGCGCGCTCCACCAGCGCCCATCCCGCCTGAGTCGGCGTCGCCCCCGAGCGGCGGCGGTGGAACAGCGGTCGCCCCACCGCCTGTTCCATGAGGCCGATGCGCCGGCTGACGGTGGCCTGGTCGAGGCCAAGCGACTGCGCCGCGCCGGCAAAACTCCCCTCCCTGGCGCAGGCGAGCAGCAGGTTGACATCGTTCCAATCGTAAAGGCGAAACCCACTCATATACGCCCGTCGTCATTCGGTCGGTATCGACATTTCACGGCATACCCACGACACCATACATCGTCGCAATCTTACCTGCAGCGGGAATACCTCATCAGGGAGAAACGCACATGGGACATTCACCGATACAGGGAGCCGATTCCAGCGACTGGCACATCGAGGCGACCTTGGTCATGAATGCGGAACACCATGCGATGGCAATGGCCATCCGCGCCGCCGTGTTCCTGGCCGAAGAGGACAACATCACCTACAGCGACGAGTTCGACGGCAACGATTTCGTTGCCACCCATTTCCTGGCCTTCGTCAATGGCGATCCGGCCGGCGTCATTCGCCTGCGCTGGTTCAACGGCTTCGCCATGCTCGAACGCGTCGGGATCCGCAAGCGCTATCGCTCCTACAAGGTGTTCGCCGCCCTGGCCCGCGTTTCGCTGGAGCACGCCCGCCAGAAGGGCTATCGCCTGGTCACCGGCCGCTCGCGCGGCGAGACCATCAAGCTGTGGCGCCGCTTCCACGGCCGCCAGTCCGGACCGGAAATCCATATGTATCGCGGCACCCTGGTCCCGACCCTGTTCGAACTGCCGGCGCGGCCGGGGACGCAGATGGAGGTGGGGGCGTTCGGCGACCCGGATTACGAAGACCTGATCACCCAGCTCGAAGGCACCTGGGACTTCAGCCTGCTGCAACACCGGCACCGGGAAGCCGCGGAATGAATATTGCCGCCAACGCGACGTCGTCGGCGCTGGCCGATCTCAACCTCAGGGTGGCGTTGAAGAGGATGGCCGACGACGCCCAGCGCCGCTGCGACGGACCGATTTCGGCCATCCTCGACGTGGCGATCTGCACCCTGGACAAGCGGATCGCCGAGGCGGAAGAGGCGCTGCCCGGCACACAGGCGGCGCGGATTTCCACCCAACTGGTGCGCCACAATGTCCGGGTGTCGGGACAGCGCACCTCGATTAAGCTGGAAGCGGAGTTCTGGCAGGCCCTGGAGCGTCTGTCCTCACGGGGCGGCATCACCGTCGACGCCCTCTGCACCCGGGTCGCCAGCCTCTACGACGGTGGCAACCTGACCTCGGCGATCCGGGTGTTCGTGCTGCGCACCATGCTGGAGGCGGAGGCGTGAGACGCCCTGTTGCGGGGGTGGGCCGCCAATGACCCGCGCAGACAGGCTTCTGGCGGCAATGGAGGCAAACCCGGCAGCGGACTGGCGGATTGTCGATATTGAGGCCATATGCCGCCACTATGGACTCATGATCACCGCGCCGCGCGGAGGCGGGTCCCATTTCAAGGTCCGCAGAACGGGAGCGCGTGCTATTCTGACCATTCCGGCGCGGCGGCCGATTCTGGCCGTTTACATTCGCGCATTGGTATCGCTGATCAAGGACGTTCCACCATGATCTACCGCTATCCGATCAACCTGCGTCCACTGGCGGCCGAGGACGGGGCAGGGTGGTTGGCCGAGGTGCCGGATCTGCCCGGCTGCATGTCGGATGGGCCCACGCCGGCTGCGGCAGTCGAGGCGGTCGAAGATGCCATTGCCTGCTGGATCGAGGCGGCGGAGGAGGACGGGCGGCCGGTGCCGGCGCCACGCGCCTCGGCGGCCTGATTTCGGCCGGCAACGTTTATGCCTTCATCCTACTCCCGCTCCAGCCGGTTTCGCCCGCCCAGTTTCGCGGCGTAGAGGGCGGCATCGGCGCGGCGGATCAGGTCCTCGGCGCGGCCGGTGTCGCCCTCGGCGACGCACGAGGCCAGGCCGAGGCTGATGGTCACCTGAGTCGAGACCAGCGAGCGGGCGTGGGGAATCGCCAGGGTGCGGACGGCGTCCTGCATGTGGTGCGCGATGGCCTCGGCGCCATCGGCGCCGGTCTCGGGCAGGATGCAGGCGAATTCCTCGCCGCCATAGCGGGCGACCAGGTCGGTGGGGCGGTGGGTGCTGGCCTTCAGCGCCTGGGCCACCCGGCGCAGGCAGTCGTCGCCGGCGATGTGGCCGTAATGGTCGTTGTAGAGCTTGAAGTGGTCGATATCGATCAGCAGCAGCGACAGCGGCCCGTTCAGCCGGGCGCTGCGCTTCCATTCGGTGGCCAGGTGGGTGTCGAAGCGGCGGCGGTTGGGGATGCCGGTCAGTCCGTCCTGGAACGACAGCTCGACCAGCATGTCGCGGTAGTGCTTCAGTTCCAGCTGGTTGCGGATGCGCAGTCGCACGATGGGAGCGCTGATCGGCTTGGTCAGGTAGTCGATGGCCCCGGCTTCCAGACCGGTGGCTTCATCGGCGACATTGCTCATGGCGGTGACGAAGATCACCGGGACGTCGGCGGTTTGCGGGTTGGCCTTCAGCCGTCGGCACACCTCGTAGCCGTCCATCTCCGGCATCACCACGTCGAGAAGAATCAGGCTCGGCCGTTCCCGCTCGGCCACGGCGATGCCTTCGGCCCCCGAGGTGGCTGCCAGGATCACGTAGTCGTCGGCCAGCGCCTTGTGCAGGATGCGGATATTGATCGGCTCGTCGTCGACGATGAGGATGCGGGCTTTGTGGGTGGTCATGACGGCCCCCGCCCGGCGATGGCGGCTTTGAGGTTGGCGGCGGCCACCCGGGCGGCGGTGAAATCGAGGCGTTCGGCCGCCTTGCGCAAGGCGGTGAGCTGCATGCGCGTCGCCGCCGGCAGGCGGGCTGCGTCGATGGTTTCGACCAGATCGAGGGCGTCGAGTTCGTTGCGGCCCAGACGGCGTTCGATGTCGTCGAGCGAGGCGAGAAGGTCGTCGCCGCCGACCCCGGCGGCGCTGTCGCCTTCTTCGAGGACGGCCACCGAGGTCAGCACCTCGTCGATGGCCGCGGCCAGGGGCGCCAGCGGCGGCAGGATCGCCTCTTCGCTACGCAGTGCGGCCTCCATCTCCGCCGCCAGGGTCATCAGCCGGCGGGCGCCGAGGTTGCCGGCGGCGCCCTTCAGCGTGTGGGCGATGGTGCGGGCCTGGGCGCGCTGGCCGGCGGCCAGCAGTCCCCGCAGGCGCTCGATGGCGCCGCCCTGCTCGCGCGCGAAGGTCAGCAACAGCCGGCGCGCCAGCGGGGCGTCGTCCATCAGCCGGTCGAGCAGTTCGCCGACCGCGATCCCCGCCAATGGCGGCAGTCCCCGGTCGCCGGTGTCGGCGGCGACCGGCTCCGGCTCCGGCTCCTCGGGCGCGGCGGCGAACGCGCGGGCGAGCGCGCCCAGCAGCAGCGGGACTTCGATCGGCTTGGTGAGGTGGTCGTTCATCCCCGCCCGCAAGCAGGCCTCGCGGTCGGCGGTCATGGCATTGGCGGTCATGGCGACGATCGGCAGCCGGGCGGCGCAGGGCAACTGGCGGATGCAGCGGGTGGCCTGGATGCCGTCCATCACCGGCATGTGCACGTCCATCAGCACCGCGTCGCAGTCGGCGCCGTGGCTGGCGATCCATTCGACCGCCTGCTGGCCGTCTTCGACCACCGTCACCGTGGCGCCGTGGCGCTGGAGGATCTTGCGCGCCACTTCGCTGTTGATGGCATTGTCTTCGACCAGCAGCAGGCGGCGGCCGTCGAGAATTCCGCTGGCGGCCGGTCCTGGTGCGGCCGCGGGGGGCGGCGGTTCGCCGAGGGCGGCGGCCAGGGCGTCGATCAGGGCCGAGGGCGCAACCGGCTTGACCAGCAGGCCGTCGATCAGGCCGCGCAGGCCGGCATCGCCCGGCGACTGGTTGCGATTGCCGGTGACCATCACCACCCGCGGCTCGCCCAAGGCCGGATCGGCCTTGATCCGGCGCGCGGTTTCGGCGCCGTCCGCGCCGGGCAGCGTCCAGTCGAGCAGGACCAGACCATAGGGCTGTTCTTCGGCCAAACGCGCCCGGTCCAACTCGGCCAGCGCCGCGGTGCCGTCGCCGGCCTCGGTGTGGTCGAAGCCCAACGATGCCAGTTGGCGGCACAACAGCGTCCGGGTGTTGGCGTGGTCGTCGACCACCAGCACCCGCAGGTCGCCGCTGCGGTGGTGCAGGCGGGGCAGGTCGGCCTCGTACGCCTCGGCGGCGGCCGGCAGAGGCAGGGTGACCGTCACCGTGCTGCCCTTGCCCGGCGCGCTGTCGACCTGAATGGTCCCCCCCATCGTCTCGACCATCTGGCGGCTGATCACCAGCCCCAGGCCGATGCCACCGGAGGGGCGGCACAGCGAATCGTCGCCCTGGGAGAACGGCTGGAACAGGCGGGCCATCAACTCGGTGTCCATGCCGATCCCGGTGTCGGCGACGCGGAAGCGAACGAGTCCGGTGCCGCGGGCGTCGAAGGGCGTCTCCGGTTCGGCCGCAAGGATCACCGTTCCCTGGCGGGTGAACTTGACGGCGTTGGCGACCACGTTGTGCAGCACCTGGCGCAGGCGGACCGGATCGCCGGTCACGGTGCGCGGCAGCGAGGGGGCGAGGTCGACGATGACGTCCAGGCCCTTGGCATGGGCGGCCTCGGCGACCAGCCCGGCGATTCCGGCCATCAGGTCGCCGAGGCGGAAGGCGCAGGCCTCAAGCTCGAACTTGCCCGAATCGATGGCGGCGATGTCGATCAGGTCGCCGATGATCGACATCAGGGCGCGGGCGGCATGCTCGATCTTGGCGGCGCAGTCGGCCTGGTCCGGCGCCAGCGGGCCCTGCTTGAGCAGATAGAGCATGCCGAGGACCGCATTCAACGGCGTGCGCATCTCGTGGCTGACATTGCCGAGGAAGCGGCCCTTGGCCAGGGTGGCGCGCTCGGCGGCGGCGACGGCTTCGACCAGCACCCGCTCGCCTTGTTTCTGGACCGAGATGTCGCGGCCGATGCACAGCAGCAGCGGCCGTTCGTCGAGCATGATCGGCCGCATCGCCAGCAGCGCTTCGCGCTCTTCGCCGAGACGGGTGCGGAAGCGCACCTCGACGTTGCCGCCGCCCTCCTCCATGACCTGGGCGAGATCGAGGGCGGCGCCGGCCATGGTCTCGGCAAAGGGGATGCGGGCGAATTCGGCCCGCGAATAGCCGAGCGGATGGTAGGCGTTGTCGTTGAACTCGACCGGCAATGCGGTTTGCGGATCGACGATGACGATGGCGTCGGGCGATTGCTGGAACAGGGTGCGATAGCGCAGCTCGGCCTCGCGGATGGCGCTTTCGCGGCGCCGCCGCTCGGAGACGTCGGCGATGTTGACCACGGCGCCGACGATGCGGCCGTCGCTGATCTGCGGGTAGGCCCCGTATTCGACCGGCACTGCGGTGCCGTCCTTGCGCCACATCACCTCGTCGGCGACGCGGCGGCCGATGCCGGTGCGGACGATGCGGATGATGCGGCATTCGGCGGTCGGATAGGGGCGGCCATCGGCATGGGTGTGGTGGACCAGCGGATGGATGTTGCGGCCGATCAGCTCGTCGGCGGTGAAGCCGACCATGGCACAGAAGGCCGGGTTGACGTAGGTGCACCGGCCCTGGGCGTCGAGGCCGTAGATCCCTTCGCCCGAACTTTCCAGCACCAGATGCAGACGTTGGGTCCGCTCGGCGAGGTCGGCGGCCACCTCTGCCCGTTCGGAATCGCGGGCCAGCACCGCGCGCATCAGTGCGGCCAGCGACGCGGCGACGGCATCGAGCTCGTCGCCGTGGCGGTCGGTCAGCAGCGCGGTCAGCGCCGCGTCGTCGATGGCATGGTGATGGGTGAAGTGGCGGGTCAGGGCATCGATGCGGGCGATGCGATCGGTGGTGGCCGCCAGCCAGCGCCCGAACACCATCCAGCCGACCATCAGCAGGGCCGCGGCCAGCAGCAGCCAGGTCACGAACACGCGCGGCGAATCGGCTTGGCGACTGAGGCCATCGAGGGGCGAAACAGCCTGCAGGCCCCAGGCCAGTCCGAGAATCCCCACCGCAACCGTCACCAGTACGGCAAGCAGGCGACCGAACGCCTGCCATGCAATAGGAACGGAACGCGGCGTCGTCACCGGCGGCTCGGTCCTTGCCGAGCGACGGCGGTATCGAGAGGCAGACAAGGTCCCATGCGATTCGCCCCAACACCTTGATTCGGACCGCTATCACGGGGAGGGTATGAACGATCAATGCCCGCTTCGGGCGCAGGCTTTCCCCGCCGCGACCTTACGGCTTTTCCCCGCGGAGGGAAACTAATACCTCCGCATAGGTCGCTTCCGCTTGCGGCATCGCGAATGCTATGGTCGCGCCCCCAGGACGCGGAGCGCCGGTGCCCGACACGATGTCCACTCCCCGCCACGGCGCGGCCGCCGTGCTGGCGATCCGTCCCTTCCGCCTGTTCCTGGCGGCGCGGTTCGTCACCGCGACCGCCTTCCAGATGGTCGGGGTGGCGGTCGGCTGGCAGATCTACGCCCTGACCGGGGATCCCCTGCACCTGGGCTATGTCGGCCTGACGCAATTCGTTCCCATCCTGCTGTTGGCATTGCCGGCCGGTCATGCCGCCGACCGGTTCGACCGCCGCCATCTGCTGGTGGCCTGCCTGGGGGTCGAGGCCTTGGCGGTGGCGGCATTGCTGATCCTGTCGCTGTCGCCGACGCCCCCTCTGGGCACGCTGTATGCCATTCTGGCGGTCATGGGCGCCGGCCGGGCCTTCCTTGCTCCCGCCAACCAGTCGCTGGTGCCGCTGCTGGTGCCGCCGCCGCTGTTTCCGCGCGCGGTGGCGTGGGGATCGATCTCCTATCAGGTGGCGGTGATCGCCGGGCCGGCGATGGGCGGCCTGCTCTACGCCTTCGGTCCGGGAGCGGTCTACGGCGTGTCCCTGACGCTGATGGTGGGGGCGGCGGTGGCCGTCGTCGTGCTCGGCACGCCGCTGATTGCCCAGGCGGCGGTCGAGACCGGACTGGAGGGCGTGCTGGCCGGACTGGGCTACATCTGGCGGCGGAAGGACATCCTTGGAGCGGTGTCGCTGGATCTGTTTGCGGTGTTGCTGGGCGGCGCCACGGCACTGCTGCCGATCTTCGCCCGCGACATTCTCGACACCGGGCCGCTGGGGCTGGGGCTGCTGCGCAGCGCCCCGGCCCTCGGTGCGGCGGCGATGGCGATCACGCTTGCCCACCGGCCGTTGCAGGGCGGGACCGGGACCAAGCTGTTCGCGTCGGTGGCGGTGTTCGGGCTGGCGACCATCGTCTTCGGCCTGTCGACCGACATCCGCCTGTCGATGGCCGCCCTGGCGGTGCTGGGGGCGGCGGACATGATCAGCGTGGTGGTGCGCCAGACCCTGGTGCAGATCCGCACCCCCGATTCGATGCGCGGCCGGGTCAGCGCCGTCAACTGGGTGTTCATCGGCGCCAGCAACGAACTGGGCGAGTTCGAATCCGGCCTCACCGCGTCGTGGTTCGGGGCCATGCCGGCGGTGGTGATCGGCGGCCTGGGGACGCTGGCGGTGGCCGGGCTGTGGGCGTGGCGCTTCCCCGAGCTGCGAAAGATCGACCGGCTGGGGTGAGGGCTTTCCCTCCTACTTCGACGTTGCCGTGAACACCCCATCCCAGGCCTCGCCGGGCGGCGCCTTCAGGTATTCGCCGATCCGCTCTTCCATCAGGGCGTAGAAGCCCTCCAGGTGCAGGCCGTTGCGCAGGGTGTCCAAGGTGGCCAGCAGCGCCCGCGCCTCGTCCCAGCGCTGGCCGCGATAGGCGGCAAGCATCGCCTTGTGGGCCTCTTCCAAGGCCTTGAACCACGGGGTGGCGTCCATGTCGGGACGGCCGAGCAGGGTCCAGATGCGCACCGCCTCGGTCTTGCCCTTGACCTTGATGAGATCCAGTTCGAGGGCGGCGTAGTCGGTGGCGCGCTTGCGGGTCTCGTCGCCGATGACGATGTAGACGCCGTAGGGCTTGCTCTGGCCCTCCAGGCGCGAGGCCAGATTGACGGTGTCGCCGAGCACCGAATAGTCGAAGCGCTGATCCGAGCCCATGTTGCCGACGCAGACCGGGCCGGAATTGAGGCCGATGCCGATCTTGATCGGCACGTGGCGGCGCTGCTCGACCTTGGCTTCCGCTTCCAGTTCGTCGTTCAGGGGCTGGAGGCGCTCCATCATCACCAGCGCCGATTCGCAGGCATGGCGGGCATGGTCGGCATCGTCGAGCGGTGCGTTCCAGAACGCCATGATGCAGTCGCCCATGTATTTGTCGATGGTGCCGTAGCGATCGAGGATGACGTTGGTCATCGGCGTCAGGAAGCGGTTGATCAGCTTGGTCAGGCCCTGGGCGTCGAACAGCTCCGAGATGGTGGTGAAGCCGCGGATGTCGCAGAACAGCAGGGTCATGTCGCGCATCTCGCCGCCCAGCACCAGGCGGGACGGGTCGTGGGCCACCTTCTCGACCAGGGCCGGCGAGAGATAGCGCGAGAACGCCGTGCGCACCTGGCGCCGTTGCGCTTCCTCGGAGGCGTAGCCCCAATAGGTCAGCAGGATGAACAGCAGCAGGGCCACCAGGGCGGGGAACACCGGGTCGTAGAGGGTGCGTTCGTGGGCGAAATACCACCACGAGCCGCCGATCAGGGTGCCCGAGGCGGTGAGGAAGACGATCAAGGTCCAGCGTGCGCCGATCATCGGCACCAGGATGATCATCAACAGCGCCACCGTCAGCATTGCCGAGGCTTCGAAGCCCTGGGCGTTGGCGGGAACGGTCAATTGCTGGCCGGACAGCACCGTCTCGATGATCTGCGCGTGGACGTCGACGCCCGGCAGCTTCTTGTCGATGGCGGTGGCGCGAATATCGTGCAGGCCGGTGGCCGAGGTGCCGATCAGCACGATCTTGCCGGCCAGTCGCGCCGGATCGACGGTCTGATAGAGGATGTCCTTGGCCGGAATGTAATTCTCGCCGGTCCACTTGTTGGCATAGACGTAGATGCGCCCCTTGCCATCGGTCTGCATGCGGTTGGGGCGGATGTTGATGAACTCGATGCCGCTGTCGTCGCGCGCCCGCACCCCCAGGGTCTGCTCGGACATCGCCACGTGGAGAAGCTCGATGCTCAACGCCGGATGCAGGGTCTTGTCGACGGCGACGATGGCCGGCACCCGGCGGACGATGCCGTCCTGCTCCTCGGCGACCGAGAACACGCCGCGTCCCGCCGATGCCTGCTCCAGCTCCTCGATGTTGCGCAGCATCGCCGGGTAATGGAGCGCGTGCCGCAGCGCCGCGTCGATGTTGCCGGCGAACAGTCCTTCCGGCAGCGGCCGGGCATCGGGCGAGGCGTTGACGCCGCTCTGGCCGAGAACGACGATGCCGGAATCCTTGATCACCTGGGCGAAGACGGTGTCGTTGCTGGGCAACGTCTTCAGTTTGGCCCGCATCTCGGGGTCGACGCCGACCATCGCCTCCACCGCCACACCCGGGGAGGTGCGGTCGGGTTCGGCGAAGACGACGTCGAAGCCGATGGCGACGGCGCCGGCCTCTTTGAGGTTCTGGACCATCTGCGCCAGATAGGTACGCGGCCACGGCCACTGTCCCAGTTCGGCCAGGCTGGCCTCGTCGATGTCGATCACCACCACCGGCGAGGGGGTCATCGCCTCGCGCGGCTTGAGCTGCTGGTAGAAGTCGAAGACCTTGGCGCGGCCGATTTCGAGGAAGAAGCCGGGGTCGACGATGCGCCAGAGAATGGCCAGCAGCAGCAGCAGAAAGGCCGCCGGACGGCCGCCGCTGGTCATCGCCTTGCGGACGGCACGAAGCGTCGCCGGCAGGTCGAACCTGCGGCCGGTCTTGCGCGTCATCACCTACCCCCTCGCCTGCTGTGGAGCGAGGGTAACCCCGGGCCGGGGTGGAGGCAAGCGTCCGGGGAGGATCACTAGCGGTTCCGGCACTCGCGCAGGTAGAAGGCCACCGCTTGGGCGCGGTTGCGGATTGCCAGCTTGTCGTAGAGCGTGCGCAGGTGGAACTTGACGGTGTTCAGCGACAGGGCCAACCGGCTGGCGATCTGCTGGTTGGTCAGGCCGTCGCTGAGACGGGCGAGCAATTCCTGCTCCTGCCAGGTCAGCTCGCCCAGCGGATCGGCGGGGGTCTGCGAGACGTCGATGTGCGGGAAGGCCATCCGTCCGGCGGCGACGGTCAGCGCCGTGGCCAGCAATTGCTGCGGCGGTTCGCTTTTCGAGCAGAAACCGGCGGCGCCGAGCATCATCACCTGGCGCGGCAGTTCGGGATGGAAGCGGCCGGTATAGACGATCATCCGCGGGCTGCCGGGGCGGCCGCGCAAGGTGCGCAGCACCGTTTGGCCGTCGATGCGCGGCATTTCCCAGCCGATGATGCCGATGGCATAGCTGTGACCGTCGAGCGCGGCGAGAAAACTCTCGCCGTCGGCGGTCATGCACGGCGGGGCGAAGCGGCTGTCGGCGGCGAACAGGCCGGCCAGGCCATGGCTGAGGATGGGGGACTTTTCGGCGATGACGACGGTAATGGGCTCGCGTGTCGGGGTGGACATCCGTCCCTGCCTCTGAAACTCACTTCAGACAGCATGAACCAGTTCCAAGTCCGGGTCCACCGGACGGAGAGGGGGGCCACCACTCATTTCGGCCAGTTCTCCCTCCCCGTTGGGGGGAGGGAGAGGCGCCACACCTATTGGCCGATCAGGCCCTTGGCAGTCTTGATCAAACCGCGCACCGCGTTCGCCGACTTGTCGAACCCGGCCTGTTCCTCGGCGTTGAGCTCGATTTCCACCACCTTCTCGACGCCGCCGGCCCCGATCACCACCGGCACGCCGACGAAGATGTCGTCGGCCTGCTTGTAGGTGCCGGCCTTGACCAGGGCGGCGCAGGGCAGGACGCGCTTCTGGTCCTTGAGGAAGGCTTCGGCCATCTGCACCCCGGCGGCGGCGGGGGCGTAGAAGGCCGAGCCGGTCTTGAGCAGGTTGACGATCTCGGCGCCGCCGTCGCGGGTGCGCTGGACGATGGCGTCGATCTTGGCGCTCGTGGTCCAGCCCATCTTGATCAGGTCGGGAATGTTGATGCCGGCCACCGTCGAATAGCGGGCCAGCGGCACCATGGTGTCGCCGTGGCCGCCGAGCACGAAGGCGGTGACGTCCTCGACCGAGACGCCGAATTCGGCGGCCAGGAAGGTGCGGAAGCGCGCCGAATCGAGCACGCCGGCCATGCCGACGATCATGTGCGCCGGCACGCCGGAGAAGTGCTGCAGCGCCCACACCATGACGTCGAGGGGATTGGTGATGCAGACGATGAAGGCGTCGGGGGCGTTCTCGCGGATGCCCTTGCCGACCGATTCCATCACCTTGAGATTGATGCCGACCAGGTCGTCGCGGCTCATGCCCGGCTTGCGCGGCACGCCGGCGGTGACGATGATCACGTCGGCGCCCTGGAGGTCGGCGAAATCGTTGGTGCCGCGATAGGCGGCGTCGCAGCCCTCGATGGGCGTCGACTGGAGGATGTCCAGCGCCTTGCCGTGGGGAATGCCTTCGGCGATGTCGAACAGGACGATGTCGCCCAGCTCCTTGAGGCCGATCAGATGAGCGAGCGTGCCGCCGATATTGCCGGCACCGATGAGACCAATCTTCTTTCGCGCCATGGAACGGGCTCCTGTCGAGTCTGTGGTGGTACGGATCCCCTGTCCCCCGTCGGGGGCAAAAAAGAGGCCGGCGACATGACTGCCGCCGGCCAGGTGTGGCTCCCCCGTCATCCCCCGAGTGGCTTGTGACCGCTCGGGTTCCGACGGAGGATCGGGGTAACGTTCGCCGGATCAGGCCACATTGCTGAAGGCCCGGATCTGGTCGAAATTCATGTAGCGGTAGACGTCGGCGGCCTTCTTGTTGACCACCTCCGCCTGCGCCATGTACTCGGCGACGGTGGGGATGCGGCCCAACAGCGCGCACACCGCGGCCAGTTCGGCCGAGCTGAGATAGACGCGGGTATCGATGCCCAGGCGGTTGGGGAAATTGCGCGTCGAGGTCGACACCGCGGTCGAGCCCTTGCGCGCCTGCGCCTGGTTGCCCATGCACAGCGAGCAGCCCGGCATCTCCATCCGCGCCCCGGTCTTGCCGAGCACGTTGTAGTAGCCCTCTTCCATCAGCACCATGGCGTCCATCTTGGTCGGCGGCGCGATCCACAGGCGGGTGGGGAGGTCGTTCTGGCCGTCCAGCACCTTACCGGCGGCGCGGAAGTGGCCGATATTGGTCATGCACGAGCCGATGAACACCTCGTCGATGGTGTCGCCGGCCACCGCGGAGAGCAACTTCACGTCGTCGGGATCGTTGGGGCAGGCGACGATCGGTTCCTTGATGTCGGCAAGGTCGATGTCGATCACCGCCGCATAGTCGGCGTCGGCGTCGGGACCCAGCAGGGCCGGGGCGGCGATCCACGCCTCCATGGCCTTGATGCGGCGCTCCAGGGTGCGGCGGTCCTGGTAGCCGGTGGCGATCATCCACTTCATCAGGGTGATGTTCGAGCGCATGTACTCGATGATCGGGGCCGGACCGAGATGCACGGTGCAGCCGGCGGCCGAGCGTTCGGCCGAGGCGTCGGACAGCTCGAAGGCCTGTTCCACCTTCAGGTCCGGCAGGCCCTCGATCTCGAGGATCACGCCGTTGAAGATGTTCTTCTTGCCCTTCTTCTCGACGGTCAGCAGGCCCTTCTGGATCGCCACGTAGGGGATGGCGTTGACCAGATCGCGGAGCGTGATGCCGGGCTGCATCGTGCCGGTGAAGCGGATCAGCACGCTTTCCGGCATGTCGAGCGGCATGATGCCGGTGGCGGCGCCGAAGGCCACCAGACCCGAGCCGGCGGGGAAGGAGATGCCGATGGGGAAGCGGGTGTGGGAATCGCCGCCGGTGCCGACGGTATCGGGCAGCAGCATGCGGTTGAGCCAGGAATGGATGACGCCGTCGCCGGGACGCAAGCTGACGCCGCCACGCTCGGAGATGAAGCCGGGCAGGGTCTGGTGGGTCTTGACGTCGACCAGCTTGGGATAGGCGGCGGTGTGGCAGAACGACTGCATGACCAGATCGGCGGAGAAGCCCAGGCAGGCCAGGTCCTTCATCTCGTCCCGCGTCATCGGTCCGGTGGTGTCCTGGGAACCGACGGTGGTCATCGTCGGTTCGCAATAGGCGCCGGGACGCACGCCCTTGCCGGCGGGCAGGCCGCAGGCGCGGCCGACCATCTTCTGCGCCAGGGTATAGCCCTTGCCGGTGTCGGCCGGCTGGTTGGGCAGGCGGAACAGGGTCGAGGGGGCCAGGCCGAGCGATTCGCGGGCCTTGGCGGTCAGGCCGCGGCCGACGATCAGCGGGATGCGGCCACCGGCGCGGACCTCGTCGAAGATCACCTCGGACTTGACGGTGAATTCGGTGATCACCGCGCCGTTCTTCAGCGCCTTGCCTTCGGTCGGGCGCAGCTCGATGACGTCGCCCATCTCCATCTTGGAGACGTCGAGTTCGATGGGCAGGGCGCCGGCATCTTCCATGGTGTTGTAGAAGATCGGGGCGATCTTCGAGCCCAGGCAGACGCCGCCGAAACGCTTGTTGGGGACGAAGGGGATGTCCTCGCCGGTGAACCACAGCACCGAGTTGGTGCCCGACTTGCGCGACGAGCCGGTGCCGACCACGTCGCCGACATAGGCCACCAGGTGCCCCTTGGCGCGCAGCTGTTCGAGCAGCTTGATCGGGCCGCGGGCGCCGGGCTCGTCGGGCT
The DNA here is from genome assembly GCA_016212565.1 of Magnetospirillum sp. Classification (GTDB taxonomy): domain Bacteria; phylum Pseudomonadota; class Alphaproteobacteria; order Rhodospirillales; family Magnetospirillaceae; genus JACRFY01. The sequence goes on along the minus strand of JACRFY010000292.1, from coordinate 1,401 downwards.
CGATGCCGGGGCGGGCGTTCTTGAGCATCGCCAAAGCGTGCAGCGGGATGTCGGGGCGGCTCCAGGCGTCGGGAGCGGGCGACAGGTCGTCGGTGTTGGTCTCGCCGGTGACCTTGAACACGGTCAGGGTCAGGCTGGCGGGAACCTCGGGGCGCGAGGTGAACCACTCGGCGTCGGCCCACGAGGCGATCACCGCCTTGGCGTTGGCGTTGCCCTGGTCGGCCAGGGCCTTGACCTCGGCGAAGCGGTCGAAGATCAGCAGGGTGTTCTTCAGCGCCGCGGCGGCGGCGGCGCCGCATTCGGCATCGGCCAGCAGGTCGATCAGCGGCTTGACGTTGAAGCCGCCCAGCATGGTGCCGAGCAATTCGGTGGCGTGGATGTTGTTGATCAGCGCGCATTTCTGCGTGCCCTTGGCCACCGCGGCGAGGAACTCGGCCTTGACCTTGGCGGCATCGTCGACGCCGGCGGGGACGCGATTGGTGATCAGGTCGACCAGAGTCTGCTCTTCGCCCTTCGGCGGCGCCTTCAGCAGCGCGACCAGTTCCTCGGTCTGCTTGGCCGACAGCGGCAGCGGCGGAATTCCGAGCGCGGCGCGCTCGGCGACATGGGCACGGTAGCCTTCAAGCATGGAGAACCCCTTCTTGGTCGGAGTGGGGGACGGCGTCACCGCCGCCCCCCATCAACGGTCACGATCAGCAGATCGCGGCGAGGGCCGCGTTCAGGGTTGCACTCGGGCGCATGGCCGTCGAGGTCTTCTCGAAGTCCGGATGGTAGTAGCCACCCATGTCGACCGGCTTGCCCTGGGCGCCGACCAGCTCGGCCAGGATCTTGGCCTCGTTGTCGGTCAGGTCCTTGGCCAGCTTGGTGAAGCGGGCCTGAAGGTCCTTGTCCTTGGTCTGCGCCGCCAGCGCCTGCGCCCAGTACATGGCCAGGTAGAAGTGGCTGCCGCGGTTGTCCAGTTCGCCGACCTTGCGGGCCGGGGAGCGGTTGTGGTCGAGGATCAGGCCGTTGGCCGCATCCAGCGTCTCGGCCAGCACCTGGGCCTTCGGGTTATCGAAGGTCTGGGCGAGATGCTCCAGCGACACCGCCAGGGCGAGGAATTCACCCAGCGAGTCCCAGCGCAGGTAACCTTCCTCCTGGAACTGCTGCACGTGCTTGGGCGCCGAACCGCCGGCCCCGGTCTCGAACAGGCCGCCGCCGGCCATCAGCGGCACGATCGACAGCATCTTGGCGCTGGTGCCCAGCTCCAGGATCGGGAACAGGTCGGTGAGGTAGTCGCGCAGAACGTTGCCGGTCACCGAGATGGTGTCCTGACCCTTGCGGATGCGCTCCAGCGACACCTTGGTGGCCTCGACCGGCGACATGATGCGGATGTCGAGCCCCTTGGTGTCGTGGTCCTTG
>JACRFY010000293.1 GCA_016212565.1 Magnetospirillum sp. | reverse complement strand
CGGGCGCAGCAGTTCGTAGTGGCGGCGGATTTCATCTTCATCGATCATGCCGCCGATTCTAGCCGACCGGCCTACCCCTGAGAATCGCCAACCGTCAGTTGCGCCAGATCGATTCGGCTATTTTGGCGAAACCCCTAACGTCCCTGACGGCAATTGGAACGAAGCGGCGAGCCAGTTTTCGAATAGAGTGAATCACCAGTCCTCATCTCCGTTTATTCACGGTTACGCCCACGACGTCAGCGGCAAACGCGAGCCGGACCTCGCCAGCTCGTTCGCATCAGCACCGTTCTCGGTATCACCCCAAACGATCTTCTCAGATGCACGTCTCTTCAGGAAGTAGACGAAGGCCGTGGATTGCTGGTCGAAAGGCTATGGCCGCACTTTCCGGTGATGATTGCCGCGCCGACGGCGCACGCCACGAGCAAGACGATATGCCCATCCGATATCGCCAACCGCAGCCGCGTGGTTGCTCTATGGTTACTCACCACTCTAAGCCCCCCGAAAGGCGTTACCTTTCAGGGGCTTAGAATGGTGCCCAGGGCCGGAATCGAACCAGCGACACTGCGATTTTCAGTCGCATGCTCTACCAACTGAGCTACCTGGGCACAGCCGCTCGCGGCGAAGAGACGGCGCTTATAATCGGATTTCTCGCCCCTGGCAAGCCGGTTTCACCGCCTTTCGACAGTGGCCGGGACCGGGCAAAGAGAATGGCGCGCCCTGCAGGGCTCGAACCTGCGACATCTCGCTTAGAAGGCGAGTGCTCTATCCTGCTGAGCTAAGGGCGCGCGGGGGCGGTCGGGTTAGAAACGGCCGAACTCCAGCTTGTCGAAGCGGAAATTGTCGGCGTAGTTCTTGGGGTGTGACACCCGGGTCGCCTCGCCCGTCACCACGTAGTCCAGACCCTTGCGCTTGGCATAGGCCACCGCCTGTTCGCGGGTGGCGAACTTCAGGCGCAACTGTTGGGTGGTATCGCTCGAACCCAGCCAGCCCATCAGGCGGTCGGCCCGCTTGGGCGCCAGCGGCTCGTGCTCCAGCACCCACGACGCAGCGTTGCCCGCGCGTCCGGATTGCATGGCGGTCTTGGCCGGACGGTAGATGCGAACCTGCATGGACGAACTCCTCGGGCGTTGAACGGCAAGCGGATGGTCGGGGCGAGAGGATTCGAACCTCCGGCATCCAGCTCCCAAAGCTGGCGCTCTACCAGGCTGAGCTACACCCCGATGCGCGGAGGCTAAGAGGTTTCGGGCCGGAGAGCAAGAGGCAGCGATGAGAACATTTCGGCGTCTTTCGGGGCTATTGCGGGACACCAGTCCCGCAATAGCCCCGAAGCGCATTCCCGATCCGTTCACGCCCCCCTCGCCCCTCGCCCCCCCGCACTTCGCAACCCTGCCGCTTGGTTCTCCCCCTACGGGTTCTTGACCGCCTTGGCCGGCGGTGGCGGCACCACCTCTTCCCAGCGCATCGGGCACGCGGCGGCCGAGCGGTCACGCCAGTCCTTCAGCACCAGCCCCTTCAACTCGTGGGTCAGGCGGCCCTTGGCGTCGCGGACCACCCGGCGGACGTAGTAGTTGACCACCGGCACGTGATTGGTGCTGAAGCGAAAGCTGCCGCGCACCGAATTGAACTCCGCCTTGCGCAGGCCGGCGCGCACCGCTTCGGAATCGGTGGTCCTGCCCTGGGTGGTCTTCAGCGCCCCGTCGAGCAATTGCACGGCATCGAAGCCCTGCGCCGCCCAGGTGGTGGCCGGACGGCCCTGCTCCAGTTCGAAGTCGAGCTGAAAGCGCCGGTTGGCCGGATTGTCGAGATCGGGGCTCCAGCTGCCGACGGTCACCACGTCCAGGGCGGCATCGCCCATCGCCGGCAGCAGCAGCCGTTCGAATCCCGGCGAGGCGGCGGTAAAGGCGATCTCGGGCCGCAGGCCGGCGGCATCGAAGGCGCGCAGGAAGGCCACCCCCATGCCGCCGGTGAGCACCGAATAGACCGCATCCGGCTTCATCTCCACCAGCCGCGCCAGCTCGGCATCGAAGGTGGCGGCGCCGTGATGCGGGGTGATCACCGCCGCCACCTCGCCGGGAAAGGTGTGCTTGAGCGCGGTCACCGCCGTCTCGGTGGCCGGCGTGGCCGGACCCACCACCACCAGGCGGCGGACCTGCTCGGCGGCGAAATACTGGCCGGCGGCTTCGTGGAGGCCGTCCGGCGAGGCGGCGACGTCGAAGACCCAGTGGCTGCACCCGGCGCCGTTGAGTCCGGGCGGCACGGCGCCGATGTTGAGCACGAACAGCCGCGCCTCGGTCAGCACCGGCAGGATGCTGGCCAGGGCCGGCGCCGACACCGCGGTCAGGACCACATCGAGGCGTTCGCGCTCGATCAGGCGCCGCGCCACCAGGCGCGCGGTGTCGGCCGAGCCTTTGTCGTCGGCCAGCACCACCCGCACTTCCTGGTTGGCGAACCGCGAGCCCAACTGCTTGAGGGCGACATTGACGCCGTCGACCACATCCTGCCCGGCAATCGCCCCCGGGCCGCTGAGGGTGGCGATGACGGCGATGACGATCGAGGGGTCGGTGGCCCCCGATTGCGCTCGCGCCCCCGAATCCGGCAGCAGGGCGACGACCAGCGCCGCCAACAGGCCGAGACGCATCCTCCATCCGCCTGCCGTGGTCATCCGCCTATCCCTTCTTCTTGGCCCGGGCAACGCCCTCGGCGACGGCGCCGCCGCCGGCGGCCGGCTTGTCGACATGCCCGCGGGGCCCCCCCTCCGCCGCCGCCGGCGCCGCCGGCTTGGCCACCGGCGGTTCGTCGAGGCGCATGGTCAGGGCGATGCGCTTGCGCTTGAGGTCGACCTCGACCACCTTGACCCGGACCACGTCGCCGGGCTTGACCACCTCGTGCGGATCCTTGACGAAGCGGTTGGCCAACACCGACACATGCACCAGCCCGTCCTGGTGGACGCCGATGTCGACGAAGGCGCCGAAATTGGTGACGTTGGTCACCACCCCTTCCAGAATCATCCCCGGCTTGAGATCGGTCATCGATTCGACGCCGTCCTGGAAGGCGGCGGTCTTGAACTCGGGGCGCGGGTCGCGGCCGGGCTTCTCCAGCTCCTTGAGGATGTCCTTGACCGTCGGCTCGCCGAACCGCTCGTCGGTGAACTGGCCGGCCTTGAGGGTGCGCAGGAAGGCGCCGTCGCCGACCAGCTGCTTCACCGGGCGGCCGGTGGCGGCGACGATGCGCTCGACCACCGGATAGGCCTCGGGATGCACCGACGAGGCGTCGAGCGGATTGATGCCGCCGCGCACGCGCAGGAAGCCGGCCGCCTGCTCGAAGGCCTTCGGCCCCAGGCGGTCGACCTGCTTCAACGCCTCGCGCGAGGCGAAGGGGCCGTTGCGGTCGCGGAACTCGACGATGGTGCGGGCCACCTGCGGCGCCAGCCCGGCCACCCGGGCCAGCAGCGGCGCCGAGGCGGTGTTGACCTCGACGCCGACGGCGTTCACGCAGTCCTCGACCACCGCGTCCAGGGATTTGCCCAGGCGCGGCTGGTTGACGTCGTGCTGGTACTGGCCGACGCCGATCGCCTTGGGGTCGATCTTGACCAGTTCGGCGAGCGGATCCTGGAGGCGCCGCGCAATCGACACCGCCCCGCGCAGCGACACGTCGACGTCGGGGAATTCCTCGGCCGCCAACGCCGAGGCGGAATAGACCGAGGCGCCGGCTTCCGACACCACCAGCTTTTGCAGCGGAAGCTCGGGGTTGCGCTTGATCACCTCGGCGGCCAGGCGGTCGGTCTCGCGGCGGGCGGTGCCGTTGCCGATGGCGATCAGCTCGGCCTTGTGCTTGCGCGCCAGCCCGGCGATGGTCATCAGTGCCCCCATGGCATCGTTCTTGGGCGGGAACGGATAGACGGTGGCGGTCTCGACCAGCTTGCCGGTGCCGTCGACCACCGCCACCTTGACCCCGGTGCGGATGCCGGGATCGAGGCCGATGGTGGTGCGCATGCCGGCCGGGGCATGCAGCAGCAGGGCGCGCAGATTGCGGGCGAAGACGTTGATCGCCTCCTCTTCCGCCGCCTCGCGCAGGCGGTTGGTCAGCTCCAACTCCAGATGCAGATGCATCTTGACCCGCCATGCCCAGCGCACCGTCTCGGCCAGCCAGGAATCGGCGGCCCGGCCGCGGTCGGCGATGCGGAAACGGTGCGCCACCTTCAACTCGCAGGCCCCGGTTCCCGCCGCCTGCTCCTCGTCGGCGGCCACCAGTTTCAGGGACAGAACGTTTTCGTTGCGTCCGCGGAACAGGGCCAGGGCGCGGTGGGAGGGAATCGACTTGATCTCCTGGCGGTAGTCGAAATAGTCGGAAAACTTGGCGCCCTCCTCCTGCTTGCCCTCGACCACGGTGGAGACCAGGATGCCGCTCTCCCACAGGTGCTGGCGCAGATCGCCGAGCAGTTCGGCGTCCTCGGCGAAGCGCTCCATGAGGATCTGCCGGGCGCCGTCGAGGGCGGCCTTGACGTCGGCGACGCCTTTCTCGGCATCGACATAGGCGGCGGCTTCCTGCTCGGGCACCAGGGCCGGGTCGGCGAGCAGGGCATCGGCCAGCGGTTCCAGCCCCTGCTCGCGGGCGATCATCGCCTTGGTGCGGCGCTTGGGCTTGTAGGGGAGGTACAGGTCTTCGAGCCGCGCCTTGGTGTCGGCCGCCTCGACCAGCCCCTTCAGCGCCGGGGTCAGCTTGCCCTGCTCCTCGATGCTGGCGAGGATGGTGGTGCGCCGGTCCTCCAGCTCGCGCAGGTAGCCGAGCCGCTCCTCCAGATTGCGCAGTTGCGTATCGTCGAGACCGCCGGTCGCTTCCTTGCGGTAGCGGGCGATGAAGGGCACGGTCGAGCCTTCATCGAGCATGGCGATGGTGGCGGCGACTTGGGCTTCGCGCACCGACAGTTCGTCGGCGATGCGGGCAGGAATGGGTTTCAGAGCGGACATGACCGACGGCTGCTGTTGGGGATCGGCCTGTTTAGCGCAATCCACCGCACCGGCGAAAGCCCCATCCTTCGGCGTTGCGTCGCCGCCCCGGGACGCGCACAGTGTTGCGGTGCGAAACGATCTCGGATTGCCGGCATGGCGCTCAAGAGACTGGCGTTTCTCCCCAGCTTCGCCATGGGCCTCGCCGACGTCGACGAGGACCACCGGGCGCTGATCGCCATCGGCAACGACATCGCCGCCGCCATCGAGGGCCGCGATTTCGCCGCCTGTACCGCGCTGTTCGGCCGCTTCATCGCCACCTGCCGCGATCATTTCGTCCGCGAGGAGCGGCATCTGTTCGCCTCGGGCTTTCCCGGCGCGGCGGCGCACGCGGCCAAGCACGTCGAGTTGCTGACCCGCGCCGAGACTACCCACGCCCACTGCCGCGATCAGGCCCTGAACCGTCAGGCCGGCGATTGCTATACCAAGCTGATCGAATTCCTGATCGAGGACATCCTGAGGGCCGACATGGCCTTCAAGTCGTATGTCGAGCACGTGCGCTATCGGGGATAGGGCGCCCCTTCGGGGCAAGCCGTCCCATCATGCATCCGGTCCGGCCAGCGCCCCGCCATCATTCCGCCACACCGCCATGGCCTCATGCCGTCCGCGCGTGCTCCGGGTGCGCCCGGCGCTCCTGGACAGGGTTGGTCGTTTGGCTTAATGTCCGCAGCCGTTCACATGCCTTCCTCTCTCCTCAGCGGGCTCGCTCGTCCATGCGTCTCTCCGGCTTCGTGGTTCTGGTTCTCATCGTCCTCGGCAACTTAGGGTTCTGGGCGGCGATCAACCGGCCGCAGAGTGGCCTGCCGTGGGCAGGCACCATCAAGAGCGTGTCGTTCTCGCCTTACCACGCCGACGACGACCCCATCGCCGTCGAGGAGAACCCGCTGCTGGAACCCGACAAGCTGCCGACCCGCGAGCAGCTCGACGCCGATCTGGCCCTGTTGCAGGGCAAGGTCGACGGCGTGCGCACCTATTCGACCCTGGAGGGGCTCGATCAGGTTCCGGAGCTGGCGGCCAAGTACGGCCTCAAGGCGACGCCCGGCGCCTGGGTCGACCAGCGCCTGGCCAAGAACGAAGTCGAGATTTCCAACATCATCCGCATCGCCCGCGACAATCCCAACGTCGAACGGGTGATTGTCGGCAATGAATCGGTCCTGCTCGAGCGCGTCACCGTGCCGCAGTTGATCCGCTATCTGCGCCGCGTCCGCGCCGAATTGCCCGAGCGCGTCCAGCTGACCACCGCCGAGCCGTGGCACGTGTGGATCGAGCATCCCGAACTGGTGCAGGAAGTCGACTTCATCACCATCCACGTCCTGCCCTATTGGGAGCGGGTTTCGGTCGATCAGGCGCTGTCGTTCATCGTCGAGAAGCTGTCGGCGGTGCGCGAGGCCTTCCCCGGCAAGCCGATCTTCATCGGCGAGGTGGGCTGGCCCTCGGCCGGCCGCGCCCGCGCCGATTCCGAGCCCTCGATCGTCAACCAGGCGCTGTTCCTGCGTCGCTTCGTCAACTGGGCGTCCAACGAAGGGCTCGACTACAACATCATCGAGGCCTTCGACCAGCCGTGGAAGGTCCGCCTCGAAGGCGGGTCGGTGGAAACCCATTGGGGCCTGTGGACCTCGGAGCGGGCCCCGAAGTTCAACTGGATCGGCCCGGTCATCGAGTTCAAGGAGTGGCCCTTCCAGGCCGCCGCCGCCACCATCATCGCCATGCTGCCGATGATCTGGTTCCTGGCGCGATGGAAGGACCTGCGGCTGGCGGGCAAGATCTTCTTCGCCGTGCTGGTGCAGTTCGCCGCGACCCTGGTGATCTGGTCGATGTCGGTACCGGTGATCCGCGACCTCGCCCCGGCCATGGAGCTGATGGTCGGGGTGTTGCTGCCGGCGCAATTGCTGTTGCTGTTCGTGGTGCTGATCTCGGGCATCGAGCTCACCGAGCTGACCTGGTCGGGGCGTCTCAAGCGCGGCTTCAAGCCCCATCCCCACGACCACATCACCCGCTTCCCCAAGGTCTCGCTGCACCTGCCGTGCTACAACGAGCCGCCCGAGATGGTGAAGCTGACCATCGATTCGCTGATGGCCCTCGATTATCCCAATTTCGAGATCCTGGTGATCGACAACAACACCAAGAAGGAAGAGGTGTGGAAGCCGATCGAGGCCTATTGCGCCAGCCTCGGCGACAAGGTCAAGTTCTTCCATCTGGCGCCGTGGCCCGGCGCCAAGGCCGGGGCGCTGAATTTCGCCCTGACCCAGACCGCCCCCGATGCCGAGATCGTCGGCGTGGTCGATTCCGACTATCAGGTGCGCAAGGACTGGCTGCGCACCCTGGTGCCCTATTTCGACGATCCCAAGGTCGGCCACGTCCAGGCACCCCAGGACCACCGCGAGTGGAACCACGACATCTTCAAGGAGATGATCAACTGGGAGTACGCCGGCTTCTTCGACATCGGCATGGTGTTCCGCAACGAGGCCAACGCCATCATCCAGCACGGTACCATGACCCTGATCCGCAAGGAGGCGCTCGAATCCACCGGCCGCTGGGCGGAATGGTGCATCGTCGAGGATGCCGAGCTGGGCCTCAGGCTGCTGAAGGCCGGCTACGACTCCAACTACATCCAGGAGCGCATGGGCCACGGCCTGGTGCCCGACAGCTTCCTCGCCTACAAGAAGCAGCGTTTCCGCTGGGCCTATGGCGCGGTGCAGATCCTCAAGGCGCACTGGAAGTCGCTGATTCCGTTCAAGAACACCGGCCTGACCGCCGGGCAGAAGTATCACTTCGTCTCCGGCTGGCTGCCGTGGTTCGCCGACGGCTTCTACCTGCTGTTCTGCATCACCGGCCTGTTCTGGACCGCCGGCATGGTGCTGGCGCCGCGTTACTTCGACGCCCCCCTGGCGGTGTTCGTGCTGCCCACCGTCGGCGTGTTCGTCGCCAAGATCATCCACCACATGTTCCTCTACTCGACACGGGTGAAGTGCAACGTCAAGCAGCGCCTGCTGTCGGCGGTGGCGGGAATGGGCCTGACCTATGCCATCGCCTGGGCGATGTGGCAGGGCATCTTCACCAAGTCGACGCCGTTCATGCGCACGCCCAAGATGGCCAACAAGGCGGCCTTCACCCAGGGCTTCCAGATGGCGCTGGAGGAGAGCGTGCTGATGGCCCTGCACTGGATCGCCGCCATCGCCGTGCTGATCCCCAAGGCCAACTTCTACGACCCCGACGTGCGCCTGTGGTCGGTGGTGCTGGTGGTGCAGTCGATGCCGTTCCTCGCCGCCCTGGCGACGTCGATGATCTCCACCCTGCCCTCGGGCGAACCGGGCCAGCCCGATCCGGCCGGCACCGGCGCCCCGGCCAAGCCGGAGGCGGCGACGGTCTGATTCTGCCGGCATTGCCCCATACCGGCCGCAACCCTATAATGGAGGCGACCATCAGGGAGCTGTGCGCCATGCGGCCATCGGAAGCCATCGCCAGACACCGCGACGCGTTGTTGGAGATTGCGCGACGGCATGGCGTTTCCAATGTGCGCGTCTTCGGCTCGGTGATCCGCGGGGAAGACGGTGACGGCAGCGACATCGACCTCCTGGTCGATGCCGGGGACGAAACCTCCCTCTTCGATCTTGCTGCCATCGCGGTAGAAGCCGAGTCTTTGACCGGCATCCCTGTCGATGTCCGCACCCCGTTGTGCCTGTCGCCGCGCTTCCGCGACGACGTCGAGCGGCACGCCAGACCGTTGTGACGATGGCCCCCCGTCCGTCGGACCTCGATGCCGCCCTTCGAGACATTCGCGACAGCGCCGAAGCCGCCGAACGCTATATCCGCGGCGTGACGGAGCAGGAATTTCTCGACAACGATGAAAAGCAGGACGCCGTCATCCGCCGTATCGAGGTGATGGGCGAGGCTGCCGCGCGAATCATGCGGGCCATTCCCGACTACGAGGCCACGTTTCCGTCCCTACCGCTCAGAACCATCTATGCGATGCGCAACCGAATCGTCCACGGCTATGACGGCATCAACCTGAAGACGGTATGGAACACGGCAACCCGGGACGCGCCCCAATTGCGCCGCATGGTCGAGACGGTGATCGCCGAACGGGCAACCGGAACATGAAGAACCCCCGCCTTCGCGGGGGTTCTTCATTCCGCCACCAGAAAAGCCCCGTCTATTCCGGATGCTCTTCCGCCGCAGCGTGAACGGTGCCGGCGCGCGGACGAGCCAGCGCCACCGCCTTCTCCAGGTCGGCTTCCGAGCACAGGCCCAGGGTCACCGGATTGCGCGCCTTGATGTTGACGGCGTTCCAGTGGGTCTTATCGCGCACCGACTGGATGGTCGGCTTGGTGGTGCCGATCAGCTTGCACAGCTGGGCATCGGACAGCTCGGGATGATGCTTGAGCAGCCAGGAGATGGCGTCGGGGCGATCCTGGCGCTTCGACACCGGGGTGTAGCGCGCCCCCTTCGGCTTGGCCGAGGGCTGCGGGTAATCGGTGATGTTGAGGCGCAGATG
>JACRFY010000290.1 GCA_016212565.1 Magnetospirillum sp. | reverse complement strand
TCAACGGCCTGTTCCAGGCCGCCCGCGCTCGCGCCAGGGGATACCGCAACACCACAACCTTCGCGACAATGATCTATCTGATCGCAGCTCCGCTCGGCGATCTCTTCAAATCCACTTGAGCCGTCGAAGAACCAGATTTTTCCGAACCCGAGGGGTGCGTGCCACCATTACTGCCAGGAGCTGGCTTCGGGGGCTCCGGGATCGGATTGGGTGGCTGAGGCTGAGGCACAGGAGCCGGCTGCGGTCCCGGCGCCGGGACCGGTTCCGGCTGGGTGGGCGGTTCGGGATTGGGCACGGGCTCCGGCGGTTTGGGCGGCTCCGGGGCCGGCACGGGCGGCGGGCCGGGCGGCGGCGGGGGTACCGGATGTTCGGGGGGCTTGGCGGGCGGCGCGGTGCCGCCGCCGCCGTCGCTTCCTCCCTCGGCGGCCGCAAGCATCAGCGGCCGGCCGGTCAGGCCCGCGAACTGGTCGGCGAGCTTGACCGCCGATTCCGGATCGCGGCGGCCGAGCTCGGCATGCGCGGCCACCAGTTCGGTCCAGCCCTCGTCGCGGTTGCGCTTGATCTGCGGCAGGAAATAGCCGGTCAGCGCATCCTTGTAGTCGCCCTTGCGCGCCAGCACCTCGGCCATATTGCCCGCCGACCACCAGTCGGCGTCGGGCAAATGATCCGCGGTGAGGAAGGCCGCGCGGTCGGGGAGCGGCGGCGGCTCGGGTTCGACATAGCCCCGGCCCAGGGGGGCGATGCGCACGGGACTCCGCTCGCCGGAACGGTTGTGCAGACGGTCCTGGAGGTCCTTGGCCGTCTCGCCATCCTGGCGGGCGAGGCGGCCGAGCAGGTCGGCGACGTCGCCGCGGCCCTGGTCGCCGCTCCAGCCGATGACGTTGTTGAGGAACGCCGCGGTTTGGGCGGCGGTGCTATCCGCGGAGATGGTTTGCGCGGTTGAGCAAGAACGTGTCCAGCGTGTCCCGCACTTCCATTGTCATTTCGCAATCTGACGATCATTTGCATTCGGCTTTGATTGGATGTCGGCCATGTCAATCAGGTGATTTTCGATCAGTTCAACTTGCTGGTAACGGTTGGGCCAGTGCTCGGCCCAAATGTTGTTTTGCCCCCGCCACTGCCAGATCGTGCGGGCGGGAATGGAATTATCGGTGGTGAAGTGGGGGCCGAATTGCCGTACCAGAGCCAGATAGGAGTTTACCTGCTCAGTCATCGGGGCGAACGCGATGATCTCTCGCGACAATCCCGATGTCTCCGAGAACACCACCCGATATCGTCGCTCGCCGATCGTCACCTCCACGTCACGAGAGGAGGGAGTCGCCTCGATCCAGGCGCCTCCGCGACCAGCAACGACCGCCTGCAGGTCCTGCCGCGACCGGCGAAGGTGCAGCAGGCCGTCAATGGCGCTATCCGCCGAGAGCACCGTTGTCTCCGCCATGGGCAGAGCCTTCCCGGTCCCACCCCAGCAGGCGGCGCGATGGACCGTCACCTGGGGATGGGGGCCAAAGCTGACGTCGAGTTCGCACGTCGTCGCATCGTCGGCAATGGGTACGATGATGGTACGCCGGTTGGGATCGTTGGGAGCGGCGCCGTATACGCAGTCGAGAAACCGCGGAAGCGAATAGCTCTGCATCTCCCAGCGGGAAAGATGGCGGTTGAACTTCTTCTGGAAGTATTCCGCATCCTCTCCATTGAGAGCCAAAGATCCGCCGCCGTAGGTGCCGGCCCATACACTGGCCTGGGCGAGCAACTGGACGCCGCTGGAGCTTTTCAGCGTCCCGGGACACGACCAGTTTTCGGCCCAGGCCGGAAAAGCGAATGCGGGGGCAACGGCGAGGCTGGCGAAAAGCAATCTGCGCACGACAACTCTCCTGGCGACGGGAATGCCGCCAGGAGAGCATATCTTATTTGGTGATCACGGAATAGTTACCGCCTCGGTAGCGGGGGTTTCTCTCGGAGTTGTCGAACGGGATAAAGCGTTGTCGAGCACCAGGCAAGTCGGAGCCCTGTTCGACAACGATCATGCCGGGTTTACCATTTTGTGTCTCGTATCCGGCAAAGATGACGGCATGCTGGACACCCTCCACCTTACCGTACCGGCCATCAGAGCCGAACGTAGCCAACGCGGCGCCGGGTTTCAGTGGCGGGTCGCCAACGCCTTTCAACTGAGCGCCCTGCTTCCATAGGGTGGCCCGTGGCAAATCCGGTATGACCGCCCGGACCAGGGAGACGCACTGCTTTTCGTTGCCCTCGCTGACATCCGAAGGGTAGAGGTGCCCACCGTTGGCGGAAGCGAGGATTTCCTCTTTTGTCTTGGTGGTTTGAAAACCGCCAACCAAAGAGCCTGGCTTTTCAGGCTCGCCCTGGGGCTTCGGTTTGTTCTCATCAGGCGTCTCGCCACCAGTCGTCGTGGGGCCGGGCGCCGGCGCCGGTCCGGGTTGCGGCTGGGGCGCCGGGGCGGGCGCAGGTGGCTGCGGCTGAGGCTGCGGTTCAGGCGCAGGAGCCGGCTGCGGGTCGGGTGCAGGGGGCGGGGGCTGCGGTCCCGGCGCCGGCTGGGTGGGCGGTTCGGGATTTGGCACGGGCTCCGGCGGTTTGGGCGGCTCCGGGGCCGGTACGGGCGCCGGCACGGGCGGCGGGCCGGGCGGCGGCGGGGGTACCGGATGTTCGGGGGGCTTGGCGGGTGGCGCGGTGCCGCCGCCGTCGCTTCCCCCCTCGGCGGCCGCAAGCATCAGCGGCCGGCCGGTCAGGCCCGCGAACTGGTCGGCGAGCTTGACCGCCGATTCGGGATCGCGGCGGCCGAGTTCGGCATGCGCGGCCACCAGTTCGGTCCAGCCCTCGTCGCGGTTGCGCTTGATCTGCGGCAGGAAGTAGCCGGTCAGGGCATCCTTGTAGTCGCCCTTGCGCGCCAGCACCTCGGCCATATTGCCCGCCGACCACCAGTCGGCGTCGGGGAGGTGGTCTTCGGTGAGGAAGGCCGCGCGGTCGGGCAGCGGCGGCGGCTCGGGTTCGACATAGCCCCGGCCCAGGGGGGCGATGCGCAAGGGAATCCGCTCGCCGGACAGGTTGTGCAGACGATCCTGGAGGTCCTTGGCCTTCTCGCCATCGTGGCGGGCGAAGCGGCCGAGCAGGTCGGCGATGTCGCCGCGACCCTGGTCGCCGCTCCAGCCGATGACGTTTTTCAGGAACGCCGCGGTCTTGTCCGGCGACGTCTGGCGGGTCAGCAACTCGGCCCAATTGTCGTGCGCGGCGGCGCCGTCCGCGGAGATGGTGTGGCCGGGGAAGGGATCGGCCGGCCGCTGCGGGGCGGTGGCATAACGGACATCCGGGTCCGGACTCGACGGCTCGGGGAGCGGCGGCAGGCCGGCCTTCTCCCGCGCCAGATCGGGGCTCATCACCCCAAGCGGGGCAGCGAAATCGCCGCCCGCTCGATGCGGATCCTGGTGGTAGAAGACGCCGGGGATCGGCGGGGCGAAAACCGGCGGGAAGGGTGGTTGCTCATCCTCGTCATCCCAACGGTTGCCGACCGGTTCCGCGGGCTTGGCCGGTTTCGGGAGCGGAGGGGGATCGACCTGCCACGGCGACCCCGCCTGCGGTTGATCAACCATGCCGCCCAGCAGCCCGCCGAGCCTGCCGATGGTCTCGCCGCCGGGCTTCAGGGTGTGGTCGACGGCGAGGGCGTTGTCCTTCTGGAACCGGCCGATGGCGTCCTTCAACGCCGGGCCGTACCAGCCCGAGGGCCCGTCCGCGGTCACCGGTTTGTAATGGCCGGTGGTGGTGAGGAAGGTCTCGACCTTGGCGACGTCCGGGCGGTGGTTGTCGGCGCCCGATGGCCCGACGCTGCCGTGCAGGCCGAAGACGTCGTTGCCGAAAAGTTCCGTCAGGGGCTTGCCCTGCTTCCAGGCGCTCTGGAAGGCGGGAAAACGCTCGTCGTCCTCGTCGTCGAGGATCGAGGCCGGCTTGATCCGCCACGAACCGCCGTCGGCGCCAAGGCCGGACACGCGCTCGCGCTCGGGTGGGGTGGTGAACAGGGATTGGAATGGGGAAAGCATGATCATTCTCCTTGTGGGATAATATGCCTGACATTGGGGCTGGAGGCCTGCTCGTGTCAAGCAGGAAGGGAACAAAGGCGGATTCTGGTGCAGAAAAGGCGTTGTCGGTCCTCCCTCGCCCGCTGCCGAACGGCGCTTGCCACGGGCGGCAACGATCCGTAAACTTCCGCCCTTCCTTTCCGACTGGGCGACCTCTGGCCAATGGCTGATCTACCCGCCGATATTGCCGCCCTGAGCTTCGAGGATGCGCTGGCCGAGCTCGACCGCATCGTCCGCGCCCTTGAAGGCGGTGCCACCAAACTCGACGACGCCATTGCCGCCTACGAGCGCGGGGCGTTGCTGAAGCGGCATTGCGAGTCCAAGCTCAAGGAGGCCCAGGCCCGCGTCGACCGCATCGTGCTGGGGCCCGACGGCCAGGTGTCGGCAGAGCCGGCCAACCTCGAACCATAGAAGGCCGCATCCCGTGAGCATCAGCGCCTCGTCGCCGTCGCTGGCCGACGCCCTCGCCGCCACCGCCGCCACCGTCGAGGGGGAACTCGACCGTCTGCTCGGCCTGACCGATGGGCCCGAGCGGCGCCTGCACGAGGCGATGCGCTACGCCACCCTGGGCGGCGGCAAGCGCCTGCGGCCGTTCCTGGTCATGCAGTCGGCGGTGCTGTTCAACGTTTCTCCGGCGGCGGCATTGCGGGTGGCCTGCGCGGTGGAGATGGTTCACTGCTACTCGCTGATCCACGACGACCTGCCGTGCATGGACGACGACGACCTGCGCCGCGGCCGTCCCACCTGTCACAAGGCGTTCGACGAGGCCACGGCGCTGCTGGCCGGCGACGCGCTGCTGACCCGGGCCTTCGAGGTCCTGGTGCTGCCCTTGACCCACCCCGATCCCACCGTCCGCTGCGAGCTGGTGTGGGAACTGGCCCATGCCTCGGGCGGCCAGGGCATGGTCGGCGGGCAGATGGTCGACCTCCAGGCGGCGGCGCTGTCGATGGATGTCGCCGCCATCAGCCGGTTGCAGCAGATGAAGACCGGCCGCCTGTTCGCCTTCGCCTGCGAGGCCGGCGCCATCCTCGGCAAGGCGGCGCAGCAGTTGCGCCAGGCGTTGCGCGGCTATTCCCACGACATGGGGCTGGCGTTCCAGATCGCCGACGACCTGCTCGACGTCGAGGGCGATGCCGACGAGGTCGGCAAGCGCGTCGGCAAGGACGACGCGGCGGGCAAGGCCACCTTCGTCTCGCTGCTGGGCATCGAGCGGGCCCGCGCCCAGGCGGCGATGCTGGTCGATCAGGCCTGCAACCATCTCGAACCCTTCGGCGACAAGGCCGAGCTGTTGCGCGAGGCGGCCCGCTATGTCGTCGCCCGCCGCCGTTGAGGATGAAGACACGGTCATGACCAGCGTACCGCCCCGCACTCCCGCCAGCCTGCTCGGCCGCATCCGCGAGCCCGCCGACTTCCGCACCTTCTCGCGCGAACAGTTGGAGGAATTGGCCGCCGAGGTCCGGCGCGAGATGATCGACTGCGTTTCGGTGACCGGCGGCCACCTCGGTGCCGGGCTGGGGGTGGTCGAACTGACGGTGGCCCTTCATGCCGTCTTCGACACGCCGCGCGACCGTCTGATCTGGGACGTCGGCCATCAGGCCTATCCGCACAAGATTCTCACCGGCCGGCGCGAGCGCATGCTGACCCTGCGCCAGGGCGGCGGCCTGTCGGGGTTCACCCGCCGCGCCGAGAGCGAATACGACCCCTTCGGCACCGGCCATTCCTCGACCTCGATCTCCGCCGGACTGGGCATGGCGGTGGCGCGCGACCTCAAGGGCGAGGACTGGAACGTGGTGGCGGTGATCGGCGACGGCGCCATGAGCGCCGGCATGGCCTACGAGGCGATGAACAACGCCGGCTCGATGAACTCCCGCCTGGTGGTGATCCTCAACGACAACGACATGTCGATCGCCCCGCCGGTGGGGGCGATGAGCGCCTATCTGTCGCGCCTGCTGTCGTCGCAGCCCTATCGCTCGATCCGCCATTTCGCCAAGGATCTGGCGGCGATGCTGCCGCCGCCCCTGGAGCGCGCCGCCCGCCGCGCCGAGGAATACGCCCGCGGCTTCGTCTCCGGCGGCGGAACCCTGTTCGAGGAGTTGGGCTTCTATTACGTCGGTCCCATCGACGGCCACAACTTCGACCACCTGCTGCCGGTGCTGAGGAACGTCCGCGATTCCAGCGAGGATCGGCCGGTGCTGATCCACGTCGTCACCCAAAAGGGGCGCGGCTACACCCCGGCCGAAGAGGCGGCGGACAAGTATCACGGCGTCGGCAAGTTCGACGTCGTCACCGGCATCCAGGCCAAGCCCAAGGCCAATGCGCCCAGCTATACCTCGGTGTTCGCCCGCGGCCTGATTGCCGAGGCGGCCGTCGACCCGCGCATCGTCGCCATCACCGCCGCCATGCCGGCCGGCACCGGGTTGGACAGGTTCGCCGAGCGCTTCCCCGCCCGCTGCTTCGACGTCGGCATCGCCGAGCAGCACGCGGTGACCTTCGCCGCCGGACTGGCCTGCGAGGGCTTCAAGCCGTTCTGCGCCCTCTATTCCAGCTTCCTCCAGCGCGCCTACGACCAGGTGGTGCACGACGTCTGCCTGCAGAAGCTGCCGGTGCGCTTCGCCATCGACCGCGCCGGACTGGTCGGCGCCGACGGCGCCACCCATGCCGGGACCTTCGACCTCGCCTTCCTCGGCTGCGTGCCCGAGATCGTGCTGATGGCGCCCGCCGACGAGGCCGAGCTGATGCATGCGGTGGCCACCGCCGCCGCCATCGACGACCGTCCCTCGGCCTTCCGCTATCCCCGCGGCGAAGGGGTCGGCGTCGAGCTGCCCGCGCGCGGCTCGGTGCTGGAGATCGGCACGGGCCGCGTGGTTCGCAGCGGCGAGCGGGCGGCGATCCTGTCGCTCGGCACCCGCCTGGCCGAATGCCTGGCCGCGGCCGAGAATCTGGCCGCCGCGGGGCTGTCGGTCACCGTCGCCGATGCCCGCTTCATGAAGCCGCTCGATGCCGCTCTGGTGCTGCGTCTGGCCGCCGAGCACGAGGTGCTGGTCACCGTCGAGGAGGGCTCGATCGGCGGCTTCGGCAGCCATGTGCTGCATTTGCTCGCCGAGCGGGGGGCGCTTGACCGCGGGCGTCTCAAGGTGCGGTCGCTGGTCCTGCCCGACCGTTTCATCGAGCACGATACCCCGCGGGCGCAGTACGATGAGGCGGGGCTCAACGCCCCCCAGATCGCGGCCACGGTCCGCACCCTTTTGGGGTGCCTCTAATTTAATTATATCTAATAAAGCAATATATACTGCCAGCCGGCAATTCCTTTCGTGTACGTAGATACTACACTGAGGCCGACCCACCTGCGGCGGGTGGGTTTTCCCATTTTGGTTAACGCGCTGTAGAACGATTGCTGTTATGCAAAATCCTGATATATTGTTTTGCAACGCGACCCTTCATCGTTCGAGGCTGACGGCCATGGAGTTGGAAAAGTTGCAGGAGAGCGCCCGTCGGGCCAGCACGCTGCTCAAGGCAATGAGCAACGAGCATCGGCTGATGATCCTGTGCCAGTTGCTTCCCGGCGAAAAGTCGGTGGGGGAGCTTGAGCGCTTGATCGGGCTGTCGCAGTCGGCGCTGTCGCAACATCTGGCGCGCCTGCGCCGCGACAATCTGGTGGTGACGCGCCGCCAGGCGCAGACGATCTACTATTCGCTGGCCGGCGAAGAGGCGAGCGCGGTGATCAACACCCTGTACGGGCTGTATTGCGCCAAGCCCGAAGCAAGCATGTGCGCCGCCTGATCCGCACCCGGCGGCAGGTGAATAGGCAGGTCGGCGGTAATCTGGTATAGATCGGTCCATCTTTCGGGAGGGAAGGGATCGATGGCCAACGTTCCGCCGATTGTCGCCGTGTTCAACGCCAAGGGGGGCGTGGGCAAGACCACCACCGTCACCAATCTCGCCACCTGTCTGGCGGCCTTCGGGCGCAAGGTGCTGGTGATCGACATGGATGCCCAGGGCAACGCGTCGACCAGCTTTGCCATGTCGACGCTGCCGCGCATCGGCACCTACGATCTGGTGACCGGCAAGTCGACCCTGGCCGAGGTGGTGATCCCCACCCTGTTCGCCGGCCTGTCGATCGTCGCCGCCACCGACGACCTGGGCATCATCGATGTCGAGGTGGCGATTTCCGCCAACAAGCAGGGGGTGTTGCGCAACCTGCTGGCCGACACCGCCGGCACCTACGATCTGGTGCTGGTCGACTGCCCGCCGGCCATGGGGGCGATGACCGTCAACGCGTTGGTCTCGGCGCATGCGGTGCTGGTGCCGGCCAATCCCACTCCCTTCGCCCATGATGGCCTGATGCGCACCTGGCGGGTGGTCAAGCGGCTGCACGCCTCGCTCAACCCGGCGCTGTTCGTCCTCGGGGTGCTGATCACCCTGGCCGAAGACGAGCACGAGGACCGCTGGGAGATCGACCGCGTCATCCATGCCGAACTGGGCAAGCTGGTCTACGACATCCAGGTCGCCCACGACACGCCCACCTATGTCAATGCCGCCAGCCACGGGCTGCCGGCGGTGGTTTATGCCCCGACCTCGCCCAGTGCCCGCGAGCACCTCGACCTCGCCGAGCGGCTGCTCGCCGCCGAGCCGCGGCTGAAGCGGGTGGTCGAGGGGCTGGTCGCCGATCCGCCGCTGCCGCCGCGCCGCAGCCGCGCCGAGGCCGAGAACCAACTGGCGGCCTGGCATGCCGACGTCAGGGAGCGCGGCCTGTTTGCCAAGCGGATGAACGTCCCCGAAATCGGCGTCGAGCCGACGCCGGCCCTGTTCGGCGAGGACGAGCCGGAGGCGCATGGTTGCAGTTCGCGGCAACTGACCATCGCCGCCGGCCTGGGGGCGGTGATCGGCGCCACCGCGGCCATCGTGGTGCCGTTGCTGGCGGCGCTGTAGACAGAGCCTATCGGCGCGGCAGGGTGATGGTGAAGGTGCTGCCGACGCCGGGCTGCGACTCGACCCGGATGCGGCCGCCGTGGTGCTCGACCACCTTGCGGCAGATCGCCAGGCCGATGCCGGTGCCTTCGTACTCGTCCCGGGTATGCAGGCGCTGGAAGATGTCGAAGATCCGCTCGCGGTCGCCCTCGGGGATGCCGATGCCGTTGTCGGCGACCGACAGCGTCCACGCCGTGTCGTCTTCGGCGGTGGCGATGGTCACCGCCGGAGTCCGGTCGGGGGCCCGGTATTTGAGCGCGTTGCCGATCAGGTTCTGCATCAGGCGCAGCATCTCGCTGCGCGCGCCGGTCACGGTCGGGAGCGGTCGGGCAACGGTGATCACCGCCCCGGTCTCGCGGATCGCCACGTCGAGATTGTCGAGCGCCGCGGCGACGATGTCGTCGAGCGCCAGCGGGGCAAAGGGATCGGCCGTCCGGCCGATGCGCGAAAACTCCAGCAGGTCGAGGACCATGGCGTCCATCCGCCGCGCCCCGTCGATGGCAAAGGCGAGGAATTCGCGGGCATCGGCGTCGAGCGTCACTCCGTAGCGGCGGTCGAGCAGGGCGAGATAACTGCCGATCATCCGCAGCGGCTCGCGCAGATCGTGGGAGGCGACGTAGGCGAACTGCTCCAGTTCGCGGTTGGAGGCGTCGAGGTCGCCCACCAGCCGGTGCAGGTGGTCGCGGGTCTCCACCCAGGCGGTGATGTCCTCGACGATCGACCAGATGTAGCGGCTGCCGTCGGCGCCGGTGACCAGGACGCCGTTGAGCCGCAGGGGAATCCGCGTGCCGTCCTTGCGCCGGTATTCCTTCTCGTAGGGGCCGTAATGGCCGGTTTCGGTCAGCGCGCGCAACTGGCGGGTCTCCGCCGCGTCGTATTCGCGCGGCGTCAGCGTCCAGTAGTCGAGCGCCCTCAGCTCATCCGCCGAATAGCCGGTGAAGCCGAGGAAGGCCCGGTTGAAGTCGATGTAGTGCCCGGTCATGTCGGTCAGGGCGATACCCAGCGGCGACAACTCGTAGAGGCTTTGCAGCCGCTCCTGGCTGGCGCGCAACTCGGCTTCGGCCTGCTTCTGGGGCGTGACGTCGCGGCCGACCATCCACAGCAGTCGCTCGCCGGCCATCTCGAACGGCGAGAAGTCGATTTCGATCGAAAAGCGCTTGCCGAAGCTCGACAGGCACTCGGTCTCGATGTGCTCGGTCCGGCCGTCGGCCAGCGCCGCCTCGGCCGCGGCCAGCATCCCGGAGTCCTTCCACGACTTGAGCTGGCGGAAGTTCTGCGCCAGCACCTGGTCGAGCGGGCCGCCGATCATCCGTGCCGCCGCCTCGTTGGCCAAGACGCACCGGCCATCGGTGCGATAGGCGATCACCGCCACCGGCAGGGCGGAAATCACCGCACTGCCCAGACGCGACAGGTCGGCGTGGGGAATGGTGTCGAAGAAGGCGCGAATGTCGGGATCGTTCGGCGACATGGTCGCCTCAGACCGCAAGATGGATGTTGGCCGCGTCCAAGGCCGAGGTGTCGACGTTGGCGAGGTGGGCGATGTGGGTGGAATTGGCGCTCGACGCGTTGTTGAGGTCGCTCGAATAATAGAGATCGGTGCTGCTTACCCCGTCGAAGATGGCCACCACCCCGGCGCCCGAGGGGTTGGTGCCGTTGTAGTCCTGGCCGCTGCCGGTCCAGGCGGTGGTGCTTTCGAAATAGTCGGTGCCATTGGTCAGCGTACCGCTGCTGCCGAGGCTGAATTCGCTGTTGTGCAATTCGACCGCGTCGCCATCGCCGACCGAGAAGTCGGAGACGATGGCGGTGCCGGATTTGGTGGCGACCACCGTGTCGGCGCCGCCGCCCAGGGCGATGGTGTCGTCACCGCCGTTGCCGCTGATCCAATTGGCGTTGGCATCGCCGGCGATCGTGTCGGCGAAGTCCGAGCCGATCACGTTGTCGATGGTGAACAGCTGATCGCTGGAGGTGCCGTGGGTGGCGGTGCCGGCGGCAAGGCTGACGGTGACACCCGCGCTCTGGTCCGCGTAATCGACGGTGTCGGAGCCGCCGCCGCCGGTGATGATGTTGTCGCCGTCGCCGCCCATGAACTGGTTGTCGTTGGCGTCGCCGGTGAAGACGTCGTCGCCGCTGCCGCCGCGCAGCCGCTCGATCCCGGTCAGGGTGACGGCGGGATTGCCGGCAATGGTCGCCGACGGCGGCCCCGAGGACAGATCGGCGACCACCGCCGTCGTCGCCTTGCGGAAGTCGGCGGCGTCGCCGCTGCCGGTGCCGCCGTCGAGTTCGACGATGGTGCCGCTGGCCCACACCAACGCGTCGTTGCCGTCGCCGCCGCTGAGTGTCGCCTCGGCGCCGCTGCCGATGACGATGTCCTGGCCGGCGGTCTGGCCGCCGGCTGCGGTCAGGTTCATGGTCTGGCCGCTGCCGTCGTCGTAGGTTTCGATGCCGTCGGCGAGGATGGTGACGGTACCTCCGCCCTCGAAGGTGACGATGAAGTCGCTGCCGCTCATTTCGTAATCGCGAACCGCATAGTCCATGCCGTGGTCGGTGAAGCCGAAGACGATGGCATCGGTTCCCGACGAATCGTCGATGACGATGTCGGCGCCGGGCAGTCCGGTGATCGAATAGGTGTCGTTGCCCGCCCCGCCGGCCGCGGTGACGGCGGCGCTGCCGTCGGTGACGAAGGTATCGCCATAGGCCGAGCCGACCACCCGCTCGATGCCGCTGACGGTATCGGTGGCGGTCGAATCGTGGCTGACGGTGCCGGCGACGAGATTGGCGGTGATCGCGGTGGTCGAGGCGGCATAGCTGGCGGTATCGCTTCCGGCCCCGCCGATCACGGTGTTGTTGCCGTCGCCGCCGTCCAGGTAATCGTCGCCGTCGCCGGCCGACAGATAATCGTTGCCGGCACCGCCGAACAGCGAGTTGCCGTTGGCCGAGAAATCCTGCAGCACGTCGTCCATCAGGCCGCCGGTCATGGTCTTGCCCGACGTCGTGCCGCCGAACACCAGCAGGTCGGGATAGAGGCTGCCGGTGAGGCTGGCGCTGTTGTCGACGATCGACAGGAACGAGCCGTTGCCGCCCCAGGCGGTGAAATTGAAGTTGGCGGTGGTCGGGTTGTCGCTGCTGCCGGCGAAGTCGACGCCGCCGGTGCCGGTGGCGAGCCCGCGCATCCGGGTCGGCGACAGCATGTAGAAGGCGCCCGGCGAGGCGTAGACGCAGTGCAGGCTGTCGCCTTCGGCGATGTCGAAATCGGTCAGGGTGTCGGTGGCCTGGGCCGGGTGGTCGAGGTCGAAGCGGTCGCCCCCCCCGCCGCCAACCAGGGTGTCGGCGCCGTTGCCGCCGTCGATGGTGTCGCCGTAGACGCTGCCGACGATCTTGTCGGCGCCGAGATTGCCGGTGACGGTGGCGGCGGTCGAGAACCCCGACAGGTCGATCTCGCTCCACCCCGCCGGCAGGGTGAAGGTGGAGGATGAGACGACGTCGACATGGACGAGATGCAGGCCGGATCCGCCGTTGCCGTCGGAGATGGCGATGCTGAATTCGTCGATGCCGGTCACCGCCCCGGGAAGATAGGTCCAGGTGCTGCCGGTCATTGTCGCCGTTCCGAGAGAGGCAGCCGGAACCGCGCCGATATTGAACGTCAGCGGATCGCCGTCCGGATCGACGGCGGAAATCGACCCGGTGACCGCGGAGCCGCTGGCCAGGGCGGCGATATAGGCCGGGCCGGGCGGGGGCGGCGGATCATTGAAGCCGCCGCTGATAATTTCGGTGCCGCCGCTTCCTTCGCCGGGGCCGAACAGACCGCCCCCGTCACCACCGGGGCCGGTCTTGCCGATTTCTCCGCCCAGGGAGCCGCCTTGACCGTCACCGCCGCCCAGCAACGGACCGCCGATGGGGGGGAGATTGGTGTCGATCGGCGGGGGCGGCGGTAGCGGTATAGGCTCGATGGTGCCAATCGGCCCGACGTCGCCGACGATGGCGGCACCGCCATCCCCGGGGCCCTTGGTGCCATCGACAGGGGGCTCGACTCCGGCGGCGGCTTTGCCCTCGCCGGTCTCGCCGCCTTTGGCGTCTCCGGCCTTGCCGGTTTCGCCGCCGGGTGCGAGCCCGGGCGTGGCGGCCGGCGCCGGTGGAAGTGCCGGCGCCGTCGCGGGCGGGGCGATGGCCGGCGGGGCGAAGGTCGCCACCGTGGCCGCAGCATTGGCCGACACCGCCCAGGTCGAGCTCGCCGTCGCGCCGACCAGACCGGCGCCGGCGGTGTTGACGGTGAAGCTCTCGCCGCCCGGTTTGGACAGCACCAGTTCGCCGACGAAGTTGGAGCCGGGATCGGCGAGCAGGGCCACCGAGGTGGCGCCGCTCTCGTCCACCGCACCGGCGACGGTGGTGCCGCGGATGCCGATGGTCATCACCGGGGTGCGGATTCCCGACGCCTCCGGGGCGGTCTTGGCGATTTCGCCGGAGACGAAGGTGAAGGCGCCCTGGACCACGGTGAACAGCGACTTGCCGGTCTTGGCCCGCGGGTCGTAGGCGAATTCGTCGAGGGTGAAGTTGCCCTTGTCCTTCAGCGAGAAGGTCGAGCGGTCGGCGAGCACCAGGTCGATGCGGCCCCCGGCCTCGGTCTCGATCACGTCGCCCTGCTGCACCGGGGCCTCGACCGCCGCGGCGCGCTTGGCGCCGTCGTGGACGATCCACGCCTTGCCGGCGATGCCGGTGACCTTGCCGATCACCGCCGCTTGGGCCGCGCCCTTGGTGTCGGCGACGGCGACGAGATGTTCGGGCGGCGCGAGGTCCCCCTGGTGAAGTCGAACGACAGGCATTCTGCCCCCTATAAGTCGACAGGGCATTCTATCCTGGTTTTACGCGGAGGTCGAGAGGGGCGCGTGAGGCTGCAGAGTGGGAACGAGGAAAATAAAAAAAGGTTTAACCACAGAGACGCAGAGGCACAGGGAGGCGGTGATGGCGGGTATGACGTCGCGTTATCGAAAGGATTATTGGTATTAGTAGGAGGAGAGCAGACATAAAGCAGTCTGTAAGGCATCTCTGTGCCTCTGTGTCTCTGTGGTTCAATTTTTATATTATTTCCATTTCAAATGCGACGTCGCCCCCTTTCATCGCCCCGTCCGCCATGGTAAGACCCGGACCATGCTACACATCAATGACCTCACCTTCCGCTACGGCGGCCGGGCCCTGTTCGAGGGCGCCACGCTCCACGTTGCCGCCGGGCAGCGGGTCGGCCTGGTCGGACGCAATGGCGCCGGCAAGTCGACCCTGTTCAAACTGATCGTCGGCGAGTTGCATGCCGATGGCGGCGACGTTCGCCTGCGGCCGCGCTCGCGCATCGGCCGGGTGGCCCAGGAGGCGCCGGCCGGCGAGACCTCGCTGCTCGACTGCGTGCTGGCCGCCGACCTCGAACGGGTGGCCTTGCTCGAAGAGGAGGAGCGCGCCGACCCCCATCGCCTCGCCGAGGTTCACGAGCGTCTGACCGCCATCGACGCCCATACCGCGCCCGCCCGCGCCGCCATCATCCTTGCCGGCCTGGGCTTTTCGGCCGAGGCGCAGGCGCGGCCGGTGGGCTCGTTCTCGGGCGGCTGGCGGATGCGCGTCGCCCTGGCCGCGGCGCTGTTCGCGCGGCCCGAGCTGCTGCTGCTCGACGAACCGACCAACCACCTCGACCTCGAAGCCACCCTGTGGCTGCAATCCTACCTCGCCACCTGCCCCGGTACGGTGATCGTCATCAGCCATGACCGCGAATTGCTCGACGAGGTGGCGACGCGCATCGTCCACGTCGACGGCGGCAAGCTGGTCGCCTATGGCGGCAACTACACCGCCTTCGAGCGGGTGCGGCGCGAGAAGTTCGAGCTGGCCAGCAAGGCCTTCAGCAAGCAGATGGAGCAGCGCAAGAAGATCCAGTCGTTCATCGACCGCTTCCGCGCCAAGGCCACCAAGGCCGCCCAGGCGCAGAGCCGGGTCAAGATGCTCGAACGCATGGGGCCGGCGGTGCCGGTGGTCGAAGAGCGCGGCATGGTGTTCGACTTTCCCGACCCGGAACCGCTGTCGCCGCCGATCATCGCCATCGAAGACGGCATCGCCGGCTATGATGGCCCGCCGGTGCTGGAAGGGCTGGAACTGCGTCTCGACATGGACGACCGCGTCGCCCTCTTGGGCGCCAACGGCAACGGCAAGTCGACCCTGGCCAAGGTGCTGGCCGGGCGGCTGGCCCTGCAGGGCGGCAAGATGGTCAAGTCGCCGAAGCTGAAGATCGGCTATTTCGCCCAGCACCAGACCGAGGAACTGTCGCTCGACCGCACGCCCTACGACCACATGGGCGAGCTGATGAAGACCGCCCCCGAATCGAAGATCCGCGCCCAGCTCGGCCGCTTCGGCTTCGAGCAGGACCGGGCCAACGTCAAGGTGGAAAACCTGTCGGGCGGCGAGAAGGCGCGGCTGCTGTTCGCGCTGATGAGCCGCGACGCCCCCCACCTGATGATCCTCGACGAACCGACCAACCACCTCGACATCGACGCCCGCGAGGCGCTGGTTTCGGCGCTCAATGCCTATGAGGGCGCGGTGGTGCTGGTCAGCCACGACCCGCATCTGGTCGAGCTGGTCGCCGACCGCCTGCTGCTGGTCGGCGACGGCCACGTCGCCGCCTTCGACGGCGACCTCGCCGACTACCGCCGCTACCTGCTGGAGCGGGCCCGCGATGCCCGCCGCGGCGACGGCGGCAAGTCGGAAAAGCGCAAGGACGAGCGCCGCCGCGCCGCCGCCGAGGCCCGCGCCCAACTGGCGCCGCTGCAGAAGGCGGT
>JACRFY010000289.1 GCA_016212565.1 Magnetospirillum sp. | reverse complement strand
CGGAATCTCGATCCGCGCCGGCGGACGCGCGCTGTTGCGCTGCTGCTCCATCTCCCGGCGCAGGCGGTCCTGTTCGTCGCGCTGGAGCCGCCCGGCCTCGCGGGCGGCACGATCGAGATCCGATTGGGATTGGGCCTGGGCGGCGGGCGACAGCAGCAGGGCCACGGCGACGGCGAATGCCAAGGCCCACCCCGGGACCGGCGACGCCGCCACATTGGAAATGGCCCGGTCATGGCCGCGAAGCGGCTTGCATTTTGAATAATGAAAAAATAAATCCCATTTGTTAGCCAGTGTGATCACGCCTTTCCTGAGCTGGCTCCTTGTGTTCTTCACTTTCAGACTCAACTTTCTTATTGCGCACAGACTAATTTTCACCGAAATTATCGCAAATACGGCTACTCATCGGCAATTGATTCATTGTCACTATGACAATCTGGACGCCAGCGATTGAATCGCATCATGGACCGGCCTACTTGGCGATTGCGGACGCCCTGGAAGCGGATCTGCGCGCGGGGCGGCTGGCGCCCGGCACCCGGCTTCCCGCCCAGCGCGAACTGGCCTTCCGGCTCAAGGTGGCGCTGGGGACGGTCGGCCGGGCCTATGCCGAGGCCGAGCGGCGGGGACTGATCGGCGGCGAGGTGGGGCGGGGCACCTTCGTTCGCGCCCCCGACCAGCCCGACCCCGCGGTGGCCGAGCTCTATCGGGCGGGCGCGGTGACGGGCGACGCGTTGATCGACATGGCGACCAACCGGCCGCCGTCGGGGGCCGGCAACGCCGCCGCGGTGGCCCGGGCATTGCGGGCGGTGGCCGCCATGCCCGATCTGGCCGCGAGTCTCACCGACCGCCTCGACGGCATCGCGCCTCGCTACCGGATCGCCGGGGCGCGGTGGCTGGCGCGATCGGGGGTCGACGTTCCGGCCGACCGCGTGGTGCTCACCGGTGCCGGCCAGCCGGCGCTCGTCGCCGCCATCGCCGCCGTGACCCGCTCCGGCGAGAGGATTCTGTGCGAGGCGTTCACCGATCCCGGCCTCAAGTCGGCGGCCGCCCTGCTCGACCGCGAACTGGTGCCGCTGCCCATGGACGCCGACGGCCTGTGCCCCGACGCCCTGGCGCGGGCGCTGGAGGCGCGCGAGGCGCGGGTGGTCTGCACCGTTCCCGATTGCCACAACCCCACCGCCATCACCCAGCCGGAACAGCGCCGCCGGGACATCGCCGCGGTGATCCGCCGTTTCGATGCCCTCGCCATCGAGGACGCGGTCCATGCCTTCCTCAATCCCGCCCCCATCCCCGCCCTCGCCACGCTGGCCCCGGAGCGCACCATCCACCTGACCGCCATGTCCAAGGTCCTGGCTCCGGCCGTGCGCCTGGGATTCATCGCCGCCCCCGAGGGCTTCGCCGGCCGGGTCGCCGCGGCGGTGGGGGCGACCGGCCTGATGGTGCCGGCCATCTTCGCCGCCATCGCGGCACGGGCGATCGAGGACGGCACCGCCGCCCGTCTGGCCGACCAGGGCCGGGGCGAGGCGCTGGCCCGTGCGACGATGGCGAGGACGCTGCTGGGACCGGCGTCCTGCCCGTCGCCGGCCGCCCTCACGGCCTGGCTGCCGCTGGCCGAACCGGGCATGTCCGAGACCTTCGTCGCCGAGGCCCGCCGCCGCGGCGTGGCGGTGGTGGCGTCCACCGCCTTCGCCGTTGGCCGGCCGACGTGCGAGGCGGTGCGGATCTCGCTGGCGGCCGCCGCCGACCGCTCCCAGTTGGAGCGCGGCCTGCGCATCATCGCCGGGATGCGGTGCGCCGTCCGCTGAACCCCGAGCGAGCGGATCGGCCCCACGGCATCGGCCCCGCTGCGTGATGGGTGAGATCGGTGAAAGTGCGCAAAGGCCCCACCTACACCGCGGTCGGCGGTGGGTGGTAGAGGCGCAAGCGCACCATCGCTGGCTCCGTCACCTCGTCGAATTCGTTCATTGCCGCGTTCCGGATGCCGTTCACCCATCCGGGAAACGATTGAATCTGGCTGTCGGGCCTGCCGCCGCCGCCATCATCCCCGGGCCAGCGCTCTTACGCCACGTCCGGGGGGACGCCGCCGAACAGGATTGCAGGTTCAACCAGATCCCATTCCCTCCCGGCCAGATCTTTGATCAGGTCATCGGCGAGCCCCTCTTCGGCAATTGCCAGCCCGCGGGCGCGAAGCGCCGGAGCCAGCCCGGCGTCCCAGCATGCGACGACCGGTTGCCCCGCCAATTCGTAGCCCGACCGCACTCCTCCGCGGAAGGCCAAGTCGTAGTCCCCGGCACAGAACCTCCAAGGCTTGGCGCCGTATTTGCCGATCATCTGGTTGGCAATGCTTATGCCGGGCCAGTCGAAATCGCCGTGGTAGCAAAGGCGAGCGCCGCCATCCGCAAGCTGCCGCAGCAGGGTCCGTTGGGCAGCTGCCGGCATCCCGTCCGTACAGACCAAAGGCGCGCATTTCGCCCCAAGGCGGTCGGCGGCGATGGCGACAAGGTTGGGATTTTCGCAAATGGAAATGACGTGCCCCCTCACATCCCACGCGGGCGGCGACCGCACCAACAGGCGCAACGACGCATAGCCGGGCTCGCCCGGCAAGAACAACTGACCGCCGCGCACCGGCAGATTGAGGACCAATGCCGGCCTGGCAAGCTCGTTGACCAAGACTCCGGCACGAGCCCACTGGTCGCGGACCCGTTCCTTGGCCGGCTCGGAGCCGGCGTCCTCGCTCTGCAGACCTGCACCGCGCAACGCCGCCAAGACCAAGGTGGCCGGCGGGCGTCCGGGGTCGAGCGCATGCGCGTCTCCCAGCGTTTCGGCGGCAAGCTTCGACCGGGCGACACCATCAGCCGGCAACCGCCCGAGGATACGGTCGGCCTGGACACACAGCTGTCGGGCTCGCTCCAAGCTCTGGCGCGCCAGCCGCTTGAGAAGGCCCAGGCCCGTCGGCGTTTGCAGCAGGCCTGCCAGGGCCGGATGTCCAGCGTTGCCGACGACGGCGAGCCAACGGGCGTCCCGGTCCGCCCGCATAACGGCACGATCGACAATCGGCCCATCCAACCGTTCGAGTGCCTGCTTCAGCGACTCTCCCAAGCCGGCCCGACGGAGGGCGCCATCGATGTCCGCGACGTCGACGTCAATGGATTTGGCGCGGCTGGGCGGCTTGCCCATCAGGGCCGCCAAGGCCGCTCTCTCGTCAGCCGACAATCCGGTGAGGCGAAAGGATGCGGGAGCCGGACCGTCGAATTGGCGACGCAGGCGGCGCCGCAAGTCGGCCAGATGCTGGCCGCCGAGAAGGCGGACGAGACGGGGGTCCGTCCCGGTCATGGTACTGTGAACCGGCGGTCGGGATCCTCGTCCCGCGTTTTCGCTCGGCCATCCCAGGTCCACCGCGAAACGTAAATCGCATCGATGCCTTCCCGGCTTTGCAGGTCGCATATGGCGACACCGGGAAGTGCTGCGTAGCAGCCCCATTCGCGTTCGCTGGTGATGACGAAGTCGAGATCGAATTCCCGGATCAACCCCATGCAATGGACTCGGGCGGTATCGTCGATCCCGGCGAAAGCCTCGTCCAACAACATCAGCCGTGGTGCCAACCGCGAGCCTCCCTGGCCGTAGAAGCTGGAAATGGCGGCGAACAGCGGCACGGTGAGCCCCAGCGCTCGCTCACCACTCGAGGCCGGGCCCGACAGCTTCCGCCATTGCCCATCCTGGTAGCGCTCGACCCGGAAGCGATGCCAATGCCGGTAGTCGAGGGCGTTGGCAAGGAGCTCGGTCAGACTGCTTCCCTCGGCGCCGACTCCTCCCGAATCGCTCCGTTCGCGTTCGGCGGCAATTCGCTGCTGGAGCATGGCTCCGACGATTCGCCGATCCTCGGCCGTCCACAAATCGGCGCTGGTGTTGAGCAGCTTCCGTCGCGCCTCGGCCAAGCCGACCGGCGCCCCGTCCTTGTCCCCCAACGGCTCCCATTGCAGGCGGTAGCGGATACCCTTGGACGTCGGGCGCTGATGGAGCTCGGCATTGATGTCGAGCAGCTGCCTTTCAGCCGATTGCAGCAGTCGCTGGATTTCATGGGCGATTTCAGCCTGGAGGTGGTTCTCGAGCACCTCTCGCTCGCGGGCGGTGAGCAATTCGCTCCGCTGGGCGATCTCGTCCTTCAGCTTGGCCACCAGGGCGTCGGGACGCTCCGGACGGTTCTGATAGATGATGTGGACCACCAGGCCCCAATCGGTGGTCTCGGCCGGCGCCTGGTGTCCGAGCGCGCTGAGGGCGCGGTGCAACTCTTGCAGATCTTCCGTTACCCGCCGCTGGATCTTCGTCCATGCATCGTCGTCATCCTTGGTTTCCGCCAAGGCCTGTTCCACCCGCCTGGCCACGGTGAGTGCCGGGTCGATCGTCCAGGCGGTGGCGAAGTCGGGCAGCTCCAACTCGGGCAGGGCCGAGGACAGCAGGCTGGTCGCCGCGAATTGTTGCAGTCGGCCGACCGCTTGGGTGCGGGCCTCACTCGTTTGGGCCAGCGTCCGTTCGGCGACGTCCGCCTCGGTGACCGCCACGGCACGGGCCTCGCCGATCTCACGCAAGGCATCGCCGACGGCCTTTACCGCTCGCTCGGCCTCGGTCACCGCGCCGCGGGCGTCGGCGATGCGCTGGCGCATCGCCTCGACCTTGAGCCCCACCGCCCCCTTCAGCGTCTCGTAACGTTGTCGAGCCTGTTCCTCCTCGATCCGGTGGACAGCCAGCGCCTCTGTGCACGTCTCGACCGCCTCTTGCGCCTGTGCTTCGCGTTCACGTTGCCGCTCCAGCTCCGGGAAGGCGCGCCGCACGTCCTCGACGGCCCGGATCAATCGGTGGCAGGCATCGCTGAACCGGTTCAGGCCACTCTCGATGGTTTGCAAGGCTTCCGGCTCGATCGGCAGCCCCAGGTCCTTGGCGTCCCATACAAGGGTATCCCGTGCCTTTTCCGCCACCAGTTCGGCCTCGCGACAATCCTCTTGCGCCTGCTCCAAACGGCCTTTCGCTTTCTCGACCGCGGCGACGGCGGCTGCGACCGACGAATGAGCCTGGCGGAGTCTGCCGTCGGAGGGGGCTCCCTCCCATTCCGTCTCGGCCACCCGACGGGCGTCCGCAACCGCGGCCAGTTCGTCGCCGACAGCCGTCAGCTCTTGCGACACCTCGTCCAGTCGCGCGGCGATCTGGGCCAAGCGGCGGCTGCGCGCCGCAGCCCTGGCGGCGAAGCCGATGTAGACCGCCTCGGCCTTGCTCCAGGCACCGGCCAGCCCGCCGACCCGGTAACGTCCGGTGGGAGAGATCCACGTCTCGGCCTCGCCATCGTCTCCCTCGCCGCCGGCGATACCGCCTAGCAGGCGGTCAATGATCGCCCGCGGAACGATGTCTTCGGCCGCAGGGTCCGCCCGCAACCAGTCTGCCAGACTGCCCTGGCGGCGGGATGGGCGAAACAGCAATTGGCTGTCCTGCCACGTCAAGCGGCCGTCGCCACCGATCACCTGGCCGTCGGGGGTGACCCAGGCATCGAGAAGGCCGCTTGCTTCTAGCCCGGCCTCCAAACCGGCCCGCGCCGCCGCATCCACCCGGTCTTGGAAATCGACGAGCTGCCACAGGGGGGCTCCAGCCCGGTCGCGACGGGTGTCGGCGCCGCGCGTATGCGGCGTCGGGGGAACGGCATCCTTGCCGTTGACGAGGCCATTCCGTTCCGTTTCCAGCTCGCGACTCTCGTGCTGCAGGTCAGCTTGCCGGAGTTTGAGCTGGTGCACCTGGGACGCCAACCGCTGGGCATGGGCGAACTGAGCCGAGCGCAAGGCGGCGCTGGCGGGGTTCTCCCCGTCCAGGCCGACGACCCAGTCGGCCAGGGCGGAAAGCGGCTCTGCGGGATCGCAGCGTAGCTGCCGCAGGCCGTCGAAATGAGCGATCCAGGCTTCAACCAAGGCCTTTCCTTGTCCTTCGACCGCCGCATCGGCCTGTCGTCGTCGCTCAAGGGCGGTGGCGTGATCGTCGAGCCTGTCCCGCACCGCCTGCTGCCGACCCGCCAACACCGTCTGGGCCTGGTTCAGCGCCTCCCGGTGCCGACGCAGGAGGGCCAAATGGTCACGGCGCATCGCGACCTGGTTCAGCAGGTCGGCCTGCGCCGCCTCGACGTCCCGCAGCGGGAGCGAGGAAAGCCCGGCGATGGGACTTTCGGCCAAGGGATTGGCGCTATAGGCCGGAACCAGCAGGACGGTCTCGGCCAGGGTTCGGCAATCGGTACGGCTCTCGGCGACTGATTTGTCCGACCGGGCGAGGCGTTCGGCGGCTGCGGCACCGGCCTTGGCTTCACGGTCCAGATGTCCGATCGCCGTCGACCGTGCGCCGGCAGCCTTGCCGACCGAGTCGCGCCGCGCCGCCAGATCCTTTTCCGCCTGCTCCAGGCGCGTGGCATCCTGTATGGTCGGGTCGGCCTGCAGGGTTTCGAGGCGCTCGCGGCATCCGGCCAGGGTGAGCTCCGCTTCCCCCGAACGGGTCTGAGCCCCGACCTCGTTCTGTCGCGCCTGCTGCAACCTGGTCTGCGCGTCATTGCGGGCTCGACTGGCGTTGTCGTGTTCGGTCTGAGCCTGGCGAAGCTCGCGGGCTCGGCGCCGGCTGGCGGTGGCGGCATAGACCCGATAGCGACGGTCGAACTGTTCCACTGCACCGGCCAACTGCTCGAATTCCTTCAACTGGGCGTGGCCTTCGTCGAGCTGGTTGAGAGCATCGGCGACGTCGACGAGCAGATCCCGTGCCAAGGGAGGCAATGCCTCGGTAAGCGCATTCGACAGCGCCGCTTCATCCGGCCGCCGCGACAGTTGCGGCTGGCGCAGCTGAATGAGGGTATCCATCAAGGCGTCGTAGCGCTTCGCCCCCAGTTGGAACAGCCGTTCGTCCACTGCGCGCCGATAGACTTGGGCGACGTCGAACACCTGGCCGTGGCCGTCGACGGTTTCGCGCAAGCGCTCGCGGGTGAGCACCACGCGCCGGTCATTGACCAGCCAGAGATCCTTGCCGATTCGCGGGCCATGGCCGGCCTCGTCGAGGATGAAATACCAACTGTCCACCTCACGCGATTCCACCGCCGACAAGCCCGCCCCCAGGGTGAGAAAGCGCGGAACGCCATCCTCCCCAAGGCGTCCGAATTCGATCCAGGCGTAGCCCATGCGGCGGGGATAGCGGCCGACCAACAGGTTCCACGACATCTTCTTTCCCGGGTCGCCATCCGGCTCGATGCGCGAGGACCGCAGGTTTGCATCGAAGAGGAAGGGCAGGGTCAGCGACAGGACCTTGGATTTGCCGGTGCCGTTGTTGCCGCGCAGCAGCAGGTGGCCGTCCCGAAACCAGAACTCTTCGCTGTCGTAGTGGAACAGCTCGACAAGGCCCAGGCGAAGCGGTTGCCAGCGCAGGCGCGTCGGCAGGGGCAAGGGCGGGCGGCCGCCGAGCAGGTCGTCAGGCGCGATCGCGTCGTCCATACGTCGGTTCCTTGGGCTCGCCGAGAGCGAAGCGGGCCAGTGCCGGCAAGGGGTGGATGGTGTCGCCTTCGCGCCGGATCAAACGCAGCATCTCGAGGCGGCTGAGGGCGGTGTCCACGAGGTCCCGTTCGCCACCGGCCTCCCGTGCGGATTTCCGCCAATAGCGGCCGTATCGATCGCGCGCTTCCGCCAGGCGGTCGGCGAGGACCGCCTTGCCGATCCCCAGGGACGATCCGCTCCCGCTCCGCATGATGTGCGCAAGATATTCGGCGACGAGCAAGGTGGCGTGGGCATCGGTCCCCTCGGCCGGCATGGCGATGTCGGTCAGCTCGCCAGCCTCATCGGTGAGGGCCAAGCCCTCGCCCCGCTGTTCCGCCGCCAGTGCGGCTCCTTCGCACAGCCGCGAGGCCATGGTTCCGCGCTGATTGGTGAAATAAGCCAATTCCTCAGGCCCCAAATCATCGAAATAGACGACCGGGTCGTCGAGCATGCGCCGGGCCAACCGGTGACGCAGGGCGGTGCGTCGTCCTTCGTCGCTGTCGGCGACGTATTCCGCCACCATCGCGGCGAGCCTTTGGTCCAGTGTGGCCGGCGCCTCGTCGATCGGCCAGGTCGAAGGGCCGCGGACAGCCGCCAGGAGGCCGGCAAGGGCTCGTCGGTGCACGTCGTAGAGGGCATCGTCCTGTGGCCCGCCTCCCTGGATGAAGGCATCTTCGTCACCTGCGACGCGCTGCAGGATGCCGAGTGCCAACAGCGTGCGGCAGACGACGACAAGATCGCGCCGTTCCCCTTGGGAGGTGAGGGGGTAGACGAAGCCGCGGGCAGCCAGGTTGGGCTCGGCCGCGAGCGAGAGCAGCTTTTCGCCGAGCACCCTCAGGGTGATTTGCGGTTCGGCCCGCTCCAGCACCGCGGCGACGAGGCACAACACGGCATAGCGTTGGCGGTCGTATTCGGGAAGTCCCCGCGTCGCGTCGGACACGTCGGCCGGCCGCTTGTAAAGGCGTGCCCCCTCCCGTTCCACCTGCAAGACCCAGCCCGTCTCCCTGGCAATCCACTCCTGCAGGCGCGCCTGTTGTCGACGAACCGCGATGAAGTCCGGATGGGTGGGCGGCATCAGCGGCACCATGAGCAGGGCACGCAGAGCGCCGCGAAACTCTTCTTGCTGGTGGCGCTGCTGTAGGTCGGGCATCCCGGTGCTCACGCTGCGCTCCTAGTCCATCGGAACAATCGTCAGCAGGTGGTCCCGCCCGGCAAACCGTCCATCCGGAGTGACGATGCAGGCCTGGCTGTGACGCTCCAGCGGCTCCAGCCGAATGCGAAGCAGCCCGTCGGCGCTGTCGCGCTCGACGACGGCATCCGGCCCGTCCTGCTCGGCCAAGGCCTCGCCAAGCAGGCTCAGGAAGAGGGCGAACGCATGGGAGTCCAGCACGCCGAGTTGCGATAGGCGAATCGGCAGCGACGTCGCCAGGATCCGTCGCGCCGCTTCAACCTGCCGCCCCTCTTCGGCCAATTGCCGCGCCAATTCCGCCCGTTCCGCGCTGCGGTCACGGATGCCTGGCAACGGTCCTCGCGGTGCCAGTTCACCATACTGGCGAAGCCGAGGATGAATGGTCAGCGGCGGCGCCGCAGCCCAAGGCGTGCTGGCCGGAAGATCGTCGCCCGCTTGAGCATTGAGGGAGAAATGGCGGGCAGGATTGAGAGCGAAAGCGGCGCGGGCCAGCCGGTGTGCTTCGCCGTCATCGGCGCAGTCGAGGAACCAACCGGCGAGGACCCGAAAGTCTGTCGAGCGATCGCTGCGCCCGCTCCGCCGCTCGTTGATCGTGGCGATGGCCGTGAGCAGCTGCGGAATGGCGGCGCGTGCCCGAGCCCGCAGGAGATCCGCTTGGGGCGGCTCGTGGCCATTGAAAAGAAACCACCGTTCGAGACCCGTCCAGCGTTCCCGCCAGCCGTCGCGGCGGCGAGCCCGCTCCTCGGCCGCCTCCCGCTCGTCCCCCGGGGCCGCATCCTGCGCCTCGCGATCGGCCACCTGAACGAGGACGGGGTCGATGTCGGGCGAGAGGGCGACGATCAGACGGGTGATCGTTTCGGATCGACGTACCAGATCGCCCATGAACCGTTCCAGGTAGTCGATGAGGCGCCGCTTGTAGGCCGCCACCGAGGTGGCGTCGGCCTGCTGCAATTCGATGCTGCGGGCCACGCCGGCCATGAATGCCTGGGCGTTTTCCGCCAGGCCCTCGAAGACCCGGACCAGGTCCCGCAGCGTCTCATGCGCCTTGGCGACGTCCAGAGCGTCATCTGCATCGATCAGCGCCTTCAACGCGCTCAGACGGTTCGCGATATCTTCCAGCGCGACGGTCTGCAGTTCCGCCCGCCGTCGCATGGTCGCCTCGAAGGTCGCCAGCGCCGCCTCGACCGCCTCGCCCCCCTGCGAGAGGCGGTAGAGAAACCGAGCCCGATAGAAGTCGTTGATCGTCTGGACCCGCGCCGAGTCATGCTGCGCCTCGAGATTGCCCCAGGCCGTCAACTGGGCCAGGGCGAGGCTCAGCTCTTCGATGCGGGGAGGTGCCCCCGTCCATCGGGCTTCGGCCAGAATCTCATCCGGCCGCAGTTGCAGGCGGTATTGCCGCTTGGCGGCGGCAAAGACATCCATGATGGCCCGATAGAGCTCACCCTTATCGGCGCTTACATGGCGGAACAGATCGGCTGAGCTTCTCGTCGCCACACCGATCGGCTTTTCGCCCTTTCCGGATCTGTCCGCAGTCCACATGACGAACACGTTATGCCCTGGCTACGTATCTCCTCGAATGGTGGAGTATTTTTTGCTGGTTCGCAATGATGGGCTGCCTGGCAGGTCTGCTTCCGAGCATTTATGGCAGCGGAGCCGCTACCGGTTGAGGCGCTTGGCGCCCCTGCCGAGGCCGGCGGTGATCAGCAGGACGTTGGCGCGGACGTTATACCGGCGGCATGACTGTTCCATTCATGCCGCGAGGGTTTCGCTCAAGCGCCGCGCGGGCTTAACCAACGGCCGATGAGTCGACCTCATCGGCCGTTGGTATTACCCCGCCCAGCCTTGATGAACGCGGTGTCGCGGGTCTACTGGCCTCGCGCGTCGTCCAGGCCGCCGACTGGGCTCAGAACCGCAACGATGTCGGCACCCTGCCTATTCTCCTGCCCATCCCGATTATCAAAAACGGGATGCTGTCAACATACAAGGCGGCGGCCGTGCCGCCCCGAAGGGGCAAGCGACGCCCGTCACAGGGTGGCCCGGAACAAAGCGACGGGTGGGCGAAGCCCACAAGCGGTCGGAGGGCCGCGTCCGGCGAAGGCCGTTTTTTCTAGGCGGCCCGGCTGGCCGGCGATTCGGTCAGCAGGGCGTAGAGCGCGTCGCCGTTGTCGGTGCCGCGCAGCTTTTCGCACACGCCCTTGTCGCGCAGCAGGCGCGACACCCGCGCCAGCGCCTTGAGGTGATCGGCGCCGGCCGATTCCGGGGCCAGCAGCAGGAAGATCAGGTCGACCGGCTGCTCGTCGATGGATTCGAAGTTGATCGGGCGTTCGCAGCGGGCGAACAGGCCGTGCAGGCGTTCGAGCGACGGCAGCTTGCCGTGGGGAATGGCGATGCCGTTGCCGACGCCGGTGGTGCCCAGCCGCTCGCGCTCCAGCAGCACGTCGAACACCGCACGCTCGTGCAGGCCGGTCAGTTCGGCGGCCCGTTTGGCCAGATCCTGCAGCGCCTGTTTCTTCGACGTGGCCCGCAGGTTGGGAATGACGGCGGTCGGCGTAATCAGATCGGCGATTTCCATGAAGCGAACCCTCTGTCTCGGCACGGAAAGCAGTTACCGGGGGTCTTGTCTGCCCCATTCCCGGCCTGCCTCGGCGGAACGCCTTCCGCCTGTCGGTCTCGCGGTTTCTGCGGCAACTTCCGTGGCACCGGCCATCGTTCCCGTCCTCGTCCGCGACCGGCCCAAGGGAGGGCCGGAACATAGTTCCGCGACGATAACGAGTCAAGCATGCCCCGCTTGCCGCGGGACAAATCCCCGTCGAATCCTCAACCCCCCAACGACCGCTCGCGGCGACGCTGCACCGACGAGGGAATGTTCATCGCTTCGCGGTACTTTGCCACCGTTCGCCGGGCGATGTCGACTCCTTCGGCCTTGAGGATCTCCACCAGGCGGTCGTCGGACAGCACCGCCGCGCCCTCGGCGTCGATCAGCGCCCTGATGCGGTGACGCACCGATTCCGCCGAATGGGCATCGCCGCCGTCGGCCGAGCCGATGGCCTGGGTGAAGAAATACTTCAGCTCGTAGATACCCCGCGGGGTGGAAATGTATTTGTTGGAGGTCACCCGGCTGACGGTGCTTTCGTGCATGCCGATGGCGGTGGCGATGTCTTTCAGCACCAGCGGCCGCAGGTGCTGGACGCCGCGGCGGAAGAAGGCGTCCTGCTGACGGACCAGCTCGGTGGCCACCTTGAGGATGGTGGTGGCCCGCTGGTGCAGCGATTTCACCAGCCAGTTGGCCGATTGCAGGCGTTCGGCGATGAAGGTCTTCTCGTCGCGATTGCGCGCCGCGCCGGCGATGCGGGCATGATAGCGGGTGTTGACCAGCACGCGGGGCAGCGTGTCGGCGTTCAGCTCGACCACCCAGCCGCCGTCGGGGGTGCGGCGCATCAACACGTCGGGGGTGATCGGCTGGGCCAGCTCGTGGTCGAACTTCAATGCCGGCTTGGGGTCGAGGCATTTGATCTCGCCGATCATGTCGGCGATGTCCTCGGCATCGACGCCGCACACCCGCATCAGCCCGGCGAGGTCGCGTCGCGCCAGCAGTTCCAGATTGTCGAGCAGCGCCTGCATGGCCGGATCGAGGCGGTCTTTCTCGGCCAATTGCAGGGCCAGGCATTCCTTGAGCGAGCGGGCGAAGACGCCGACCGGGTCGAAGCGCTGCACCCGGGCGAGGACCGCCTCCACCGTCGCCAGCGGACAGCCCAGCTGCTCGGCCAGCTCGGCGAGGTCGCCGATCAGGTAGCCCGATTCGTCGAGCATCGCGATCAGGTGCAGTCCGATCAGTTTCAACGCCGGATCGGGGACGTCGACGTTGAGCTGGGCGACCAGATGGTCGCGCAGGCTGATGCCGTCGGCCAGGGTCTGTTCCAGGCTCGATTCGCCGTCGTCGAAGTCGTGGCGGGCCCCGGTGCGCCCCCAGTCGCCGAACGCCTCGCCGTCGACGCCGTCGGCGGCGCTGTCGTTGTTGTAGAGATTGTCGACCTCGACATCGAGACCGGCCTCGGTGGTGCCGGTGGGGCTGTCGAGCAGCGGCGCCTCGCCGCGGTCGGTGGTTTCGACCGGCGTCGCGTCGGGATCGGCCTCGGGCCCGCGGTCGCCGTCCTCGCGCTCCAGCAGCGGATTGCGCTCCATCTCCTGATCGATGAAGGTCGCCAGTTCGAGGTTGGACAGTTGCAGCAGCTTGATCGCCTGCTGCAACTGCGGCGTCATCACCAGAGACTGGGTCTGGCGGAGGTCCAACCGGGGGGCGAGCGACATGGCGGGGGGACCGGCCGTCTAGAGGCTGAAGCGCTCGCCGAGATAGACGCGGCGCACGCCTTCGTGGGCGACGATCTCGGCGGGGCGGCCCTCCATCATCACCGAACCGTCGTGCAGGATGTAGGCACGGTCGATGATGTCGAGGGTTTCGCGTACGTTGTGGTCGGTGATCAGCACTCCCAGGCCGCGGTCCTTGAGGTGGGAGACCAGATCGCGGATGTCGGCGACGGCGATGGGGTCGATGCCCGCCAGCGGCTCGTCGAGGAGGATGAAGTGCGGCCGCGAGGCCAGGGCACGGGCGATCTCGACCCGGCGCCGCTCGCCGCCCGACAGCGCCATCGCCGGGGCGTGGCGCAGGTGGCTGATCGAGAACTCGGCGAGCAGGCTTTCCAGCAGGTGCTCGCGCTTGGTGGGGACCGGCTCGATCACTTCGAGGACGGCGAGGATGTTGCCCTCGACGGTCAGGCCGCGGAAGATCGAGGCCTCTTGGGGCAGGTAGCCGATGCCGAGGCGGGCGCGGCGGTACATCGGCAGATCGGTGATGTCGTGGCCGTCGAGAAAGATCGAGCCGGCGTCGGGGGCGATCAGGCCGGTGATGCAATAGAAGCTGGTGGTCTTGCCGGCGCCGTTGGGGCCGAGCAGTCCCACCGCCTCGCCGCGCTGGACGGTGATCGAGACGTCGCGCAGCACGGTGCGGCGCTTGAAGCGCTTGCCGATGTTGGTTGCCACCAGGCCGGTGCTGTCGCGGACCAGGCGCGGCCCGCCGAGGCGCAGTTCGTGCTGGTTGGGGGGAGCCTTGCCTCTGAGATCCGCCATTCGCCGTGTTCCCTCAACGCTCCTGCCCGCCCGCTGCCGTGGCCCCCGGGGCCTGGAAGACGGCGCGACTTTTTTCCGGATCCCGCTTGTCGGGGGTAAAGGTGCCCTTGACGCGCTCTCCCTCCTTGGCGCCGGGAACCGAGCCGAAGAGCTTGCTGACACCGGTGTTGAGATTGACGTGGGCGTAGCCGCCGGCCAGTTCGTTCCCCTGCTGCATGATCTTAACCGAACCGACCACGGTGGCGATACCGGTTTCGGCGTTGTAGTCGCCCCGCTCGCCGGTGACCTGCTCGCGCGGGGTGGTCAGCACCACGTTGCCGTAGGCGTCGGCGCGCTGCATCTCGAGCGCCCCCTTGGCGCCGTCCTTGAAGTGGGCGGTCAGCACGTCGGACTTGATCTTCTTGTCCTTCTGGATGGCGACGGCATTGCCGCGCGCCACCGCCATGCGACTCTTCTCCCAGTATTCCAGGGTGTCGTCGGCAAAGAACTCGTCGCTGGGCGTGACCAGATGGGCCGGCTTGCCGCGCAGCACGAAGATCGCCTTGTCGAGATCGTAGGTGGCCTTGGTGCCGGTGGCGGTTTCCTTCAGCGAGGCGATGGTGACGTTGCCCTCGGCATCGAGGCGCCAGATCTCGTCGCCGCCGCCGGTGTTGCGGTAATAGGCGATCAGGGTGTCGGCGGTGACGGTGACGTTGCCGCGGATCGCCTTGGCGTTGCCGCGGGCGACCACCCGGGTGGCTTCGGAATGCCACTCGATGCCGTCGTCGGCATAGACCTGGATCTGCTGCTCGCTGCCTTTGGCGAGGCCGAATCCCTGCGCCAGGACCGGCGCGGCGGTGGTGCCGAGGAGGGTCGACAGGACGAGGACGACAAGGGGGCGGTTCATTTCGACGACGCTCCCTTCAGAATCATGCGCGAACTGCCGGTGACCACCACCTCGCGGCCCTGGTCGCGGATCTCGAACCCGGCCCCGGCCAGGGTTCCCGCCGGCCCTTGGCCCTCGACGGGCGCATTGCCCTGGACGGTCGACCGCTTGAGGTCGACGGTGG
This sequence comes from Magnetospirillum sp., assembly GCA_016212565.1. GTDB lineage: Bacteria > Pseudomonadota > Alphaproteobacteria > Rhodospirillales > Magnetospirillaceae > JACRFY01. The sequence continues at coordinate 9,509 of JACRFY010000289.1, read as the reverse complement.
CGCGACTGGTGTGCATCTCGTAGCCGTTCTCGTGGAACAGATCGACCTCGCCCTCGAGGTCGAGCATCTGCGTCTTCTGGTGATAGAAGCCGCGCTGGGATTCGACCAGTACCGAAGCGCCGCTGTTGGAGGTGAAGTCGGCGCGCGGGTCGGCCAGCACCACCACGTCCGAGCCGCGGGTTTCCTGGGTCGCCGTGACGGCGGTGACGGTGAAGGGGCGGTTGTGCGAATCCATGCCGAAATACCGGGCGTTGACCATGGCCAGGCTTTCCACCTGGGAGGACGACAATTTGGCGAAGCCGATGCGGAAGCGTTCGTCGTCCATCAGTTTGGGCCATACCACGACCAGAGCCAACAGCACAGCCGCCAGGCTCGGCAGCAGTATCTTCATCAGCCGCACGAAGCGCGAGTAGCGCTGGTGGGCCGGCAGCCGCCACGCGAAGCGATGGGGCGGCTTCGGCCGGTGCAGGGGAGAGTGCGGCCGGGCCATCTCAGCCATCCGGCGTCACGCCACGCCGACCCTCAGGCAGTCGTGGACATGCAGCACCCCCTGGGGGCACCCGCCGTCGTCGACCACGAACAGGCTGGTGATGGACTTGGCGTTCATCAGATGCACGGCCTCGGCGGCCAACAGGGTGGGACGGATGGTCTTGGGGTTCCTGGTCATCACCTCGCGTGCCGGCAGGGCCAGCAGATCGGCGCCCATGTGCCGGCGCAGGTCGCCGTCGGTGATGATTCCGGCCAGGCGGCCATCGGCGGCGACGACGCCGACGCAGCCCAGGCTCTTGGCGGTCATCACCAGCAGCACCTCGGCCATCGCCGCCTCCTCGCCGGCCAACGGCATCGCCGCGCCGCCGTGCATGAGGTCGCCGGCCTTCAGCAGCCGCTTGCCCAGCTGACCGCCGGGATGGAAGACCTTGAAGTCGGCGGCGGAGAAGTTCTTGCGCTCCAGCAGCGCCACCGCCAGGGCATCGCCCAAAGCCAGCATCATGGTGGTCGAGGTGGTGGGGGCGAGGCCCATCGGGCAGGCCTCGGGGATCGCGGGCAGGACCAGGGCGACGTCGGCGGCCTGGGCCAGGGCGCTGGTTGCGCGGGCGGTGATGCCGACCAGGCCGATGCCGAAGCGCCGGGAATAGGCGACGATGTCGCCCAGCTCGGGGGTCTCGCCGGAATTGGACAGCGCCACCACCACATCGACCGCGGTGATCATGCCGAGATCGCCATGGCTGGCCTCGCCGGGATGGACGAAGAAGGCCGGCCGGCCGGTGGAGGCCAGGGTGGCGGCGATCTTGCGCGCGACATGGCCGCTCTTGCCCATGCCGGTGACGATGACGCGTCCCTCGGCCTCGGCGAGGAGGACGATGGCCCGGGCGAAGGCGTCGCCCAACGAGTCGGCCAGCGCCGTCAGGGCCTGGGCCTCGATGGAGAGCACCCGGCGGGCTGAAGCGATGTCGGCGGCGCGAGACTGGCCGTCGCTGACGTCGATGGTCATGGATACGCCCCGTAGAACTTGCAAGCCCCGCGCCATCTTTGGCCCGGAGCTCCCACTATACGCATGATCAAGGCAACGGGAAGGCAAAAGAACGCCTGCCGACGCCGCTAGCCTTCGCTCGCGCCCATGGAGAGCGGGGTGAAGGAATCGGGGTCGAACAGCAGCGCCGCGGCGATGGTCATCGCCCGGCCGCCGCCGTTTTCGACCAGGCGGACGTGGCGGGGAATGTCGGGGTATTCGAAGACGCGCTCGATGGTCCAGTCGCCCCCATAGGTGCCGGCCTTGCGAAAGACATCCCCGGGACGAACGTCCTGTTCGCGGGGACGGAGTTTGAACACGGTCATCAATCCACCTCGGCCTCGGGGCCGGCCACTCCCCATGCCGGTCTCATCCATGCCAATATACGACGCCGACAAAAGATGTCGAGCGTCGCGCGCATCCCTCCCCCCACGGCCGTGATTTTCCACCGCGCCGAAGACCGTTTGTCGGCCCAAAGCCGCGGTGCTATAACGTCGTCGCCAGCGTCCCGGTAGCTCAGCAGGATAGAGCAACGGTTTCCTAAACCGTAGGTCAGGGGTTCGAATCCCTTCCGGGACGCCAATCCTTTCAATGCGTTACGCGTTCCCTTCCGCCGAAGCGGAAGCCCCGTGTCCACATCATGTCCACATCGCGCATCAGCTCGGCATTGACCATCGCGGGGTGACAGCCATGCCGTGCAAACCGCCCTGTTTCGTGCCGCCCCTGCCCGACATCCTGCGCACCCCGACCGAGACGCTCCGGCCTCAACGCAGCCCGGTGGCGGAAGAAGCCATGAACGCCCATCTCCAAGCCCTGCGCCGCTTCCAGCGGGTCTGCGCATGGAAGGCGGCGAAGGCCGGCAAGGAAAAGGACAACTATGTCCGCTCCCGGTATCTCGACGAATTGCATACAAAGTGCGGCCTGCGCCATCGCGCATGGGTGTTGCTGGACCTTTGCCAGGGCATGGGCGTTCCGCCGCCCTGGCAGCTCTGCGACCTGTACGCCACCATGGATGCGCCCGAAGGACTTTATGAGTTCACCAGGCGCTATCCCCACGCCCGGATGAAGGCACTTGGCGTTGCAGCGGAGGACATCCTTGACGGGATCACGCCGAGCCGGCGCGGCTTGGCCAAGCGAGTTGGCGTACCTCTGTCTACCTTGAGAACGTGGATGGGCGAGGCGGGTTGGGCCGACGCTTTGGAGCAAGAGGTGGAAATGCGTAGGGAGAGGCGGAGTCGCATTAAGCCAACGCATTGATAAAGCGCGATAATTTGACATTTGCCGACCCCATGATGCAATCTTTGCGTGCGCATTGGCTGTATCAGGAGGATGCCTATGGCAGGCCGACAGGCGAAGATTCTGACACGAACGCAAGAGCGCGCGCTGCTGCGCCATGCCGCCTCGGGGCGGTACCCTGAGCAACCGGGAGCGCGCGGTGACGCCCCGGCTGTCGATCTCGCCCTGGCTGCCATCCATGGCTTCGAGCATCCTGTTCGGCAGCCGGGCGCGTGGCGATGCCTGCGAGGACAGCGACATCGACCTCGTGGTAGAACGGGACGACGATGCCCCGCCGGAGTGATGTCGGCCGAAGTGATCCATTCCGCCCGGAAAGGCTATCATGAGCCGGTTGACATCCTGCCGTGCCGGGAAAGTGTGCTGAGGAAACGGGCGCGGGCCATCGGCTCGTTCGCCCACACCATTCTGACCGAGGGAGTGGTGATCTATGAGCGGCCCTGACCCGCAATCCCTATTGGCGTGATGACCACGTTCTGGTCGGTAAGACGCCCACCCTTGCCGTTATTTCTCGTGGCACCAATCCTCGATCTCTCCCACCAGGGCGGAAACTTCGGCCCATCCGGCCTGAAGCTCGGCATCCTCCGGCTCGTTCGGCATTCCGCCGCCCGGCTTGGGGTAGCGCACCGCCGTCGCGTAGGAGGTGAAGTCGTCGAAGGCCATCAGGTCGGCACGCCACAGGTGATCCTCGGGCAGCAATGCGGCCAGCGCCCCCAACTGGTGGTGGCTGGTGGGGAAGCGAATGCCTTCCACCGTCAGCACCGCCTTCAGCAGTTTCTCGGCGGCCTGCTCGATGTTGAACGCGGCGTGGCGGGGATGGTCGGGCATCAACTTCCTGGCGACGGCGAGGTCTTCCTTGGCGAGGGCGATGTAGCTGGTGACGTGGCCGTTCATGCCGCCGCTCCCCGGCGCAGGGTTCGATCCTGGTACAGCAAGCGCCCCTCGGTGACGGCGCGATTGACCAAGCTTCCGTCCACCTCGCGGTCGATGATGAAATCGCTCCAGGCGCACGGCACCACGTCGAAGGATAAGCCGCAGGCCACCAGCGGCGCGGCGACCGCCTTGTGGCCATAGGATGCGTCCGGCAAGCCATCGGGCAGCACCACCAGCAGGTCGAAGTCGCTGTCGGGTCGCCCGTCGCCCCGGGCACGGCTGCCGAACAGCCACACCATTCGGGGGCGCAGGCTGGCGACCAGCCGGTCACGCAGGAAGGCCCGCGCCGCCGCCTCGTCGCGGAACGGGCCAACGGAACGCGCCGACGCATCTTCAAGCAGATGCCGCACCTCCTGCTCTCGCCCCTGGCGCAGAAGGTCAGCGACCGCTTGCAACACCTCCCGATGCTCAGGGACAGCGCGAATGGATTGGACCGGCAGAGCCATGATCAGTTCCGTAATACGTTGAGAGTTTATATGTAATACGGTGCGGGTCTCGGGACAAGTCCCCGCATTGCCGCCACCCTGGCAGCCTATCGTGCCGCCACGTCCTGTCCCTTGAGCCGATAGGTATTCGCCACGAAATCCACGTCGATATGGGTGGCCGCCAGCGTCGGGCGGATGGCTTGGCCGTCACGGACCATCCGAACGATGTCCCAGTTCGCCAGTTCCTGGAGCGACCGGGAGACGTTCGATTGTTTCCGTTCCAGCAGTTCAGCACGCCTTCGCGAATGGCGACGCTGGGAACCACGATGATGAACTTCTTGAAGCCGTATCGCTTGTTCAATTCAAAGATGGTGCGCAGATAGACATAGGTCTTGCCGGTCCCCGTCTCCATCTCGGCCGAAAATTCCCGACCGTCCTTGAGAGCGGGCCACGACAAGGGACGATCACACGGGCCGTCGCTGCCGAGGTATTCCACCACCGTTTCCGACTTCGGGATGCCGTTGCGCTCCTGCACCCGGTGGACGTTGGCGACGAAATGCTCGTCTTCCAGGACAAGGTTATTGCCGACGCCGTGATTGGTGAGCGTCACCCCGCCCGAGAGCGTAGCGTGCTGCTGATCTCGAAACTGGTCTGCCCCAGCGGTTGGCCGTCGAAGATGTCGGCGACCGCATTGACGGCATCGAGCTGGTAGGCCAGCGAGGGGTCGAATTTGAGCTTCATTCGACGCTCTCCATCGACGAATGGCCCAAATAGTCATTCAGGCGGGCGGCGACACGCTCGCGGCGCTGCGCCAGGAACTCATCGTATCGGTTGACCTGCCAGAACTGAGGATCAGTCGGGATCGACTGGGCATCCAGTGCCGATGCCCCAAGCTTCGTGACGATCTCCGGAAGATAATCCGAAGGCTCCTTGTCACGGATCTTCCGATTCGTGCCGCCACCGATAAAGGCCATATTGCAGATGTCGTTGATCTTGTTGGAACTGACCGACAACTTCTTCAGAACGGCCCACGGAAAGATGTGGTGAAACTGAAGGGTGTGGGTCGATCCTCTATGCTTGAGGGAGATAATAAGCTGGTCGCGCCAATCCCGCGCTTCGCCATCCCGGAACGCCAGAAACATCGTCTTGAAATAGGCACTGCGGCTATTTCGGTTCTCAAGGTCAGGCGCCTGCACATCGAGACGGCCAACCTGAGTCTTCAGTAGTTGAAGGAGGCCGGGAATCCCCATATCCTTCTTGATCGCGGCAATATCCTGGTCAAGAAAGGTTTCGGAGGAACCCCGCGAATACCGGGCTTTGGCGTTCGCGACCAGCGCCCAATACCGGAGTTGCGCCGCTTCTTGCCGAGAGAGGTGATAATTACGGGCATGGCCGAAATAGGCCAGGGTAATGATCAGGAAAGGGGACGAAAGCAGGGCCGGGCTGTCGATCTTCACGTTGCTGCGAAGGAAGTTCAGGGCAAAATCCATACCCTTCTTTGCGTCTTCCCAGCCTTGCTCCAGGCGCTCCTTGCTGAGGTTGGATACCGCCCTGAATCGCGACTGGCCGGTTATGAAAGACACCAGGGTCTTGAGGTGGATGCCCAGACCGAGATCAAATCCGACCTTCTTGCAGTCATCCTGGAATGCCTGAAAAATCTTGAGCGAGTCGCGCCATTTAGCGGTGATCTGCGCCAACGCAAGGTCGGAACTGCGGAGCTTCGCACCAAGAGAATTGACGCGCACAAATATCTCGGTCACTTCCTCGTATGACTTGTCGCGGTCGAGAATGTGAACACGGTACTGATAATCCTTGATGCCTCGGAGCTGCTTTAGCCGATCCGTATATTTGTCGTAACGCGGATCGTTCATGTCCGTGACGCCGGCAGCCTTCAGGAACGGCTTGTCGCTCGGCTCCTTGAAGACTTCCGTCGCCGAAACCCATTGCGGCAAGGCGGCAAGCTTCTTGGTGTAGACGACGAAGGCCATCTTGGAAAAACGCGCCAAGAGATCGTCTTCGCTGGCGTCGGCGACCTCTGCGTCTTCCGTGTCGTCCCCGTCGGTGTCGTCGTCCTCGTTAACCTCGGTAATGAACTCCAATTCGTCCGGATGATCGAGATTGAACAGAATGTCGATGGGGCGAACACGACCACCGATATGCAGCGGTTTTCCAAGGATAATCGCCGCGAGAGAAGACAGGCGCTGCTGTCCATCTAGCAAGAGCTGGAACGTCTTCACGTCCGTCGCCTGTTCGACGGCGAAATCGCGGGTCGCGACTCCCTCATCCGTTTCCCATGTCAGAATGGTTCCCGAGGGGTAGCCGCGATAGAGCGAATCCAACAGATCGCGAACGCGGGTCTTTTGCCAGACATAGCGGCGTTGCATTTCCGGCAGACGGATGTCGCCGCGCTCGATCTTGGCGACAAGTTCGTGGATTTTAAGGTCTTGCTGGCCCATGACCGCCTCACACCGTCCGGAACTCGATGGTCACGCTTGTCGGCGGCAATGTCCAGGGAGGTGAGCGGGAAGGCTTCGGGAGTTCGGTCATGGTCATCAATCAATCTGGAAGGTGAAGGTGAACAAGGGTTCCGAAGAGACGGATTGTGCGAGTTGGGCCTCCACCCTATCAAGCAGGCCGTCCTTGTCGATTTCAATCTGCTTGGCCGCCTCGTCGTAGCAGCGCCAGGCGGCATCGCGGCGTCCCTCGATCTCGCGGGCCTGGCGTTGCAGGGCCAGCTTGTCCGGCAGGTTGCCGGTCTGGCGTATCCGCTTCTTCAGGTCCTTGAGCTGGTCGTCGAGATCCTGCATCTGCGAGCAGGTCAGTTTGGCGATGCGGTCCTTCACGAACTCGAACGCCTTGGCCTCGATGTCCTCGAAGAGGGTCTCCTCGCCCGCGGCGTCGTCAGCCTGCGTCTCCGCGGGCTCGGCGGCGAGGGGAGTGGCGCCAGCCAGGGCCGCGTCCCCTGCCTCGGGGGGGGGGGGCAGAAGGAACAGGGTGGCGATCGAGCCCGGGGAATTGCGGGTTTCCAGCAAGAGCTGGTTTCGACCGACGGCCCCCGTCCACGTCACCGGGCGGCAATTGGGGTGGTCGGGATCGGAGACCCGGTCATACGCATAGTCGCCGGCGACCATTCCGACCAGATACTCGCGGGCAATGGGGTCATAGCTGATCACTCAGCGAGGGAGCGCATCTCCGCCCAGCCGATGGCGACGCGGCCCTTCTCCTTGAAGGCCCCGATCTGGATTCCGCCCCGACCCGCCCGCACCATCCACGTCTTCATGTCCTTGCGCTCCAGCTCACGAGCCATCGGTCTCCGCATATGCCGAAGAAGGAAGGCCCGGGAGCGACCCGGGCCTTCGATGAATGAGCGAAACCGCTCCAATCGACGCTTTGATAGGCTCTATTCCATAGAGAGCCGCCCCACGCGGTCATGGTAGAGTGCGCCTACTTTGCTCCACCTAAGCAGGCAGGTCAAGGGCCGCCATGACGATCTTGGATATCGCTGGACGCGGAACGGTGATCTCGGTGCGAGGCGGCATGCTGGCTGTCGGTGATTCCCGCTTCTGCCCCGAGGATGTGGACCTGGTCATTGCCCAGGTGCCGGCGGTCACCGTCACGGGTGACGCGCTGCTGTTGATGGCGCAACGGGGGATCGAGTTTCTGGTGTGCGACCAGCGGCGCCAACCCGCCTCGACGCTGCTGCCGCTCACTCTGCCCGCCACAATTTTCGCCCGCACCCTGCGCCTCCAGGCCTCGCTGGCGCCCCGCCGAGCCCGCGCCCTGTGGCGCCAGGTCGTGCGGGCCAAGCTGATCCACCAAGCGGATTTCGCCCGCGCGCTGGGATGCGCGGATGCCGAGCGCATCGCCCGCATGGCCGCCGATGTCGCCGCTGGCGATCCCGACAACAGGGAAGCCCAGGGCGCGCGCCTGTACTGGCCAGGCCTGTTCGGCCCGGACTTCCGCCGGCACGCCACGGACGCGGTCAACGGGTTGCTGGATTTCGGCTATGCGGTGCTGCGCTCACTGGTCGGACGCAACCTGCATGCGGCCGGCCTGTCGCGGGCTATCGGTTTCCATCACGACAATGCAGAGAACGACGGGAACCTGGCCGACGACCTCATGGAACCGTTCCGCCCCGCTGTGGACCGCGTGGTCTGGGGGCTGGCTCGCGACGGCCGGCTGGAAGTGGGTGAAGCGCGTCCGGTTCTGGCGACGATCGGCGACTGGCCGGTGCGCAGCAGGGGCGAATGGGTGCGGATGCGGGTGGCGGTGCAGCGGGCGTGCTTGTCGTGCCTCGAGGCCATCGAGGGCGCCGGATCGCGCCTATCCCTGCCTGACACCATTGGGAGCGGCGATGATGCCCGAAGGCTGGCGGAAGATGTGGGTGCTGGTCTTCTATGATCTGCCGGTGGCCACCGCCGAGGACCGCCACCATGCGGTCAAGTTCCACCAATTCGTGGTCGAACAGGGATTCGAGCGCCTCCATTTGTCGGTCTACAGCCGGTATTGCGGCAGCATGGAACGAGCGCTGACCTTCGAACGTCGGATCGAGCGTGCCCTGCCGAGAAAGGGCTATGTTTGCCTGCTGAAGTTGACCGACCGCCAGATGACGACCATGCGCCGCTGGATCACCGGAGGGTATCGCCCCGATGAAGATGCCGAGTTCGCGCCTCCCGCCCAGTACAGGATGTTCTGACCGCAGCCGGCGATGCACGGAAAAACGGCCGGAAGCCCAGGAGCGACAAGGGCTTACCGGCCGCAATACCCTACCATGACCGCGTGGGGCGGGGCCATGGAGCTGGGGCGGCAACGGCATCGAAGTCAAGTGGACCCTACCATGACCGCGTGGGGCGGGGCCATGGAGCCGATTCGTTTCCGCCGCCATGGCCGGCGCCACCCTACCATGACCGCGTGGGGCGGGGCCATGGAGCTGTTCGTCGGCATTGACCTCGCCGCCGAAGACCCTACCATGACCGCGTGGGGCGGGGCCATGGAGCGTATGTCCGCGTATAACGCTGCCGCTCAAAACCCTACCATGACCGCGTGGGGCGGGGCCATGGAGCTTGTCGCCGCCGCCGGTCTCGTCGTCGAAGACCCTACCATGACCGCGTGGGGCGGGGCCATGGAGCGCATCTGTTGGCGCTATTGCGGCGAGCTCGACCCTACCATGACCGCGTGGGGCGGGGCCATGGAGCTGTCCGGGCGCGTCGCCGTCGAGGCAGAGGACCCTACCATGACCGCGTGGGGCGGGGCCATGGAGCTCGACCTCTTGAACCCCTGTTCGTGGCTGGACCCTACCATGACCGCGTGGGGCGGGGCCATGGAGCGGCGACACGCGTGCCCTTGGG
>JACRFY010000288.1 GCA_016212565.1 Magnetospirillum sp. | reverse complement strand
GCCTTCAACCGGATGCAGGCGCGCATCCGCCGCTTCGTCGACGACCGCACCCAGATGCTGGCGGCGATCTCCCACGACCTGCGCACGCCGATCACCCGCCTCAAGCTGCGCGCCGAGTTCGTCGAGGACGACGAGCAGCGGACGCGCATGCTGGCCGACCTCGACGAGATGGAGCGGATGATCGCCGCCACCCTGGCCTTTGCCCGCGACGACGCCGCCCGCGAGGAACGCCGGCCGGTGGATCTCGCCGCCCTCGCCCACGGCCTGATCGAGGATGCCGCCGCGGCCGGCGCCGCGGCGACCAGCGGCGGGCTCGACAGCCTGGTGATGGACAGCCGGCCGATGGCCTGCAAGCGGGCGCTGGCCAACCTGATCGACAACGCGGTCAAGTACGGCGGCCACGTCGCCCTCACCGTCGAGGCCGATGCCGGCGAGGCGCGCTTCCTCATCGACGACGGCGGCCCCGGCATCCCCGAAGCCGACCGCGAGCGGGTCTTCGCTCCGTTCGTGCGGCTGGAATCGTCGCGCAATCGCGACACCGGCGGCAGCGGCCTCGGCCTGTCGGTGGCTCGCGCCGCCATCCGCGCCCAGGGGGGGGACATCCGCTTCGGCGACCGGCCGGGCGGGGGACTCAGGGTGACGGTGACCCTGCCGCGGGGATAGGGCAAGGCACGTCGCAGGGACGCTACAACAGCGCCCCCGCCTCGCGCAGGACCGCATCCGCCGCGGCGGTATAGCGGCCGTCGGCATGGTGCAGGATCAACCCCGGCAACAGCTCCAGCGGCGAGCGCATGCCCTTGCGGGCGGTGACGACGACGCGGATGGCGGCGCGCCCCGGCTTCGGCCACAGCGGCAGCACCCGCACCGCCCCGAGATCGAGCCCGTCGATCGCCGCCAGCAGGTCGCCCAGGCGGTCGGCGCGATGGATCACCGTCAGCCGGCCCTTGCCCTTCAGCAGCTTGAGCGCCGCCTTCAGCCAGGCGCTCAGGTCGATCTCGCCCTCGACATGGGCCACCGCCTTGATGTCGGTGCGCGGCGCCCGGGTGGTGCCCGGCACCCACCACGGCGGATTGGTCATCACGTGGTCGAAACCACGGCCGAAGTCGGGCGGTGCCGCCAGATCGCCTTCGACCACGGCGAATTTTCCCTCGGCCCCGTTGTCGAGGACGTTGGCGCGGGCCAGCGCCGCCAGCTCCGGCTGCAATTCCAGGCCGACCACCCGCACCTCCGGCAGTCGGGCCAGCAGGCACAATCCCGCCGTCCCGACCCCGCACCCGAGATCGAGCACGCTCTCGCCCGCCTTGGCGGCCACCGCCGCCGCCAGCAGCATGGCATCGCCGCCGGCGCGGAAGCCGTCGACCGGCTGGCGGATCGCGACCCTGCCCCCCAAAAACCGGTCCAATGAGGTGGGAAAAGACTCCCCCACGGGCATAGCTCGGACTCCGATTGCACACTGGCGATGGATGTACGCTTGACCGCCTTTTATAGGCAACACTATGTTCGGAGCGCGGACAGGGGGAGCCTCCGCAAATAGGAGATGGCAAGCAGTGGCGATCGTGGTCAACCTGGAAGACGAACGGAGCAAAAAGGCCAAGAGCTTCGATGCCCTGGTGGCTCTGGTCAAGGACGACCTGGAAAAGGTCAACCGTACCATCGTCGATCGGATGCATTCGCCGGTCGCCCTCATCCCCCAACTGGCCGGACACATCATCGCCGCCGGCGGCAAGCGGCTGCGCCCGGTGCTGACGCTGGCCTCGGCGCGGCTGTGCGGGCACAAGGGCGACCGCCATGTCAAACTGGCCGCCTGCGTGGAGTTCATCCATACCGCCACCCTGCTGCACGACGACGTGGTCGATGAAAGCGATCTGCGCCGCGGCCAAGCGTCGGCCAATGCCTTGTGGGGCAACAAGCCGTCGGTGCTGGTCGGCGACTTCCTGTTCTCGCGCTCGTTCGAGCTGATGGTCGAGGACGGCTCGCTGGCGGTGCTGGCGATCCTGTCGCGCGCCTCCGCGGTGATCGCCGAGGGCGAGGTGTTGCAGCTGATCACCGCCAACGACACCGAGACCAGCGAGGATTCCTACCTCGAAGTCATCCGCTCCAAGACCGCCGCCCTGTTCGCCGCCGCCTGCCGCATCGGCGCGGTGGTCGCCGACCGGCCCAAGGTCGAGGAAGAGGCGCTGGAATCCTACGGCCTCAATCTCGGCATCGCCTTCCAGCTGATCGACGACGTGCTCGATTACTCGGCCAAGCAGGCGGTGCTGGGCAAGACGGTCGGCGACGACTTCCGCGAGGGCAAGATCACCCTGCCGGTGATCCTCGCCTTCCGCCGCGGCGACGCCGAGGAGCGCGACTTCTGGCGCCGCACCGTCGAACGTCTGGACCAGACCGACGCCGACCTCGAACAGGCCATCAAGCTGATGGAAAAGCACGGGTCCCTGGCCGACACCGTCGCCCGCGCCCGCCACTACGGCGCCATCGCCCGCGATGCGTTGGGCATCTTCCCCGACAGCGCCATCAAGCAATCGCTGATCGAGGTGATCGACTTCTGTATCGACCGGGCCTATTAGCGGAGCCCCTTGCCGGGCGGGCGTCCGGTCGCCCGGCGAGGGAACCCGCCCTCACACGTTCAGCAGCAGGAACTCCCGCTCCCAGCTCGACACCACGCGCTGGTAGGCGTCCCATTCCGCCTCCTTGACCGCCATATAGGCCTCGCAGAAATCCTCGCCGAGCAGTTCGCGCAGGATGCGGGCCTGCTTGAGCTTCTCCAGCGCGTCGGGCAGGTGGCGCGGCAGCGAATGGGCGCGGGTATAGGCCGAGCCGCAGATCGGCTCGCCGGGGTCGAGCTTCTGCTGGATGCCCAGCCAGCCGCAGGCCAGCGAGCCGGCGATGGCCAGATAGGGGTTGGCGTCCGCCCCGGCCAGCCGGTTCTCCACCCGCCGCGCGATCTGTCCCGATTCCGGTACCCTGAGGCCGACGGTGCGGTTGTCGCGGCCCCAATGGACGTTGATCGGGGCGTCGAAATCCGGCACCAGGCGGCGGTAGGAATTGACGTTGGGGGCGAACAGCAGCATCGCCGCCGGCAGGTATTTGCGCAGGCCGCCGATGTACCAGCGGAACAGATCGGTGTCCTCGCCGGTCTCGTCGGCGAACAGGTTGCGGCCGGTCTTCTTGTCGATCAGGTTCTGGTGGATGTGCATGGCGCTGCCGGGCTCGTTCTGCATCGGCTTGGCCATGAAGGTGGCATAGACCCCCATCCTGAGCGCCACCTGGCGGACGGTGCGCTTGAACAGGAAGGTCTGGTCGGCGAGTTCCAACGCCTCGCCGTGGTTGAAATTGACCTCCATCTGGCCGTTGCCGGCCTCGTGGGACAGGGTGTCGACCTCGACCCGCATGGCGGCGCAGAAGCCGTAGATCTGGTCGAACAGCCCCTCGAACTCGTTGACGGCGTCGACGCCATAGGCCGGCCGGCCGCTCTCGGCGCGGCCCGAGCGGCCGACCGGCGGCTCGCAGGGATAATCGGTGTCGGTGTTCTGCTTGACCAGGAAGAATTCGAGTTCGGGCGCGACCACCGGCTCCCAACCCTTGCCGTGATAGAGCGCCAGGACCCGCTTCAGCACCTGGCGCGGCGAGATCTCCACCGGCTTGCCGTCGGCATAGGTGCAGTCGTTGATCACGCAGCAGGTCGGTTCGTCGTACCACGGCACCCGGCGCATGGAGCCGATGTCGGGGTGGAGATAGATGTCGCCGTTGGCGATGTTGGTGACGTCCTCCTCGGGATAATCGCCGGTGACCGTCTGCACGAAGATGCTCTCCGGCAGGCGCAGGCCGCGATTCTCGGCGATGGAGACGAACTTCCGCGCCGGCACGATCTTGCCGCGCGCCACCCCCGACATATCGGGAACCAGACATTCGACCTCGGTGATACCGTGGGTTTTTATCCAATCGGCAAAGACGCTCATGGGACTCCCCTGACGCTGAACTCGGCCATCATCCGACATCGCAACGATGGCGGAAAGAGGGCGACGCAATCATTCCGAACCGGCAACGACGCGCCTGCGAATGCAGTTGATGGCGCGAGCGTTACACTCGAATGCAATTTTTCCCCTGTCTAGGGGACGGGAATGAGGGAACATGACCGGCGGAATAGCAACATCGACGGACGCCGGCCAGTTGCGTATCGCCGTCGAGAATGCCGACCTCGAACCGGGGCCCGCCGGGGCAAAGATGGTCTACAAGGCGCTCGAAGATGTCGTGACCACCTGCAATGCCTGCCACGCCGCCTACCGTTTGCGCTGACGGTCAACGAAGATGTCATGGCGACGAATGTTGCATTGAGAGCGTCTCCTTGCCACAGTAGCGCCGGTTCTCTCGGTGCGGTTTCCATTGCGATGAGTATGTCTTCCATCCTGGTCATCAGTCTGGCCGCCGGCGTCATCCTGGTCATCGGCGGCGGGCTCATGATGTACATGGCCAACCTCGTCAAGAGCGCCTACGAGATCAAGGTCCAGATCAACACCGACGTCGACGACCGCCTGACCAAGATGGCCGAGGACCTGGACAAGAAGTCGCGGTGGATCAAGCGCGATCTGCTTGAGGAACTGGAAAAGATCAAGCTGGCGCTGCAGGGCGAAAATGCCCGCAAGTTCAACGAGCTGGTCGAACCGCTGCTGAAGAAGATCGAGGATGTCGAGCACATGGTCCGCAACGAGCGGGCCGAATGGGTCAAGGCGGTGGAAAGCGACCGCGCCAACCTGACGGCGCTCGACAACAAGATCAAGAACATGCGCCGCGACCTGACCAAGGCCGGCATCGAGGCCAAGGCCGGCAACGCCGACCTTGCCCTCGACGAAGCGGCGGCCGTGCTGGCCGCCAAGTCCGGCGTCCCCAAACCCGACGCCGCGCCCAAGGCCACGCCACAGGGACTGATCCCCGCCACCAACCCGCCCGCCGCCGGCACCGCTCCGCCCGCGTCTCCGCCGTCGGCGCCCGCGGCCCCGCCTCGCGCCGCCCCGGTGGGAATGACGCTGGCCGATTTCGGCAAGAACTGAGGGCTATAGCGTCAGAACAGCCCGCTGTTGTCCTCGACCTGATCGAGGTGCGACCACTTGCGGCATTCCATGACATGCAGGTCGTCCGAGAGCGCCGTCAGCAGGCTCACCACCTGCTTGGACGCCCCCTCCAAGTCGTCGAGGGCCGCCACGCCGCCATCCCAACGCCCGGCGGCGACCTCGTTCAGCGCCCGCTTGGCGGCGCTGTGCACGGCCTCGTGCGGGGCCACCAGCGCCCGATAGGCCGCCGTGTTCTTCACCTCGGCATCGACGATCGAATCGTACCACTTGCCCAACCGGCAATTGTGGTGGTCGGGAACCGCATCGGCGGTCAGTTGGATGGTGCCGATCATGCCGTCGATGATGCGGCGCTTGAAGGCGATGTGGTCGTTGCGCGCCACCTCGGCCAGCAGGGAACCGGAGCCGATCTTGGCGAACCCGCCCACCTGACCGTCGAGATGCTCGCTCATCCGCCGCATGCCGTCGAGCACATGGTCGAGACGGGAATCGTTGTGGCGCGCCAGCTCGGCGATGGTCTGCGTGCCCCCGGCGAGATCCTCGGCCGAGGCGGTTTGGCGCTCCAGCACCTCGGAAATGCCGTGCATCCGCCCCCCGACGGCCCCGACCCGCTGGGCGATGTCGTGCAGACGGCCGCCCAGGTCGTCGACCAGCGAACGGCCCTCGGCGACGCTGGCCGAACTCTCGTCGATCGCCGCGACGATGGCGTGCATTTCCTCTTGCAGGGCGGCGATGCGGGCGCGGATGTCCAGCGTGGCGCGACCGGTCTGGGTGGCCAGCCCCTTGACCTCGCCGGCGACCACGGCGAAGCCCTTGCCGGCCTCGCCGGCCCGCGCCGCTTCGATGGTGGCGTTCAGCGCCAGCAGGTTGGTCTGCCCGGCCACCGCTTCGATGTCGGTGACGATGGCGCCGATGGCCTGGGAGGCAACGGCGAGGTCGCGAACCTTCGTCCCCGCCACGCCCACGGCATCGACGATGCGATGAAAGGCGTCGAGCGCCGTCCGGCTGGCGCCCAGACCGTGATCGGCCACCTGCCCCGCCTCGCCGGCATTGGCGGCGGCGGCCATCGAATCGGTCGAGATGGCGCGGATCGCCTCGCGCATCGCATCCACCGCGGTGGCCATGTCGTTGATCCGTGTCGAGGACTGGATGATTTCATGCTTCATCCGCGACAGCAGGATCATCGCCTCGTTGCCCAGCATCGCCGCCTCGACCAGCGAGCGCAGCATGGTCCGCTGCATGCTGTAGCGCTCGCGCTCGGAAATCTCATGTTCGCGCTGGCGGTCCTTGGCCAATTGCACCAGTTGGACGCTGTTCATGACGATGTCGGCCAGCATCTGCGCCACCCGACCGAACTCGTCCTTGCGGTTGGTGGACAGCTTCAGCGTCCTGGTGGTGCTGTTGCTGCGCACGATGTCGATGTCGTGGCGCAAGGCCTCGAAGCTGGTGGTGATCAGCCAATACAGGTAGGCGATGCCGCCGATGACGAACACCACGCCCACCGCGGTTCCCAGCAGCAAGAACAGCAGCATGCTGGTGTTGGCGTCGAGCAGCGCGGTGGCCAGGTCCCGGCTTTGCCCGATCGCCGCCTGCAGGGCCCGACCGGACTCCGCCGCCGCGGCCGGGTCGGCCAGGAGCGCCGTTGCCGCCCGGTCGATCTCTGCGATCACCGATTGGCTGTGCTGAAGGTCCTGTCGCGTCAGGTACAGGCCGCCAACCACGGTGACGGTGGACACGCCGGTCACCAGCATCACCAGGCCGAAGACCAACAGCAAGCGATTGCGAAAGCTCATCGGTGCCCCGGAGGTTGCCTCGTCGATCCCCTATCCGATCTTATGGTAACGCAGAACTGTGCATATCCTCAATAGACGCCTTTTTCGTTGAGGTACTCACCGTATTTGCGATCCTCGATCAGGATGTGGTCGATGATCCAACTGTGGAGGAATTCCAAAAGTTCCTGCGCCGATAGAGTGTCATCGCTAAAACGATGTCCAAAGTCTTCGACCTGGGCGATCAGTTTGCGATGGCTGCTCTGGTGATGGAAGGTCTCGGGAAATCCGTACCGTTCGAGAAGGCCTTCTTCCTCGGCGAAATGATACATCGTGTAATGAAGCAGGAATTCGAGCGCGGTCGCCACCTCGTCGCGGCTGCGCCCGGTGTTGACGGCGTCGAGCAGGGAATTGGCGGTGGCGAACAGCCGGCGGTGCTGGGCGTCGAATTGCTGGACATTGACGCTGTATGCCTCATGCCAGGCCATGAGAATCCGCTCGGCGCCCGAGGCTCCGTCTTCCAGGCGGGTGCGGCGCTCGAAGGTCTCGAACAGCTTCCAGCGCACATTGGGAATGTTGCCCAGCAGGCTGGCGGTGATGAGGTAGATCTCGGTCGGTTCGCGCGCCGCCAGCGCCGCCGTGGCCGGGGCGTCGAACACCGCCGCCTCCTCGCCGAACACGTCGCCGGGGCCGAGGGTCTCGACCACCTGCTCGCCCAGCATGCGGGCCACCGAGCCGCTCTTGATCAGGCCGACGCAACGCTCGTGGCGGTCGATGGCCTGGCCGGCGGCGAACACGGCTAAGCGCATGTTCTTGGCGATGGCGTTGAGGGCGGCCGTCGACACCACGCTGCCGAACAGCCGCGTGCGGGAAAGGAACTCGCGCCCCTCCATCAGCCGCGAGATTTCGGCGAACAGATCGTGGCGGCGAACGAACTCGGTATAGAGGCCGCAGCGGATCTCCAGAACCTGGACGAAGCTCAAGGCCCGGTAGGTCTCGGACGGCGGCAGGCCGTGCAGTCCGGTCAACTCCCCCAGCAAGGCCCCGGCCGAAAGGGTGGCCCGCACCTCCGAGTGTTCGTCGAGCACCTCCACCTGTCCGGTCAGCAGCAGGTAGATGCTGTCGTGCACCTGCCCGGCCTTCAGCAGGATGGTTTCGGGATTGAAGACCAGGATGGGACCGTTCAGCAACGTGCCGAGATGACCGGCGGAAACGCGCGGGAAATAGGCGTGCATCGCGTGCTGGGCGGTGCGGGCGGTGAAGTCGCGGTGGCTGGGGATCAGCACCTCGACGGTGCCGAACGAAGCCCCCGAGCCGATCCGGCGCTGCTCGGGGCTGAGGCGGCTGGCGGTGTGGGCGAGGATGATCTTGCGCGAGGCGTCGTCGCGGAAATCGTCGGCCTCGCCATGGATCAGGCCGCCGCCGATATCGACCTTCTTGACGTCGGCCGGGGCGAGATAGTCCGCCTTGACCGCCGCGCACACCGCCGGCGACAGGCCGAGCGCGCCGTCGTCCTCGGTCACCATCTGGTCGAGAATGCGAAAGCCGGTCATGTCGGCGTAGTGGGCATAGCTGCGCCAGCCGTCGCCGGTCAGGGCGCGAAACTGGAAGATGGTGTTCTCGACCGGGTGGGGCGAAAAGATCGGCCGGACTTCCAGGCCGGCGATGTCGTTCCACTCGTCCAGCACCAGATCGTGGACATGGAAATAGTCCTCGAAGTCATCCTCGGCGATGGGCAGCAGGGCACATAGCTTCTTGGTCACCGCGGCGCGCACCAACGGCTCGGCGAAGTACTTGATGCGGTGATCGGCCTGCATCAGCGTCGGCAGGCCGGCGAAGTGGTCGTCATGCGAATGGGTGTGGAAGATGCCTTCGACCTCGTTGATGCCGATGCCCAAGGCGGTCAGCGTGTCGCCGATATTCGGCCCGGCATCGACGAGATAGATGCGGCCCTGGTAGACGACGACCGCGCCCATGCTCGGACGCCGGATGTCCCAGCCGTCGCCCTCGCCGGAATGGACGACGGCGAAATATTCGCGGCGGAATTGGAAGGCCCCCAGCGAATAGGGCGCCTCGGGCACCTCGGTGGCGGCCAGATTGAGGTCGACCGCCACGGTTTCGTCGCCATAGGCGAACTCGAAGCGGTTGAGGCCGATCCGGCGCAGCGTTGCCCCGGGAGCGATTTCGACCGCGCCGTCCTCCAGCACCAGGCCGTGCACCAGTTCCCGCGGATTGCAGATGCGGCCGAAGGCGAAGTGCAGCTTGATGCGCATCAGCGCATGCGCCCGCTCCGGCGAGGCGCCGGCGGCGACCATCTCCTGCTCCGAGATCAGGCCGTAATTGCCGCGGTGGATGTAGGCGATCTGCGCTTCGACCTGATCGCGGCGCCCGATCAGCAACGGCTTGGCGCCGGTGTTGTTGGGATGATCGGGCACCAGCATGCCCTGGCGGTAGAACATCTGCAAAATGGGGAATTCGGTGAGATTGCAGAAGGCGCCGTTCTGCAGCATCACGTCGGACAGCAGGACGGCATTGGGGCCGGTCTCGCAGCGCACGCCGCGGACCTCGACCGGGCGAATCAATCCACGCCGCATCAGGTGTTTGACGCTGTCGGCGGGACTGCCGCACAGAACCCTGAGATCCGCTTCGGGAATTTCGACCCAAATGATTCCAGGAGCGACTTGCTCCTTGATGATCCGCCCCATCGTCGGCCAGCCCCCCGCTGACAAGTCAAGCCGTTGCGACTTTCATCGATGGCGAAGGGAATGACAAGGGCCCTTGCACGGCCACCGGGGCGCACGAGGTCCCTTGAGGTGCGGCGCCATCGTCTCTAGGCTGTTCGCCACATGCCATTGGAAGGACCGATGCCGACGCTCAATCGCTTTCTCGCCACCCTGGTGCTGGCCGTGACCCTGCCGGGCCTGATGCTGGGTGCGGCGGCGGGGTGGTGGATCGCCCACGACCTGCGTCGCGACATCGAACGCGAGGCCGCCCATCTGACCGAAGCGGTCGCCGGCCGCATCACCGATCACATCCGCACGGTCACCACGGCGATGACCGTCCTGGGCCGCTCGCCGAGCATCGAGACCGGCGACTATGCCTTCGCCTATTACCATGCCACGCAACTGGCCAAGGATCTGGGCGTCCACATCGGCCTGGCCAGGCCCGACGGCAGCCAGATCTTCAACTCCCGCCGCCCCTTCGGCACCGATCTTCCGCGCCGCACCAGTGCGAAATCCTATGCCAAGGCGCTGGAGACCGGCCGCCCCAACGTCTCGGGCGTCATCCGCGGCGCCATCGCCAGGACGCCGCTGATCACCGTCGACGTTCCCGTCGCCGGACCGGCCGGGCCGCTGGTTCTCGGCACCTCGACCGATGTCTCGGTCATCGCCGATATCTTGCGGCAGATCACGTTGGATCCGGAATGGCTGGCCGGAATCGTCGACAGCGAGGGCACGATCATCGCCCTCACCGTCGACCGCGACCAGGCCGCGGGAAAGCCGGCCCGCGCCGCGATCCTCGACGCCGTCAGGTCGGGCGCGGCCGCCGGCATGCTGACCGACAGCGACGAACACGGCAACGACATGATCTCCTTCTTCCGCCGCGTTCCCGACACCGGGTGGACGGCGGTGGTCTGCGTGCCGGCGACGATCCTGCATACGCCCCTGCGCCAGTTGCTGGGCCTGACGATCTTCGCCACCTTGGCCGCGGTGCTGGCGACGACGGCCCTGGCGCTGGCCCTCGGCGGGCGCCTGAAGCGGGGCGCGGGCGTGCTGACCGAGGCGGCCGGGCAACTCGGCCGCGGCGCGGTGGTGACCGCGGCCGCACCGGAGCTGGCCGAATTCGCCCTGGTGGCGGACTCCCTGCGATCGGCGGGCGCGGGGATTCGCGACCGCGAGGAACGGCTGCGCCTGTTCACCGAGATCGTCCCCGCCGGCATCGCCATGTTCGACCGCGACATGCGCTATCTCGCCGCCAGTCGCCGCTTCGCCGAGGACTTCGGCATTCCCCTCGAAGGATTGCTCGGCCGCTGTCATTACGACGTCTTCCCCAAGATTCCCGCGCACTGGAAGGAGGTCCATCGTCGCTGTCTGGCCGGCGCCACCGAACGCTGCGCCGAGGAACCGTTTCCCCATGCCGACGGCACCCTCGACTGGGTATCGTGGGAGATCCGCCCCTGGCACACCGGCGACGGCGCCGTGGGCGGCATCGTTCTCGCCAGCGAGGTGATTACCGAGCGCAAGCATGCCGAGGATCAACTGCGCGCCGCCAAGGCCGATGCCGAACGGGCCGATCTGGCGAAATCCAAATTCCTTGCCGCCGCCAGTCACGACCTTCGCCAGCCGGTCCAGTCGCTGACCCTGCTCCTGGAAGTGCTGCGCGATCAGGCGGCCGCCCAGCCGCTGGCCAAGGTGACGGCATTGATGGAAAAATCCCTGGCCGCCTTGGGCACCCTGCTCAACGGCATCCTCGACATCTCGCGGCTCGATGCCGATGTGGTGCGGCCCAATTTCGCGGTGGTGGAAATCGGCGCCGTTCTGGCCCGTCTGGCCGAGGAATACCGCGCCCGCGGCGCCGAGAAGGGCATCGCGATCCGCCTGCTCCCCGCCACCGCCGCCGTCACCACCGATCCGGCCCTGCTGGAGCGGGTGCTGCGCAACCTGATCGAGAACGCCCTGCGCTACACCGACCGGGGCCGGGTCCTGATCGGCATCCGCCGCCGCGGCCCCATGGTGCGCATCGACGTGGTCGACACCGGAATCGGCATCGCCGCCGAGCACCTGGAGGTGATCTTCGACGAATTCGCCCAGGTGGGAAACGCCGCCCGCGACCGCTCGCTGGGGCTCGGCCTCGGCCTGTCGATCGTCAGGCGCACCGTGCGCCTGATGGGCGGGCAGGTCGACGTCGCCTCGGTGCCGAACAAAGGATCGCGCTTCTCGGTGCTGCTGCCCGCGGTCGTCGCCCCGGCGACGGCGATCGATGTGGTTCGCGACGACCAGCACGGCCACGGCGAGGCGGTCCTGGTCATCGAAGACGAGGGCAATCTGCGGCAAAGCCTCGGCTGGTTGCTGGGCGAATGGGGCTATGCGCCCACCGGCGTCGCCAGCGGCGAGGCGGCGGAGGCCGCCATCGCCGCCGGGTGCCGGCCGGCGGCGATCATCGCCGATTTCCGCCTCGAAACGGCGATCACCGGACCGGAGGCGATCTCTCGCGTGCGGGCCGCCCTCGGAGCGGCGATTCCGGCCGTCATCCTCACCGGCGACACCGCGCGGGAGCGGATCAAGGACCTTCACGGCAGCGGCATCGCCCTGCTGCACAAGCCGGTTTCACCGCAGGTGCTGCGGCAGGCGGTCGCCGCCATGGTGGGGGCGAAGACGCCCGGCGCCTAATCCCAACGCGGCCAGTTAAGAGGGAAATGCATTCGTCCCAACGAGTTGGCGTCATGCCCGGACGTGTTCCGGGCATCCACGCCGATGGCTTGTCCCGCTGTTTCAGGGGGCCTGCGACATGTTCACCACCAAGACACCAAGGCCGCCTTCGGCGGCATCGCCAAGGCACAAAGGCGCGGACGACCCCACGCCCCCTTGGCCCACACCCCCTTGGTGTCTTGGCGCCGTCTTGGCGTCTTGGCGGTAAGATGGTCGCTCGCCGCTCGGGACAACGGCATAAGCCGCCGGGAATGGCACCGCGTGGATGGCCGCGACAGGCACGGCCATGACGATACCTATTTGATATATAACGGTTATCTGCCTAACCGAACCGTATTGCGCCTAATCCCCGGCCCGCGGCCAGGCGGCCGGCCCGGCCAGCGGCACCAGCACGGTGAAGGTCGAGCCGCGCCCCGGCTGCGAGCGCACCTCGATCCCGTGCCCGAGCAGCGCCGCCGTCCGCTTCACCACCCCCAGGCCGAGGCCGAGGCCGTTCCCCTTCTCGCCCAGGCGGGTGAAGTCGTCGAAGATCACCTCTTCCTTGCCGGCCGCGATGCCGCAGCCGGTGTCGACCACCGCGATTCCCACCCAGGCGCCGCGGCGCCGGCAGCCGATCGCCACGCCGCCGGAGGTGGTGTAGCGGAGGGCGTTGACCACCAGATTGCGCAGCATCCGCTCCAGCAGCACCGGGTCACTGAGCACCGTCGCCCCGGCGGCGATCACGTCGAGCCGCAGCCCGCGCTCCTGGGCCTCGGGCTGCATCTGGTCGGCCAGGCTGGCCAGCAGCGGGGCAATGGGAACGGCGGCGACGATGGGCTCGATCTTGCCCGCCTCCAGGATCGAAACGTCGAGCAGGGTTGCCAGCAGCGCCTGGGTCGAATCGATGCTATGGCGAAGCTTGTCGACCACCGCCACATAGGGCGTATCGGCCAACCGGACCGCCAGCACCTCGGCGAACATCCCGGCGGCCTGAATCGGCTGGCGCAAATCGTGGCTGGCCGCGGCGAGGAATCGCGACTTGGTTTCGTTGGCCCGCCGGGCTTCCTCGGCCTTGTCCTCCGCCTCGCGGGTGCGGATGCGGATGGTGTTGGCCATACGCTCGACCGCCGCCTCCTCGCGGGCGATGGCGCGGAGCGCCACCACGGTGGTCCATCCGAGCACCGCCATCACGCCGAGGATCGCCGCCAGGGCGACGGCCACCGCCACCCACCACGGCGCCAGGACATCGCTCACCGACACCGTGCACACCACCGTCACGCCAAGGTCCGGCAGACGGCGATAGGCGAAGATGCGCTCGACGCCGTCGACCGCGGATCGTGCCCGCCCCACCCCCTCCGGCCGGATCGCCGCCGCGGTGGTCACCGGGCCGCCGTTATCGGGCTGACGGAGGATGACGCGGCCCTCGCCATCGAGGATCCCCACGCTGCCGCCGGGACCGATGGCCAGGGTGCGATAGAAATCGGTGAAATTGCGCACCGAGATGCCGACCGCCGCCACGCCCCGCAGGCCGCCGTCGGGTCCATCGATGCGGCGGCTGAGATGGAACACCTCGGCAGCCTGAGTCTTGGACCGGACCAGCGGTCCGACCACCAGATCGTGCCGCCGGTCCAGGTGGGCCTGGAAATAGTAGCGATCGGCGACATCGACCGCGCCGCCGGGACGCGGCACCGTCCCCAGCACCACGCGCCCCGCGGCGTCGATGATCCACAGCGTGCCCGTCTCCGGCAGACCGTTCTGCAATTCCTTGAGACGACGGGCCGCCGCCTGCGACGCCGGCAGGTCGGCGATCGGCATCGAGCGCGCCAGATCGACCACCTGCCCGAGGACGAAATCGGTGGCCCGGAAGGTGCGCGTGACATGCTGTTCGAGCAACAGGGCGGTATTGCCGGCCTGGACCTGCGCATCGGCAATCATCTGATGGCGCATGTAGGACAGCAGCGCCACGGCGGCCGCCAGCACCGTGGCCGCGATGACCGCAGCGACGATCAACAGCGACCGTCGCAGACCCTCCGGCGCACGAACGGCCGGCGGCGATGGATCGTTGTGGATCATGCGCAGCGCCCCATCAACTTCGGATCAGCTACCCGATTAGACGATTACACGATGGCGTGCAACTACAACCTCAGCAGGTGCATAACACGGGAGACACAATAACACATACGGGATCGCCGGCAACGGAGCATTCGGTTTCCGCGCATTTCGCATGACAGATATGCAAGAATAAGGACCTCCCTACCCCGCGGAAGCCACCTCCAGCGCTTCCGCCGCCGCCAGCCATTCCGCCTCGGCGGCGGCGGTGGCCCGGTCGAGTTCGGCCTTGTCGCGCTGCAACGCCGTCGCCTTGCCGGCCGGTCCGCGATAGAGCGCGGGATCGGCCAGCCGCGACGCCATCAGCGCCTGGCGCGCATGCAGGTCGGCGAGGCGCTTCTCGGCCTGCTGCACCGCCTTTTGCAACGGCGCCAACTGCGCGCGCGCCTCGGCGGCGGCGCGGCGGCGGTCCTCGCGGCGCTTTTCCGAGCGGCCGCCATCGCCGCGGCGGGCATCGCGGGCCCGCTCCAGCAGGTGACGGCGATAGTCGGCAAGGTCGCCGTCGAAGGCGGCGACGTGCCCGTCGCCGACCCGCAGCCGGCGGTCGGCGACCCGGTCGACCAGAT
>JACRFY010000287.1 GCA_016212565.1 Magnetospirillum sp. | reverse complement strand
TCGGGCGCAGCAGTTCGTAGTGGCGGCGGATTTCATCTTCATCGATCATGCCGCCGATTCTAGCCGACCGGCCTACCCCTGAGAATCGCCAACCGTCAGTTGCGCCAGATCGATTCGGCTATTTTGGCGAAACCCCTAAGTTAGCGCTTATGGGGCTTGACCCGGGCATCCGCGTTTCCCCGCCTTATACCTATCCCGCCGATCGCGACCGATCGGCGGCGCCTTGCGCCTCGCCACATCCCGATGAATTGCACTCACCGGGATGTGGGATTACCAGCGCAGGCGGTCGGCGGGGAAGTGGACGGTGACGGTGGTGCCGGCGCCGAGATGGCTGTCGATGGCCAGCGTGCCGCCGTGCAGTTCCATCAATTTGACCGACAGCGGCAGGCCGAGGCCCGAGCCTTGGTAGCGGCGGGCCATGCTCGAATCGGCCTGGGCGAAGGGGGCGAGGATCTTGGCCACATCCTCGGCGGCGATGCCGATTCCGGTGTCGGAGATGACAACGTCCAGTCCGGCATCGCGGTCGGCCCGGACCTTCACCGCCACCGATCCGCCCGCGGGGGTGAACTTGACGGCATTGGCCAGCAGGTTGACCAGCACCTGCTTCGACCGCCGCTCGTCGGCCCACAGGCCCGGCAGGTTGGGGGTGAGGACGGAATTGAGCGTCAGTCCGGCGGCATCGGCGCGCTCGCGCACCATGGTGATCGCCACCTTGACCACGGCGGAGGGGTCGAGCAGCTCTTCGCGCAGCGTCACCCGTCCGACCTCCAGGCGGGCGACGTCGAGGATGTCGTTGATCAACTGCAACAGGTGGCGCCCGGAATCGTGGATGTCGTGGGCGTACTCGACATAGGACGACTGGCCAACCGGGCCCAGGAGCTGGCTCTCGATGATTTCCGAGAAGCCGATGATGGCGTTCAGGGGCGTCCGCAACTCGTGGCTCATGGTGGCAAGGAATTCGCTTTTGGCCCGATTGGCCATCTCCGCGGCTTCGCGGGCGGCGTTCGTCGCCTCTTCGGCCTGCTTGTGGGCGGTGATGTCGTGGAACACCTGGAGCAGGGCGGTGGCACCCTCGGGGGTGTGGACCGGCGTCCCGGTCAGCTCGTAGGTCCGCCCGGTGTGCTCCGAGTGCCATTCGCGACGCTCGGTCACGTCGCCGTGCATGTTGCAGACCGGGCAGTCGCCGTCGGCGCCGAAATAGTCGGCGCAGTGCCGTCCGGATATCGGTCCGAACTGACCCAGCAAGGCCGGATTGGCATAGGCGAAGCGTCCCCCGTCGTCGATCAGGGCAATGCCGTCGTTCAGGGATTCGAGGATCCGGCGCACGTTGGCGTGTTCGCGATCCAGCGCCTGGCGCAAGGCCTTGATCTCGGTGACGTTCTCCTTGAAGGCGACGTAGTTGACGATAGTGCCGTCGGCGCCCTTGACCGGGGCGACGGTGATGCTCTCCCAGTAGTCGTGTCCGTCGCTGTGGCGGTTGCGGATTTCGCTTCGCCATTCGTGGCCGGCGGCGATGGTGCGCCAGAGCTGGGCGTGGACCGCGCGCGGCGTTTCCGGCGAACGCAGGATGCGTGGATTTCGCCCCAGCACTTCCTCGCGCAGATAGCCGGTCATGCGGGTGAAGGCGGGATTGACGTATTCGATGGTGCCGCCGGGGTCGGTGATCAGCACCGAGACCGGGCTCTGTTCGATGGCGCGGAACAGCTTGCGCGCTTCTTCCTCGGCGCGGGCGGCGCGGCGTTCGCTGCGACGCAGGGTCTCGATGGCGACGGCCACCAGCGCCAGCACGACGGCGAGGACGGCGAAGAAGGCGATCTTCGCCGCGGCCAGATTGCTCTCGATCCGCCGTTCCATGTCGGCGGCGAGGCGATCCTCGGTGAGCGCCAGTTGCTCGCCCAGGGCCTCGTGGGTGCGCCGCCAGGCGTCGATGTCGGCGGCCGACAGCCGTCCGGCGGCGATGCGGTCGTGCAGGCGGTCGATTTCGGCATAGAGCGGGCCGCGCATGACCACGTCGAGCAGGCGCACCTGATCGGCGGGGGCGTGGCCACGGAACGATTCGGTGAAGGCGTGGATTTCGGCATGGGATTCGGTGAGCAGCACCACCAGATCGCGGTTGCCGCGGCGCCCGGACAGCCACGACTCGCCCAACGCCGCGGCGCGGGCGAGACGGTCGCGGATATTGCCGATATCCATGTAGGCGGCGATCTGGGTCGCCAGTTCGTCGCCCATCAGCCTGGCCGAACTGGCCAGCACGGTGCTGATCAGCCGGGAATAGCGCTCGATGACCATCTTGAGGTCGGCATCGCCGTCGACGGCGGCGCGCAGGGCATCGACCTCGCCCAGTCCCAGATCGAGGCGACCGCGGCCCAGGACCGCCTGGGTCTGCGGCCGCGCCACCAGGGCGCGGAATTCCGCCAGACGGGCGTCGGTGACGTCGCGCTGCCGTTCGAGATCGAGGGCTCCTCCGTCGCTGCGGCCGCCGCTGACGAACTGCGCCGACAGGCTGCGTTCGGTCTGCACTTCGCGGGCCAGGGCGTGGCCGATGCGGGCCATGCGGGCGCCCACCAGCAGGTCGGCGTTGTGGCGGTAGGTACTGAGCTTCTCCTCCACCACATAGGCGCCGAAGGCGATCAGCGCCAGGACCGGCGCCAGGATGATCGGCAGCAGCCGGTTGGTGGTCGAGATGGTGCGCGGCGGGCTCATCGGGCCCCCGGGGCGACGGGGCGCAGCAGGCGGTCGAGGGCATCCTTGAGCCGGGCCAGGTCGACCGGCTTGGCCAGGTATCCGTCCATGCCGGCGGCCTGGCAGCGGTCGGCCTCGCCGGACAGGGCATTGGCGGTCAAGGCGAGGATCGGCGTCCGTATCCCGGTGGTGGCATCGATGGCGCGAATGGCAGCGGTGAGCTGGAAACCGTCCATCACCGGCATGTGGCAGTCGGTGATCACCAGCGCGACCGGCGTCGACTGCCAGGCCGCCAGGGCGGCGGCACCATCGGGATAGACCGTCGGCTCGTGGCCCAACAGGCGCAACTGGCGGAGGATGACCTGCTGGTTGACCGGATGATCCTCGGCGACCAGGATTTTCTGTCCCCGCTCGACCGGATTCGGCCGCGGCGCCGGGGCCGGGGGGCACGGGGAGGTCGACGACAGCGTTCCGGAGGCGAGGGCGACCGCCGCCACCAGATGCGGGGGCGATACCGGACGTCCGATCAGCCCGCGGCACGACGGCATGCGTTCGACGGCCATGATCTGCTCGGCGGTCAGGGCGCCGACGACCACCAGCAGACGGGCCGCATCGAGGGCCCCGACGGTGGCGTCGCTCTCGTCGCCGCCGGCCAGCACCACGACATCGAATGGCGCGCGGGTTTCGCGGGCCTTGCGCGCGGCCGCCTCGGCGGCGTCGAGGGACGCGACCCGGACCACCGCGGCACCGGCTTCTTCGAGGGCGCGGGCGATGGCGGTGCGCTCGCCGGGATCGGTGGCGACCACCAGCAGCCGCATCCCGACCATGTCGGGTGCCTCGGTCTCGCCGGCCGTCGCCGCCACCGGATCGACGGTCAGGCGGATGCGGAAGGTCGTGCCGTTGCCGGGGCGGCTGTCGATGCCGATGCTGCCGTCCATCAGCTCGACCAGCCGCCGGGTGATCGACAGCCCGAGCCCGGTCCCGCCATAGCGCCGGGTGGTCGAGGTCTCGGCCTGGGTGAACGGCAGGAACAGGCGCGCCTGCACCTCGGGCGGGATGCCGATGCCGGTGTCGACGACGCGAATCTCGATCTGCGGCCGGCTGCCGTCGCGGCCGGCGAGGCGGACGAACACCCGCACCAGGCCGGTTTCGGTGAATTTGACGGCGTTGCCGAGCAGATTGAACAGCACCTGGCGCAGACGAACCGGGTCGGCCAGCACCAAATCCGGGACGGCGGGGTCGACGAAGGACGACAGCGACAGCCCCTTCTTGGATGCGGCCGGCATGACCATTTGCACCACCGAATCGACCAGATGGACCAGCGACACCGGGACCCGCTCCAGCTCCAGCCGCCCGGCCTCGATCTTCGAGAAGTCGAGCACGTCGTCGATGATCCCCAGCAGTGCCAGCCCCGATTCGCGCACCGTGGCCACCAGCCCGGACTGATCCGTGTCCAACGGCGTATGGGCGAGCAGCTCCAGCATGCCGATCACCCCGTTCATCGGGGTGCGGATCTCGTGGCTCATGGCGGCAAGGAAGGTCGACTTGGCGTGGTTGGCCGTCTCGGCCTGCTCTTTGGCGGCGGTCAATTCGCGGATCGCGTCGTCGCGGCCGGCGGTGGCTTCGTGGAACTTGGCCAGCACGCGATTGAACACGGCGGCGATTTCCGCCGCTTCCGTTTCCGGGGCGGCCGCGACCGGATGGGCGAAGGAGGACGGGTGGTCGTGGGCCTCCATCTGCCCGAGCAGGTCCTGGAGGGTGCGGCGCTTGGCTTCCTCGGTGCGGCGGCCGGCTTCGGCCCGCTCGGCTTCCAATTGGCCCTTTTCGATGGCGTTGCGACGGAACACCTCGACGGTGCGGGCCATCGCCGCCAGTTCGTCGCGGTATTGGGTATCGACGATGGCCCCGCCCCAGTCGCCGCCGGCACCGGCCTCCATCACCGCACGCAGCCGGAGCAGCGGCCGGCGGATCGACTGGCCGATCTGCCAACTGGCCAGCGCTCCCACCAGCAACAGCGCCAGACCCAGCGTCCCGCCGATCGTCGCCACCCGCAGCAACAGCAGGTGGGACTGCTGTTGCAGCGTCTCCTCGCGGTCATGGCCCTGGCTGATCAGGCGGTCGATGGCCGCGGCCATGATCGCCTGGTTGGCGTCGACCTCGTTGGCGAGCAGGCGCGAGCGGGACTCGAAGCCGCGGCCGATGGCCTGGATCGCCTCGTCGAGGCGCTCGGCGCGGCCTTCCATCACCCTGAGGGAATCGCGCTGCAACTGGCTGCCGGCCATGCCGCGCAGTGTCGGCAAGGTGGCGGTGACGCCGGACAGCGCCTTGCGCGCCGCCTCGCCGCGGGCGGTGGCGCCGTTGAAATAGAAGGTGTTGATGGCGATCAGCGCTTGGACGAAGTTCTCGTGCGACTTGACCAGCGCCGGCCCCAGGGTCGGATTGGTGCGAGCGCCGGTGGAGTTGAGGATGGCGTACAGCCCCGACATCTCGGACGCCGCCTGGACCACCTGGCCTTCGTAGATGCGGGCGAGGTCGGCGTTGATCGCCTTCAGGCCCTGGAAGCCGGTGACGAAGCGCCGCGCCGCGTCGTTGAGCTGATTGATTTCCTCCGACACGGCCGTGTCGCCGGTGGTCTCGGCCAGGGCGGCGAACAGTTCCTCGGAGCGGCGGATGATTTCCTTCAGCAGGTCGTCGCCGGGGTTGTGCAGATACTGGCGGATCAGGCTTTGCAGGCGGTTGGCCTGGGCGTCGATGTCGGCCAGGGCGCGGCCGCGGACCTGGACCTGTCGCAATTCATCGAAGTCGGCGCGGACCATCACCGCACTTTGCCAGCCGAGCAGTCCTACGCCCGCGGCGACCGCTGCGTTGACGGCCACCGTCAGCGGAATCCGCCAGGCGATGGGGATCTGCCGGATCCAGCGATCAATGCGGGCGATGGCCATGTCTCCCCAGGCTGCACAGGCCTTCAAACAACCATTTCTATCGCCGACGGCACCGGCAGTAAAAGGCCAAAGTGAAATCGGCCGGGCTGCATGGGAGGCATGAGCAACACGCGGTTGACGGAGAGGGCAAATGGGGCTGAAGTCGTTGTGGGATTACCCTTAACACTGGGCTCGTATCCATGCGGCTGACGCTTCATACAGACTACGCGCTCCGAGTGCTCGTGCATGTCGGAATGAAAGGGGAGACCCTCTCGACGATCAATGAAATTGCCACATGTTATGGCATTTCTAAGAATCATCTAACGAAGGTCGTTCATCAACTTGGCAAGTCCGGCTTTCTCGAAACCGTTCGCGGCAAATACGGCGGCGTTCGGCTGGCGAAGGCGCCCGAGACGGTGGCGTTGGGGCAGTTCATCCGCCGCACCGAGGACGATTTCGCCCTGACCCGCTGCATGCGGACCGGCGAGCAGGCCGGCGACGACCTCTCCTGCCGTTTGACCGGCTCGTGTCTGGCCCGCCATGCCTTGGGCGAGGGACTGGACGCCTTCTTCGCCGTTCTCGACCGCGTCACCCTGGCCGACCTGTTGGCGGCCGAGCGGGGGCAACACCCGACTCGCGGCGCCGCCTGATCGCTCCGGCTTTCGTCTGCGACCAAAGTGTTGTATCCAGGGACTCCTGGATCCTTGCAGGGGAAGTGTGCCGATGTCCGCCTTCGACAATGTCGACAACGAGAACGAACGCCGGGTGATCGGGGAATTCCTCGATGAGGTCCGCGATACCGCCAGCGCCTTGCAGGTGCTGTTGGGGAACCTGCGCTCGAACAGCGTGCCGGCAGCGGAGGGCCTGGACACCCTCAAGCGTCAGGCCAGCAATCTGCGCTCCCAGGCCCAGGCGCTCAATCTGCCGGTGATGAAGCTGGTGACCCACCGGCTCGACGAATACGTCGCCGATCTCAAGGCGGTGGCGGGATCCGAGATCGATGAGATCCAGGTCTTCGTCGACCGCATCGAGAAGCTGGCCGAGGGCGAGACGGTGGCCGAGGACGACGTGCCCAAGGTGGTGCGCGCCCTGCCGGCCCGGCGCACCGCCGACATCGATTTCGGCTCCATCGAGAAGAAGAACGTCGAAATTCTGCTGGCGATTCCCGAAAAGGCGATGGCCCGCATCGTCGAACGCGAACTGGCCGCCTGCGGCTACCGCACCTCGACGGTCCGCGATGCCTTCGAAGCCATCGAGATGGTGGTCCGCACCCGGCCGGACATGGTGATCGGGGCGATGGAACTGGGGGTCCTGTCGGGCGTCGACCTCGGCTGCGCCTTGGCGGCGATGCCGCCGACCCAGGGCGTGCCCTATGCGGTGCTGACCAGCTATGAGCTGGGCCATGCCAAGCTGAAGGGCTTGCCGCCGCGGGCGGCCCTGGTGCGCAAGGGCGCCAAGTTCGGCGACGACCTCGCCGAGACCCTGGCGCGCTTCGACATCACCTGAGCGGGCCTTTCGTCCCCGGGATGATCGCCGGTCGTCACGCCGCCTCCGCGACCGCGTAGGCGGCGACAGCGTGCAGCGGAAAGCTGCAGCGCTGTGGCGGCACGGTCACGGTGACTCTGGTGCCGTGGCCGAGACGGCTTTCCAGGCTCAGAGTCCCGCCGTGCAGTTCCATCAGCCGTTTGGCCAGCGGCAGGCCCAGGCCGCTGCCCTCGTCGGAGAGCGTGCGGGTATGCGCCGCCTGGACAAACGGGGTCAGCACCCGCGGGATGTCTTTGGCGGCAATGCCCACCCCGCTGTCGGCGACCGTGATGGTCAGCGCGCCATGGCAGCAGGCTGTCGACAGGGTGACGGTGCCGCCACGCGGCGTGAACTTGATGGCGTTGGTCAACAGGTTGAGCAGAACCTGCTTGAGCTTGACCGCGTCGCAACACAGCATCGGCAGATCGTTGCCCACCTCCATGTCCAGCGTCACCCCAGCCCGCCGCGCGCGTTCGGCCATCAGCCGATGGCAACTGACCAGCAGCGGATGCAGTTCGGTGTCGGATTCCTGCAGCACCAGCCGGCCGGCCTCGATGCGCGACAATTCGAGCACGTCGTTGATGAGGTCGAGAAGGTGGCTGCCGGCGATGTGGATGTCGGCGGCGAATTCGCTATATTTCGACGTGCCGATGGGGCCGAGCATCTCGTCGCGGATGACTTCCGAGAACCCGATGATGGCGTTGAGCGGCGTGCGCAACTCATGGCTCATGTTGGCCAGGTAGGCATTCTTGGCCAGATGGGCGGCGTGTTCCTCCGCCAGCCGGCGCCGCGACCGTTCCAGTTCCAGCACCAGGGCGCCGAAGACGATGGCGGCCGCCACGAGCGCGACGCCGTGGGTCGGCGGCAGTTCGCCGATGGCCAGGGCGATGGCAGCCACCAGTCCCACTACCGCGAGGGCTCGCGCCCGCCGGCCTCTTGCCCATGTCGTCTTCATGGCACGTCCCCCCTGTCCTCGGTCGGGGGCGA
Source organism: Magnetospirillum sp. (assembly GCA_016212565.1). Lineage (GTDB taxonomy): Bacteria > Pseudomonadota > Alphaproteobacteria > Rhodospirillales > Magnetospirillaceae > JACRFY01. The sequence continues at coordinate 11,276 of JACRFY010000287.1, read as the reverse complement.
CTCTATCCATGGTTGGTTTCACGCGGGTGTGTGAATGGTTAACAATTGGTTACATCGTGCCCCGTCAGGGCCAGTTGCCGACCGAGATCGCGCCGGCCCCGGTCATTTGCACCCGCGGGCGCTCCACCACCCGGGCCACCGAAATCGAGCCGACGCCGGCCAGGGACAGATCGGCGTTCCCGGCTTCGCCGCCGACGCCGATGTCGCCGGCCCCTTCGATGCGGGCGTGCAGGACGTCGCGGTGTGCGGTGCGCACCTCGATCTTGCCCGAGCCGGCGATGGCCAGCCACAGGGTGCCGGCGGCGTTGCCGATGCTGACCTCGCCGCTGGACAGGGTAATCTCCGACGCCTGGCCCAACGAGGCGATCCGGCAGGTGCCGGCCGACAGGCGCAGGGTGAAGCGGCCGCGCACCTCGCCGATGTCGCAGGGACCGTTGCCGTCGAGCAGCGCCAGGTCACCGCCCTTGGGCATGCGCACGGTGAGCTCGGCGCGGCTGTCGTCGCCGTTGGACGAAGACTGGGTTTGCCCGCCGATGGTCACCGTCGCCGAGCCGCCGCCGCCGACCACGGTGGTGACGTTGTTCGCCACCACGGTGCCGCCGCTGCTCATGGTGCCGCCGCTGGGGCGCAGGCGGACCACCGCCGTGGCGCCGTCGCGGCTGACCTGGACGGCGTCGACGAAGCGTTTCGAGCCGCGCCAGTCCACCGCCACGTCGGCGCGATCCTCGGTCTTGACCGTGACTTGCGCCGCCATGCCTTCCAGGCGAACCGAGGAGCCTTCGACCCGGGTCGACGTCTCGGCCGCCAGCACCGGAGCGGTGGCCAGGAGCGCGGTTACCAGGGTTGCCAAATGCCGTAATTGTACCATAGCAGGCTCTCGCTCTTTCCGATCTCGCGGTAGGCGTTCTGGCTGAAGGCATGGGCGCGCACGATCGAGCGGTTGGCCTCGCGCAGGTTGGACATCCGGTCGGGCTGGGCGCGAAGAATCATCGGGGCCTCCGAACGCCAGCCGAGGTAGGGGGTAAGGGACGCCCCGGCGCCGACGGCGATTTCGATGCCGCCGGTGGTTACCGGAGGCAGGAAGGGGACCGTCGGGCGCGAGACCAGTTGGGGCGGTGGCGGGGGGGCCGAGCCCTGCTCGCCGACCTCGATCCCGGCCAGCGCGTCGCCGGCAACGACCGCCGCTATCGTCGCGGCGACGATCAGGGGGGTGATCCTGGCAGTGGTGCGCATGGCGGTTCTCCACGCAAGCGGACGGTCATGTCGTCATTATACCACGACGACGCTCGCGATACGGCACGGCAGACGGCAGCCCCGCGAGGGGGTGGCGGACCACCCCCTCGGGCGACCGCTTTATTTGCCGATGGTGCCGATGCTGGTCTTGGCGGTGTTGCCCTGACCCTTGGCGGTGGTGTTGACGTTGTTGGCGTTGACGTTGATGTTGGTATTGCCCTGGATCTGGGTGCCGCCGCGGATGGCGCCGATCGCCGTGTCGGCGGTGTTGCCCTGGCCCTGGGCGGTGGTGTTGACGTTGTTGGCGTTGGCGTTGATGTTGGTATTGCCCTGGATCTGGGTGGTGTTCGACCCGCCGGTGCTCTGATTCTGGCCATACCAGCCCGAGCCCTGGCCGCCTTGGGCAAAGGCGCCGGAGGCGAAGGCGACGGTGGCGGCGGCGGCGAGAAGGGCGATCTTGCGCATTGGTCGGTTCCCCTGTGGTCTCATTTGACGACCGCAAACGCGCGGCCGGTATGCCCAAGTATTCGCCGCGGCGGTCCCTTCGGCAATCCTTCAGTTCGGCATAACAACGCCATTCGCGTCCGCGGCCGGCGCCGCATCGCGCCTCTGGACTATCTCTTTCGAGATAGCCGGCGGATGGACAGTCCGTTGATCGACTGCTATCCTGTGCGTTGCTTGCAGGTTAGCCGCTCACCGGGGCCGCCGACCCGCGAGGACGGAACCCGGCGGCCATCGAGGCCGCGGCCGTGCCGCCCCGAAGGGGCAAACGACGCCCGTCAGGGCGGCCCGGAGCAAAGCGACGGGTGGGCGAAGCCCACAAGCGAGCGCCCGGCGAGGGCAGTTTCTTTCTAGGGGGGGGCCGATGCGAGTCGTCATCGCCGATGATCACGCCCTCTTTCGCGGCGGGTTGCGATTCCAACTGGCCGAAGTGGCGGCGGGGGCGGATATCGTCGAGGCCAGCTCTTTCGACGAATTGATGCGTCTGGTCGAGGCCGGTCCGCCGGCGGAACTGGTGATCGTCGATCTCAGCATGCCGGGGCCGCCGTGGGACGAGTGCCTGCGGGCGGTGCGCTGCCGCTGGCCGGCGGCACGGATGGTGGTGTTGACCGCCGACGGCGGCGCCGAGACCATGCAGCGCGCCTTGAAGGCCGGGGCGCACGGCTTCGTGCCCAAATCGGAACAGCCGCACGTCTTCGTCGCCGCCTTGAAGCTGGTGCTGTCGGGCGGCAACTACTATCCGGTCTCCGCCCTGGGCCTGACGGTGCCAGCCGGCGAGGCCCCGGCGTCCCGGGTGGCGATGGAACGCGAACCGGTCGAGGCGCATCTGCCGGCGATCACCGGCCGCCAGCGCGACGTCCTGCATCTGCTGGCCGAAGGCTGCGCCAACAAGGAAATCGCCTACCGGCTGGGCTTGACCGAAGGGACCGTCAAGCTGCACGTGGCGGCGCTGCTGCGCTGCCTGGGCGCCCACAACCGCACCCACGCCGTCAGCCTGGCCCGCAACGGCGGGCTGATTCCGAAATAGCGCCTACGCGACCTCCTCGGGGAAGATGCAGCGCGCCTTGCCGGTGGTCTTGGCTTGATACATGCGGCGGTCGGCGAGGTCGATCAGTTGCGGCCAGTCGTCGGTGCGGTCGGCGATGCGCTCGGCGACGCCGATGCTGGCGGTGACCGGCTTGCCGTCGAGGCGCTGGCCCAGCCACTCGGTAAGGACCCGCTCCAGCGCCACCTTGACCCCCGGCAGGCCGGTGGAGACCATCACCACGACGAATTCCTCGCCGCCCCAGCGGATCACGGCGTCGCCGCGGCGGAGCAGGCGGCCGATGGCCTCGGCGACCTCCTTGAGCACGCGGTCGCCCTCCTCGTGGCCCCAGGTGTCGTTGACGCTCTTGAAGTTGTCGATGTCGAAGAAGGCCAGGGCCAGCGGCAGATCCTGTTCGACGGCGAGGCGAAACTGCGCATCGAGCAGTTCCATGCCGCTGCGGCGGGTGAAGGCGTTGGTGAGCGGATCGTGGCTGGCCCGGCGCAGCAGCGCCATCATGTAATGAAGCTGGATCATCCCCGCCAGCAGATAGACGCCGAGGATCAGCACCAGCACCCACAGGGTCGACACCTCGTTGACCCAGTCGAAGTCGCCGGCCGCCACCGGGCCGATGCCGACCAGGGCGAGGATGGGCACGGCGAACATCAGGCCCTCGGCCACCGCCAGGGGAAAGATCGACAGGCCGGCAAGGACGACGAACGGCAGCGCCTCGTACAGGCGGGCATTGACCAGCGCCGGCCCGCTCAGATCGGCCTCGCCGAACAACACCTGGGCGGCGAGATAGAACACCAGCGGCACCGCCAGCAGCAGGGCCAGCATGCCCAGGGCGTCGGCAAGCTGGGGTGTCCGCTTGCGCGGCATGGCCAAGGCGAAGAAGATGCACGCGGCCACCACTCGAACCCCGGCCAGCCAGCCCCAGGTCGGCCAGGGCAGCGTCAAGGCGTCGAGGGCGATCCACAGCAGGGTCAGGCCGGTAAAGGCCGCGGCCACCAGGCGTGTGCGCATGACGACCGCCTCCACCCGGTGGCGGGTGAGATAGGGCGGATGCTGGCGCGATGTGGCCAGGTCGCACAGATGGCCCTTCGCGTATCGCGTCGCCAGCGTGCAGATCAGGTTGAACCTCGCCATTCCCCACTCCCCAACACGGTTGGTCGCCCGGACCATAGCAAGGGTGGGGGCAGGGCAGAAGCCTTATCGCTCAGGCGGTTTTCGTTTGCGGCAACAGGCGGGCCAGCGCCTTCAGTTTGGACAGCGCGCCGGCTTCGATCTGGCGCACCCGCTCGCGCGAGACGCCCCAGCGCTGGGCCAGGTCCTCCAACCGCAGCGGCTGGTCGCGCAGGGTCCGCGCGGCGACGATGTCGCGCTCGCGTTCGGACAGCGTATCCCAGGCCGAGCGGAGGAATTCGCGCCGGTACATCAGCTCCTGGTGTTCGCCGAGAAGGGTCTCGGCGTCCGGGCTGTCGTCGGCCAGGGTTTCGCCGAACGACAGGCCGCTTTCGCCCATCGGCGCCTCCAGCGAGCGAGCCGGCTGCGACAGCAACTGCTCCATCTCCATCACCCGCTCCGGCTGGACGCCGAGGTCGCGGGCGACGCTGACCGCCTGATCGGGGGTCAGCATGCCGCCCTCGGGGCCGACCAGCCGCGCCTTGAGGCTTTTCAGCTTGAAGAACAGCCGCTTGCGCTCGGCCGACAGGCCGAAGGCCACCGGGGTCGAGAAGCGCAGCACGTACTCGAACATCGCCGCCCGCACCCACCATTGGGCATAGGTGGAGAAGCGCAGGTTGCGCTCGGGCTCGAAGCCTTCCAGGGCCCGCATCAGGCCGAGATTGCCTTCGGCGACCAGATCCTCGGCCGGCAGTCCGTAGCCGCGGAACTGGCCGGCGGTCTTGACCACCAGGCGCAGATGGGCGGCGATCAGCCGGCTCTTGGCCGCTTCGTCGCCATCCTCGCGCCAGCGGCGGATCAACGCGATCTCCTCGTCGAGGCCGAGCACCGGCGCCGCGCGCAGGGCACGGTAATAGGCGGCGGCGGGATCGGGAGAGCGGTAGTCGGACATCGACAGCCTCGGCGGTTGCTGGACCTGTCTCCACAATGGTCGGATCCGCGTGATCGGTCCAATCGATTGGAATTGCGAGAATGATAGTCTGAAGTTATTATGAGGCTATGTTGACCCTCCGCCAACTCCGCAGCCTGACCGTGCTGTCGGAAACGCTGAATTTCCGCCGTGCCGCCGAGCGACTGGCGCTGTCGCAACCGGCCCTGTCGGTGCAGATCGCCCAGATGGAGGAGGATCTCGGCGTCCTGCTGGTCGAGCGGACGCGGCGGCGGGTGCTGATGACCCCGGTGGGCCGCGCGGTGGCCGAGCGCGCCCGGGCCATCCTGCGCGACGTCGCCGACCTCGAAGATCTGGCCCGGCAGGCGCGCCGGCCGTTGTCGGGAACCCTGCGGGTCGGCGTGTTGCGCACCTTGGGGCCTTACCTGCTGCCGCATATCCTGCGCCGGCTGCGCGCCGACCATCCCGACCTCAAGCTTTATCTGCGCGAGGAGCCGGGCGAGCGGCTGTTGACCGATCTCGGTCACGGCGATCTCGATCTGGCGCTGATGGCGGGGGCGCCGGCCGACGATCTGCTCACCGTCACCCGCCTGTTCCGCGAGCCGCTCTGGGCGGCGCTGCCGCTCGGGCATCGCCTGGCGGGGAAGGCGGTGCTGGAGCCGGCCGACCTGGCCGGCGAGCAATTGATCATGCTGGAGATCGGCGACGGCCTGCGCGAGCCGGCTCTGGATCTGTGCCGCAGCGCCGGAGCCACCGAGCACCCCGACTTCCGCGCCACCTCGCTGGACGCGCTGCGGCAGATGGTGGCCACCGGCCTGGGGGTTACCTTGCTGCCGGCGCTCTACGTCGAGGCCGAGGCCCTGGACGACGACAACATCGTCATGCGTCCGTTCGCCGATCCGGCCCCCGGCCGCTTCATCGACCTGGTGTGGCGGCGCACCACCTCGCGCGCCGACGAGTTCCGCCTGCTGGTGCGGATCATCCTCGACAATCTGCCGGCGGTGCTGTCAACCATTGCCGGTTAGGGTGAAGGCCGCCCAGTAGAAGGGATGCGGGCGTTTCAGCCGCACGGATTGCTGGGCGCGGCGCAGCGCCTCTGCCTTGGGCTGCCGGGGCAACTCGGCATAGAACCGCACCATCAGGTCGCGGGTGGCCTCGTCGTCGACGCTCCACAGACTCGACAGCACACTGGCCGTGCCGGCGAACAGCAGGCCCCGGGTGATGCCGATCACGTCGTCGCCGCCGGCCACCTTGCCCAGCCCGGTTTGGCAGGCGCTTAACGTCACCAAATCGGCATTGAGCTTGAGGCCGTAGATTTCGGCCGCGGACAAGCGGCCGTCGTTGGCGGCGTCGGGGGCCAGCAGCAGGGCCGATCCGAGCGGATCGTCGGCGCGGAATTGGCCGTGGCTGGCCAGGTGGAGCAGGGCATAGGCGCCGCCCTGCTGCTTGACCGCAGTCTCGGTGGCGGCGTGCCCGACCAGCAGAGTGGCATCGGGGCGACCGCGAACGATGGCGGTCGCTTCGGCTTCGGCAAACTCCAGGGCAAGGCGCGGGTCGCCGACGTCGGGATTGCCGAGCGCCAGCAGCCGACTGCCGGTTCCTTTGCGCCCGTCGAGGAAGGCCATCACGCCGGCACTGGGCAGAACGCGGATGGCGTGGCGCTCGATCAGCCACCCCTCGCCGCTGTGGAGCGCGGCGAAGGGCAGGTAATGCAGCGGTCCGTGCGGCACCACCACCAGCCGCGCGCCTGCCGGGAGCGCCAGGGGCGCGACCAGACGGTCGTACAGGCGGCGGGCGGGCGGCAGCGGATCGGCGGCGGGGTCCTGCAACGCCAGCCGCGCTTGCCCGACCTCGCCGCGAAGGCCGGCCCCGTCGAGACGGACGGCACGAAGGGTGGTGGCGGAGACGACGAAGGCGAACAGGTCCGGCTCGGCGCCGAAATACTCGATCAGCACGTCCCCCGGGGCCAACAGGGCTTGCACGTCGGCGGCGGGGCCGGAGGTGACGGAAACCAGCGATTCCAGTTCGGGGGCTGTGGTGCGCAAGCGCGCGCGGGCGGTATCCACCGCGGCCCGGCGGGTGGCGGCGATACCGCCCGTCGAGGCCTGCAGGGCGCGGAAGTCGGCCTCGGCCGTCTCCAGCGCCGCCAGGGCATCGCCGCCCCCGTTCGTTCCGGCCGCGGTGGGGATAAGCTCGCGTCTGCTGGCCAGCAAGTCGATCAGCGCCCGAGCCTTGCCGCGTTCGGCGGCCTCGAACGCCTCGCGCTCGCGGCCGGACTCCACCAGCGCGGCGACCAGACGGGCATAGACCTGCTGCCTGTCGCCGGCGAAGCCGATACGGCTGGTCTCGTTGCCGATGGTGGCGCGCGCCGCCTCGATGGCGGCAACGGCGCGTTGCAGCAGGACGATGGCACGTTCGCGCTCGCCGTCCTTGAGGGCGATGCGGGCTCGGTCGTCGAGCAGCAGCCAGTAGAGATCGCCGCTCGCCGCGCTCTGCGGCATCGCCAGCAGCGCGTCCAGTCCGCTACGGGCGGCGGCGAAATTGCCGACGGCGATCTGGGCATGGTGGAGGATGGCGCGCTTGGGCACTTCCCAGTAGGTGAACAGGCTTTCGCCCATCAGGCCGGCACCGGTGATGGCGTCGACCAGGCCTTTGAAGCCCGTCTGCCGGTCGTCGGCCTCGATGGCGGCGATCGCCCGCGCCGGCTCGCCCAATGCCATGGCGATGCGGGCCAGGCCGTAATACTTGTCCGAAGCCATCAGGCCCTCGGTGAACCCGAAGGTCATCGCCTCGAGTTCGGCGGCATGGACGCGGGCACGGGCGGCGTCGCCGGACGCGGCATGGGCCAGGGCGGTGGCGGTCAGGGCATAGATGCGCATCTGCTTGTAGGCATCGCGGCCGCGGGTCAGGCGTTCGGCCGTCTCGGCCTCGGCGATGGCCGCCGGCAGGTCGCCGAAATCCAGGCGCGCCTCGGCGCGCAGCAGCGAAGGCGCCGAGCGGAAATCGAACCAATAGAGCTTGTTATCGCCGGCATCGACCCGCGCCTGCAGCAAATCGACGCAGGGGAACAGCCGGTCATAACGTTTGACCCGGGAATAAGCGTAGCAGAGGTAGAAGAGCCGCGAGAATTCGGCTTTGGCGGGATCGGGGGTGGTCGCCTCCATGTGGCGACGCAACTCGTCGAAACGCCGTTGCTGCGTATAGAGGGTCTCGGGGGGCTGCATGGCGGCACAGCCGCCGAGGACGAGAGCCATGACCGTAATCAGCCAGCGTATCATGACCGAGTCCCCCGTCGTTGCCGTCTCGCCTCGACTGTACGACGCCGCGGCCGAAGAGGAAAAGAAGATCTCCGGCCGTCGTTCCCCGTCCGGGAACGCGGGGTCAGAGTGTTGGACTGCCCCCTACAATCCCCGCATCCACAGCGGCCGCAGGCCCTTGGTTCCCGCCAGGGCCGCTTCGATCTGCGCCAGCAGTTTGTCCCGGTCCTTGGGCAGGGTACCGGCCAGGGCCAGGGCGTTGGAGGCGTGATTGGTGCGGAAGATCACCGGATGGGGCGGATCGAGGCGCTCGACCAGGCGCACCAGTTCCAGCAGCACGCCTTGGTCGTCCTGCCATTCGAAGTCGGGATTGCGCGCGAAGAAGCGCGGCGCCACCCCGTCTTCCAGCCCCAGTTGCAGGGTGCTGAGATAGGTCGGCGGCGCCCGGTTGATCAGGGCGGCGGTGGCATCGATGTGCTCCTGCCAATGCGCCTTGCCGCCCAGCCCGGTGATCACCGTCGCCGACACCTTGAGCCCGCCCTCGGCGGCGCGCACCAGCCCGGCCTCCATCTGCGTGACCGAGCCCTTGGCGATCCGCTTCAGCAGCAGGTCCGAACCGGTTTCGATGCCGAGATAGACCAGCGACAGCTTCTTCGACTTCAACAGCCGGATCTCGTCGGCGCTCTTGCGCACCAGATTGATGGGGGTGGCGTAGGCGGAGACGCGCTGCAACAGCGGCAGCCGCTCGGCCAGCCGGTCGCAGATCGCCGCCAGGGTATCGGTGGACAGGCCGTAGGCGTCGCCATCGGCGAGGAACACCCGGTGCGCCCGCGGCCACTCCTCGGCGCCGCGGTCGATGTCGGCCAGCACCTCGGCCAGCGGGCGTTCCCGGTAGCCCTTGTCCTTGTACATCGAACAGAAGGCGCAGGCGTTGAAGCTGCAGCCCAGCGTCGCCTGGATGATCAGGTGGTCGCCCTCCGAGGGCGGGCGCCACAGCGGAAAATCGTAGTCGATCACGACAGCACCCCTTCGCGACGCTCCTTCAGCGTCATCACCGCCTCGGCAAAGGTCGGATGAACGCCCAGAGTGGAATCGATATGGGTCTTGGTCACCCCGCAGGTCAAGGCCACGGCGAAGCCCTGGATAGCCTCGGCCGCCCCCTCGCCGACCAGATGCAGGCCGAGCACGCGCCCGCCGCCCCGCTCGGTCACCAGTTTGACCATCGCCATCTCGTCGCGGCCCGACAGCAGCGCGCGCAGCGGACGGACGCGGGTGTGATAGATGTCGGCGCCGCCATGGCGCCGCATCGCCTCCGTCTCCGACAACCCCACCGCCGCGGCCGGCGGCAGGCTGGCCAGCGCCACCGGGACGGCATCGAAGCGCAGCGGCGCGGAGCGGCCATGGCACAGGGTGCCGATCACCGCCGCCGCTTCGGCCTCGGCCACCGGAGCCAGACCCAGGCGGTCGGTGACGTCGCCGACGGCATGGATATGGCCCAGCGAGGTCCGCGCCAGGAAGTCGACCATCACCGCGCCCGCCGCATTCAGCCGCACCCCCGCCTCGGCGAGGCCGATGCCGTCGCTGTTGGGTCGGCGGCCGACCGCGCACAGGACCACGTCGGCGGCCACCGCCGCGCCGCCTTCCAGGCGCACGCAACAGGAGCCGCCGGCGCGCTCGATGCTCGCCACCGCGCCGGCCACCAGCCGCACGCCGCGGCCGACCATCGCCGCCGCCAGGGAGGCGCGCAGGTCGTCGTCGAAGCCGGGCAGGAAGCCGTTCATCGCCACCACCAGGGTGACTTCGGTGCCCAGGGCCTGGAACAGCGAGGCGAACTCCACCGCCACCGGGGAGTCGCCGATCACCGCCAGACGCGGTGGCAGGTGCATCAGGTCGAGCGCCTGATCGGGGCCGACGGCATGCTCGATACCCGGCCAATCGGGCACCAGCGGCCGGCTGCCGGTGGCGATCAGCAGATGGCGGGCGGTGACCGTCCGTCCCCCCGCGGCGACGGTATGGGGACCGAGCAGCCGGCCGCGGCCGTGCAGCAGCGTCACCCCGCTCTCGCGCAGGCCCTGGGTGTGGACGGCCTCCAGCCGGTTGAAGGCGCCGTGCTTGGCTGCCGCCAGCCGCCCCCAGTCGAACACCGCCGATCCGACATCCCAGCCGAAGCCGGCCATGTCGTCGAGTTCGGCGGCGAATCCGGCCCCGACCGCCAGCAGGGCCTTGGCCACCGCGCCGTGCCACAACGCCGTGCCGCCGATGCGCCCCTCCTCGACCAGTGCCACCCGCCAGCCGGAAGCGGCGGCCAATCGGGCCGCCTTCAGCCCTGCCGGGCCGGCGCCGAGGATGAGAAGGTCGAAATCCATGCCCGAATTTAGCAGAGGCCGGTGGCGACGGCCACCGGGTGCTGCCCTAACCCATCACGATCACCACCTTGCCCTCGCTCATGAAGTCGCCGCCGGCCTTGTTGGCGTCGCGGATCCGCTTGGCGTCCGCCTCGGAGACGACGATGCGGTTGTCGTCGGTGAGCTTGATGGCCTTGATTTCCAGCGGGCTGGTCCCGGCCTGGCGGCGCTTGCGGGCATCGACGAGAGTGCCGGAATACTGGGCGGCACCGTCGTTGGCGGCCACCGCCCGCTTGACCTTGGCCCCGGCGAACACCACCGAACCATCCGGCGCCACCACCTCGGGCTGCAACACCGGCAGGAAGGGCAGGTTGCCCAGCGAGATCACCAGCCCGGTCGCCGGGCCGGCCACCGGCGGCTGCGGCTGCGGTTGCGGCTGGGGCTGGGGCGGCACCACCACCACCGGCGGGGCGACCACCGGCGGGGCGACCTTCACCGGCGGGGCCACCGGGGCCGGCTCGGCCACCACCACCGAGACCACGGTCGCCGCGCCGCGGCAGCGCTCGCTGGCGGCGGTCAGGCACACCCGCAGGGTCAGCTCGGCACTGGCCCCGCCGCCGTCCTCCCGCCACACCGTGCGGCCGGCCTCGCGGGCGCCGCGGACCAGGCCGTCGCCGCGGGTCTCGACCACCTGTCCCTCGGCGATGCGCCCGCCGACGGTGGTGGTCGAGGTCACCCGCACGGCATGCAGCTGCTCGGCGAGGCGGGCATAGGCGACGGCGCGGGCGGCCTCGACGGCCAGCAACTCGGCCTGCATGGGATTGCCCGAGGGGCGGGCGATG
>JACRFY010000283.1 GCA_016212565.1 Magnetospirillum sp. | reverse complement strand
CCTGAAGGTCGCATGCGAACTCGACACCGCCGACTATCCCAAGGGCCTCAAGGTCACCGACGCCGAGATGGACGCAATCGCCATCAACGGCTGCGACTTCCATCCAGAGTGGAACTACACCATCTCACCCCGAAAGCCGGTTCGTGCGGTTGTTTTGGCGTAGATCCTTATACCGGCGGCATGACTGTTCCATTCATGCCGCGAGGGTTTCGCTCAAGCGCCGCGCTGGCTTAACCAACGGCCGATGAGTCAACCTCATCGGCCGTTGGTATTAGGCGCCCATCGGCTCGGAAGCCTGGCCGCCCGACTGATCGTTGTCGGACGCGTTGTTGTTCTCGTCGCCCTCTTCGCCCTCGCCGCCTTCCATGCCCTGGTCTTCGGCCGGGGTGGAAAGGTTCTGCGGACGCCGCTGGCCGGTGTTCTGGTTGAAGGCGTTGAGCAGGCGGAAATAGTGCTCGGCATGCTGGTAGTAGTTCTCGGCGGCGACCCGGTCGCCCTGCGACGAGGCGTCGCGCGCCAGGGCCAGGTACTTCTCCATCACCTGATGGGCATTGCCGCGGATGCGGCCGTCGGGGCCATTGGAGTCGAAGACCTGATTGCGATTGCCGCCGCCGTTGAAGGGACGGCTGATCTTGGGACCGCCGCCGCCGCCACCGAGGCCGCCGCCACCACCACCACCACCACCATTGTTACGGCCACCACGGGAACGATGCTTCGGAGGTTGATTCACGGATCCTGCCCTTGCTTCTTGTGTTCAGGTCAACCAACGATCCCCATCAGGCCCTGAGGCCGGCCATCGCCCGCGAAAGCCTTGCGGGCGGTCAGGCGTTGGAGGGATCGGATCGGCGCATCGGAGGAGCGGAGCGCGGGGCTCGACGCTGTCCCCGGATCGGGTGCGCTGTCGGGCGTCACCGTAGTCGGGAAGCGTCCTCTCGCCAACACTTTTTTTCGTTGCCGGCCACCACACAGCGTTCGATGCCACCGAGATCGCGCCGCACCGTGGTCGATCGCAGCCCGGCCGCGGTCAGAATCGCCGCCACCGTAGCGGCCTGGCCGGCGCCCACTTCCAGGGCGACCACGCCGTCTTCGGCGACCAGACGAGCCACATCCGGCGCCAGGGCACGATAGCAGTCCAGCCCGTCGGCGCCACCGGCAAGGGCGAAGCGCGGATCGTAGACGGCCACCTCGGGCTCCAAACCGGCGATCTCGCCATCGGGGATATAGGGAGGATTGGCGACGATTGCATCGAACCTTTCGTCGATCCCCCGTCCCCAGTCGCCCAGGCGGAACTCCACCCGACGGGAGAGGCCCAGCGCGGCGGCATTGCTCCGCGCCGTCGCCAGCGCACCGTCGCTTTGGTCGATCCCCAGGCCGGTGGCGTTGGGAAGCTCGGACAGCAGCGCCAGCAGGATGCAGCCGCTGCCGGTGCCGAGATCGAGCAGCCGCCAGCGCCGCGCCCGGTCGGCCAGAACGTCGAGCACCGCCTCGACCACCGTCTCGGTGTCCGGCCGAGGGTCCAGCGTGTCGGGACCGACCGCCAGATCCAGGGTCCAGAAGCCGCGCCGGCCGAGGATGCGGCTGACCGGCTCGCGCTGCGCCCGGCGGGCGATCAGACCGGAAAGGATCGATTCCTGCTCGGCTGTCAGCGGCAGTTCTGGATAGGTGATGACCCGGCCGGCCTCAATGCCCATCGCCGCAGCCACCAGCACCCGGTCGTCGAGGCGGGAGCCGTCGATCCCGGCCGCCGACAGGATGGCGGTCGCGTCGCGGGCGGCACGCCCGGCGGTCAGCATGCCCAGGGTCAATCCCCCATCTCCGCCATCCGCTCGGCCTCGTCGGCGGTGATCAGCGCCGAGACCACCTCGTCGAGCGCGGTGCCGTTCATCACCTCGTCGATCTTATAGAGGGTGAGGTTGATGCGGTGGTCGGTGACCCGGCCCTGGGGGAAGTTGTAGGTGCGGATGCGCTCGGAGCGGTCGCCGGAGCCGACCTGGCTCTTGCGCGCCGCAGCCCGCTCGGCGGCCTTGGCGGCGCGCTGCATCTCGTAGAGGCGGGCGCGCAGCAGCTTCAAGGCGGTGGCCTTGTTCTTGTGCTGGCTCTTCTCCTGCTGGCAGGCGACGAACAGGCCGGTGGGGATGTGGGTGACGCGCACCGCCGAATCGGTGGTGTTGACGCTTTGGCCGCCCGATCCCTGGCTGCGATAGACGTCGAAGCGCAGATCCTTGTCTTCGAGGACCACGTCGACCTCCTCGGCCTCGGGCATGATCGCCACCGTCGCCGCCGAGGTGTGGATGCGCCCGCCGGCCTCGGTGGCCGGCACGCGCTGCACGCGGTGGACGCCGGACTCGAACTTCAGGCGGGCGAAAACGCCGCGGCCGGAGATGGTGGCGCTGGCCTCCTTGACCCCGCCGATGCCGGTGTCGTTGCTGTCCATCACCTCGAAGCGCCAGCCCTTGATCGCGGCATAGCGCTCGTACATGCGAAACAGCTCGGCGGCGAACAGCGCCGCTTCCTCGCCGCCGGTGCCGGCGCGGACTTCGAGGATGGCGTTGCGCTCGTCGGCCTCGTCCTTGGGCAGCAGCATCACCTGCACCTCGCGTTCGAGGGCCGGCAGGGTCTCCTTCAGCGCGTAGAATTCCTCGGCGGCAAGGTCCTTCATGTCGGGATCGGCCATCATCGCCTCGGCCTCGGCCATCTGGGCGCGGGCCTTGTTCAGCGACTGGATAGCCTCGACCACCGGAGCGATATCGGAAAATTCCTTGCTCAACCGGGCAAAGGAGGCGCCGTCGCCCGCCGCCAGCTGCTCGCGCAGCTCGTCGTAGCGGTAGAGGACCTTGTCGAATTGGGCGTCGAGGTTCATCGGTCGAAATATCCAAACAAGGTGTTCGCCCCGCCCGCCTGCGGGAGAGGGAGGAGCCCGGCCCGTCACGGCTGGGAGGGTGAGGGCCCGCCGGCCTCTCTGTGCGGAGGCACCAGCCCCTTACCCGCTCGTACCCTCTCCCGCAAGCGGGCAAGGGTCAAGTGGCCGCGTCATTCAGCCTCCATCCGTTGCTTGGATTCCTTGGTGGGTAATCATAGGACGCCATCCCACATCGTCAAGCGACGCACGACCAGGGAGCGGCCCCTTGCGAGACTCGATGGCACTGATTACATTGATTGCATTGATCGCACGAGGACCCCATGGCCAGCATCACCATCCGCAATCTCGACGACACCCTTAAGGGCGATTTGCGCCTTCGGGCCGCCCGCCATGGGCGCTCGATGGAAGAGGAAGTCCGCGACATCCTCCGCACGGTCCTCGCCACGAGCGAGCGGGCGCCGGACAATATGGCCATTGCCATCCGCCGGCGTTTCGCCGCCTTGGGTGGGATCGAACTCGTCACCCCGCCGCGTGACCCGATGCGTGACCCCGCGCGCTTCGACGAATGATCATCCTCGATACCAACGTCCTGTCGGAGACCATGCGCCCGAACCCGTCCGAGATGGTTCTGCACTGGTTGGCAACGCAGCCCGCGATTCAGTTGTTCACGACCACCATTACAGAAGCCGAGATCCTTTATGGACTGGCCCTTCTGGATCCGGGGCAGCGGCGCACCGCCCTGGAAGCGGCGGCGCGGGCAATGTTCGCCGAAGATTTCGCCGGCCATGTCATGCCCTTCGACAGCGCAGCGGCCCTCGCCTTCGCCGACATCGCGGCGAGCCGCCGCCGTCTGGGACGGCCGATATCCCAGGCCGATGCGCAGATTGCCGCCATCGCTCGGACGCACGGGGCCAGCATCGCCACCCGCAACGTCGCCGACTTCGAAGGCTGCCGCGTGGCGCTGATCAATCCATGGGCCGATTAGTCCCCGCCCCTACTCCAAGCGGAACAGCGCCCGGATCGCCTTCTCCATCGCCGCCCATTCCGCCCCGTCCGCCGCCACCCCCTTCATCGCCTCGGAAGGCGCGTGCAGCAGGCGGTTGACCAGCAGGCGGGTGGCCTCGGCGGCGTCGCCGCCGGCTTCGGCGAGCACCGCCTCGCGTTCGGCCTCGAAGCGGGAGCGCAGCGCGACGATGGCCGGCACCGCGGTGCGCTCGGCGCGGCCGCGCAGGAAGGCGGCCACGTCCTCCTCGACGATGGCGCGGGCGGCGCGGGCGGCCTGTTCGCGGGTGGCGCGACCTTCGAGGGCGACCCGTTCCAGGTCGCCGAGGTCGTAGAGGAAGGCACCGTCGACCCGGTTGACCGCCGGTTCGATGTCGCCGGGGATGGCGGCGTCGACGAGGAAGATCGGCTTGCGGCGGCGCTGCCTCAGCGCCTGGGTGACCATGTCGGCGCTGAGGGTGACGTTGCGGCTGCCCACCGCCGCCAGCACCACGTCGGCGCCGACCAGCGCCTCCTTCAGATCCTCGAAGGCGACCACGTGGGCATTGAGCGATTGGGCGAGGCTCTCGGCGCGACTGGCGCGCGGCGCGGTCACCGACAGCCACGACAGCCCGGCGGCGAGCAGACTCTCGGCCACCAGTTCGCCCATGTCGCCGGCCCCCACCAGCAGGCCGCGGCACTTGGCGAGGTCGCCGTGGAGGTCGCGGGCCAACTGCACGGCGGCGGCGGCGATGCTCACCGGGCCCTCGCCGATGGCGGTGTCGGTGCGCACCCGCGTGGCGGCGGCGAAGGCGGCCTGAAGGACGGCGTCGAGGGTCGGGCCGCAGGTGGCGGCCTCGCGGCCCAGGCGATGGGCGTCCTTGACCTGGCCGGCGACGTGCGGCTCGCCGACCACCAGGCTGTCGAGCGAACTGGTGACCAGGAAGGCGTGCCGCAGGGCCTCGCCGCCCTCCAGCACCGTCAACGGCCCGGACAGCGCCCCCCGCGCCAGACCGGCACGGGCGGCAAAGCTCTCGGCGACGCCACCGGCGGCATGGCTGCGGTCGTCGGCGGCGGCCCACACCTCGACGCGGTCGCAGGTGGACAGCACCACCGCCTCGGCGATCCCCGCCGCCTTGAGCTGGGCCAGGACGCCGGGCGCGGCGGCATCGTCGACGAACAGCACGTCGCGCAGGGACAGCGATGCCGACCGATGGTTGGCACCGACGATCACCAAGCGGGACGCGAGATCGGCCACGTTCGCCTAGCCCCGCCCGGACAGGCGCTCCACCAGCGCGGCCAGCGGCACCTCCTCCTGGGTTCCGCCGTCGAGGTCGCGCAGCGTCACCGCCCCGCGCGCCGCCTCGTCCTCGCCGAGGATCACCGCCAGCCGGGCGCCGGCCTTGTCGGCGCGGGCCATGCGCTTCTTCATGTTGCCCGAGAAGCCCAGCTCGACCGCCATCCCGGCGGCGCGCAGGGTCTCGGCCACCGCCAGCGCCTTGACCGCATCGCCCATGGGGATCACCGCCACCGGACGTTCGCCGACCGGCGGAGTCTCGACCAGCATCGCCAGCCGCTCGACCCCCGCCGCCCAGCCGATGCCGGGAGTCGCCGGGCCGCCCATGGTGGCGATCAGGCCGTCATAGCGGCCACCGGCCAGCACCGTGCCCTGGGCGCCCAACGCGGTGGTGGTGAACTCGAAGGCGGTATGGCTGTAGTAATCGAGGCCGCGCACCAGCCGCGAATTGACCACGAACGGCACCCCCAGGGCGGTCAGCCCGCCGGTCACCTGCTCGAAAAACGCGCGCGCCGCCGGGGTCAGGCTGTCGGTCATCAGCGGCGCCCCGGCCACCACCCGCCTGTCCTCCTCGTCCTTGGAATCGAGCACGCGCAGCGGATTGCGGTCGAGCCGCGCCTGGCTCTCTTCGGACAGCGACAGGCGGAAGGGATCGAGATAGGCGATCAGGGCGTTGCGATAGGCGATGCGGCTGTCGGCATCGCCCAGGGTGTTGATCTCCAACTGGACCTTGTCGCCGAGGCCGAGGGTGACCAGCATCCGCCAGGCCATCGCCACCACCTCGACATCGGCCAGCGGGCTGTCGACGCCCAACAGCTCGCAGCCGACCTGATGGAACTGGCGCAGGCGGCCCTTCTGCGGCCGCTCGTGGCGGAACATCGGCCCGCGGTAGAACACCTTCAGCGGCAGATGCTGGGCCAGCCCGCCGGAGATGAACGCCCGCGCCACGCCGGCGGTGCCCTCGGGACGGAGCGTCAGCGACTCGCCGGAGCGGTCGGGGAAGGTGTACATCTCCTTGGTCACCACGTCGGAGGTCTCGCCCAGGGTGCGGGCGAACACCTCGGTGAACTCGAAGATCGGGGTGGCGATCTCGCCGTAGCCATAGCGGCGGGCGACGGCGAAGGCGGTCTCCTCGACCAGGCGATGGCGGCGGGCCTCTTCGGGCAACAGGTCGTGGGTGCCGCGGACGGGCTGAAGGGATGACATTCTAGGGCTCCATGTCGAGAGGGCGCGGCGGGACGGGACACCGTGTCCCCGGCCCCCTGTCGTCATGGCCGGGCTCGACCCGGCCATCCACGCGGATCCGCGAAAATGTCTTTTCGGCCAATTTGTTGGGCGTCGACACGTGGATGCCCGGGTCAAGCCCGGGCATGACGGCAAAGGGGTATGGCAACGCCTGCATCACTGCCTACGCCTTTCCTTCGAGCGCGGCGGCCTTGGCTTCCACCAGGGCGACGATGTGTTCGATCATCGCCGCGTTGTCGATCTTGTGATCGGGAGACCCGGCGACATAGACCATGTGGGCGCCGCCGCCGCCGCCGGTGAGGCCGAGATCGGTCTCGCGCGCCTCGCCGGGGCCGTTGACGACGCAGCCGATGATCGACAGGGTCACCGGGGTGACGATGTGGGCGAGGCGGCGCTCCAGTTCCTCGACGGTCTTGATCACGTCGAAGCCCTGCCGTGCGCAGGACGGGCAGGAGACGATGCGCACGCCGCGGGCGCGCAGGCCCAGGGTCTTGAGGATCTCGTAGCCGACCTTGACCTCTTCGGCGACGTCGGCGGACAGCGAGACGCGGATGGTGTCGCCGATCCCCTGCCACAGCAGCGAACCGATCCCCAGCGCCGACTTCACCGTACCGCCGATCAGCCCGCCGGCCTCGGTGATGCCGAGATGCAGCGGATAGTCGCAGGCCTCGGCCAGGCCGCGATAGGCGGCCGCGGCGAGGAAGACGTCCGAGGCCTTGACGCTGATCTTGACCGCGCGGAAGTCGTTGTCTTCGAGGATGCGCACGTGTTCGAGGGCGCTTTCGACCATCGCCTCCGGGCACGGCTCGCCGTACTTTTCCAGCAGGTGCTTTTCCAGCGAGCCGGCATTGACGCCGATGCGCCTCGAACAGCCGTTGTCCTTGGCCGCCTGCACCACCTCGCGGACCCGGTCGGGGCTGCCGATGTTGCCGGGATTGATGCGCAGGCAGGCGGCGCCGGCCTCGGCGGCCTCGATGGCGCGGCGATAATGGAAGTGGATGTCGGCCACCACCGGCACCGACACCTGGGCGACGATGGCCTTCAGCGCCCGGGTCGAGTCCTCGTCGGGGCACGAGACGCGGACGATGTCGACTCCGGCCTCCTCGGCGCGGCGGATCTGCGCCACCGTGCCGGCGATGTCGGTGGTCAGGGTGTTGGTCATGGTCTGGACGCTGATCGGCGCATCGCCGCCGACGGCGACGGAACCGACCATCACCTGACGCGACTTGCGCCGCCGGATCGCCCGATAGGGCCGCTCGCTCATGAAAACGCTTCCACCGCTTCGGGGGCCTGGGTTATAGCGCATTTCGGAGCGGGATGGAAACGGGAGCGAGCGCTCCTTGCCCCTCGCCCGCTTGCGGGAGAGGGAGGGACCCGCGGCAAGGCCGTGGGAGGGTGAGGGAGCCACGGGCTCCAGAGTGTGCGGCTCCCTCACCCGGCCCAGCGGGCCACCCTCACCCGCAAGCGGGGGAGGGGCAAAAGTCGACAACGAAGGAGCGACCATGAGCGGCTGGGGCTGTCCGCACGAGGCCAATGGCACCTGCACCCGGGTGGCCAACCGCCCGTGCGATCCCGGCATGAAGGGCTGCATCCTCGCCGGCCGCTTCCGCTTCACCAATCCGGCGAAGAACCGGCCGACGCGGGACGAGGAGCCACCGGAAAAGCGCGACCCGCCGTCGGAGTAGACACCGAGACACCACGAAGTCGGTTCTTGGGGCGCGCGATTTTTGCCACGCAAAGCAGGGGAACGGTTATCCGCGATGTTAAAGCGACGAAGACGTGGCATCGGCTGGAGACGGGTTCATTGAACGAATTGCACTCCGGCCCAGACTTCCTGCCCCGATTTCCCAACCGGTCGCATTGACGTCCCACACTCACCTGAGGCCACTGCTTGGAGTTGAAATCAACCGCTCGCGTCCCTCACCCACATAAGGCTTAATACCAGCGACGTTCACAGAATATTTTGTTACCACTGGCGGAATCGACTCAATAATGAGCTTCTCAGTCGCAACCACTTTTGGAATCAATCTCCCCGTGTTGAGATACTCTGTCCACACTTCATGCCTTGCCCCTGGCTGTATCCGAAATTCAAAATATGTATCTCTAGTTAGCGTCGCAACGTCGGTTCCATCAATGACGAGCGTTATCCCCAGGGCGCATCCCAAACCAGCACATCCCGTGCGTCGAAATTGAACAACACCCTGGCCGTCAACAGTTGATTCAGTGAACTCTGGAACTGGCGACAAGCCCCTGACACCAGGAGAAGGCATCGCGCAGCCACAGTTAACAATAACAACCGCGGCCACCAAAATTCTTGCGAAGTAATACGCCATTTTCTGGCCGGAAACAATTAACACAGAGCCCCCCTGTGATACACGGATAATGAGTACGACAATCCTGCTCATTCATACGGGACCATCTCGTCGCCATCATGCCGAGAGGAACGGGACAGTTCCTGCTCGACCGGGGTTACGGGCGGTGCGGTCACGGTGGATGGGGAAGCATTATAGATGCCGTCCCACTTCCATGCGCTGATGCAGGATACGGACAACGACAAGGCCGGATTCGGTGAAGCGGTAGTACACCATGTGGGAGCCGACCGGATGCTTGAAATAGCCTTCACGGATGTCCACCGGGCGCCCGCTCTTTCGGCCTGCCGCCAGATCCCAGAACGCTTCGACGATGGCGTTGTGGTAGCGATCCGCCTGCTCCAGCGACCAGTTCTTGAAGGAATAGAGCCAGATATCCTCAAGATCGGCTTCCGCACGCGGAAAAAGGCGGAAGGTGCCGCCGCTAGCCGGCATGCCTGACCCGCATGCGCGTCAAGAACGCCTCATTGTCGAACGGTGCCGCCGGGCCGGATTCCTCCCCGGCAATAAGCGCATCCTGCAAAGCCTTCACCTTGGCCTCGTGCTCCTCCAGCAGTCGCAGCCCCGCTCGAACCACATCGCTGGCCGAACCGTAGCGACCGGTTTGCACCTGCGCATCGATGAATTGGGCGAAATGATCGCCCAGAGAAACGGACGTGTTACGCGCCATGCTAGGCCTCCTTGGGCTGGTGCCAATATATACCATATTTTGGTAAAAACCGAATCGCGATTCGGGAGAGGGAGAAGGCCGCAAACGGTTTCAAAGCCTCACCCGCATGGCGGTGGCCCAAGTGAAAACAACCACCAGGCTGGAAACGCGGGACGTGCCGCCGGAAGCCCCGCCAAGACACCAAGACCTCTCGTCTTGGTGCCTTGGTGGCGACCTTCCCCCTCAGCCGCCGTCGAACTCGCGGTGATGGCTCACCAGCCGCTCGACCTCGTTCTTCGATCCCAGCATCACCGCCACCCGCTGGTGCAGGTCGCCGGGCTCGACGGCCATGATGCGCTCGCGCCCGGTCGAGGCGGCACCGCCGGCCTGCTCGATGAGGAAGGCCATCGGGTTGGCCTCGTACATCAGCCGCAGCTTGCCGCCCTTCTTGCGGTTTTCGGCATCGACGGGATAGAGGAACACGCCGCCGCGGACCAGGATGCGATGCACCTCGGCGACCATCGAGGCCACCCAGCGCATGTTGAAGTCCTTGCCCCGCGGCCCTTCCTTGCCGGCCTGGCACTCCTCGACGTAACGCTTGACCGGCGGCTCCCAGAAGCGGGCGCGCGAGGCGTTGATGGCGAACTCCTTGGTGTCCGCCGGCACGGTCATGTTGGGGTGGGTGAGGAAGAACATGCCGACGTCGCGGTCCAGCGTAAAGCCGTTGACCCCGTTGCCGGTGGTCATCACCAGCATCGTCGACGGGCCGTAGAGGGCATAGCCGGCGCACACCTGCTGCATACCGGCCTGGAGGAAGGCGCCCTTGTGGCCGGGATTGGCGTTCTCGGGCAGACGCAGCACCGAAAAGATGGTGCCGACCGAAATGTCGACGTCGATGTTCGACGAGCCGTCCAGGGGATCGAACAGCAGCAGGTAGCGGCCGTCGTTGCCGTGGACGACATGGACGTCGTCCAGTTCCTCCGAGGCCATGGCGGCGTAGCTGCCGCCCAGCGCATTCATGTGCAGGAAGATGTCGTTGGCCAGCACGTCGAGGGTCTTCTGCTCCTCGCCCTGGACGTTCTCGCTGCCGGCGGTGCCGAGATTGCCGGCCATGGCGCCGCGGTTGACCTCGTGCGAGATCATCTTGCAGGCGGTGATGATGTCGTGCATCAGGGCGGTGAAGGCGCCCGAACGGCCCAGGCGGCGCTGCTCCTGGAGCAGATAGTGTGTGAGGGTGATTCTCCGATAGGACACAGGGTTCCCCTTTTGATGATTTTGTTAACCCGTAAGGAAGTGTTAGCCCACCGCGGCGACGATTGGCAATGAGACCATTGACGCCACGGCGCGCTTCGGCAGAGAATCAGGCCAACGAAAAAAGCATGCGACGGGGGAGCGACGTGCCGGGGCCAACGGCAGCAGCAAGGCGAAGCGAATGAGCAGCGGGCGTACCAAGGCCGACGACAGCGAACTTTCCCTGATCGGCATCTATGAGATCGGCAAGGTTCTCGGCTCCACCCTCGATCTCGACAAGGCTCTCCACGACGTCCTCAACATCTTGTCTTCGTACCTGGACATGCGCCACGGCGTGGTGGTGCTGGCCGACGACGAGGGACACCCGGCCCTGGCCGCGGTGACCGGCATGTCGTTGAAGCTGGCCCGCACCGGCGCCCTCAAGTACCCCTTCGCCGCCGCCGCCAAGGTGATCGCCACCGGCAGCCCGATGCTGGTCGCCGACCCCGCCGCCGAGCCGCTGCTGGCCGAATGCGTCGACGACGGCGACGACCTCGACGACGAGGGCGTCTCGTTCCTGTGCGTGCCGATCAAGACCACCGACAAGCCGTTCGGCGCCCTGTCCATCGAGCGCCCCCGCGACGCCGCGCCGCAAGGCTTCGAGCGCGACCTGCGCTTCCTCACCATGGTCGGCACCCTGATCGGCCAGACCGTCAACCTGCACCGCAAGGTGATCGCCGACCGCGAGCAGTTGATGGAAGACAATGCCCGCCTGCGCAAGCAAATGGTCCACATCAAGCCGACGGCGCCGGTGCGCGGGCTGGAGGACGTGATCGGCACCTCGCCGGCCATGGCCCATGTCTTCGCCCAGGTGCAGCAGGCGGCGCCGTCGAAGGCCACCGTGCTGCTGCGCGGCGAAAGCGGCACCGGCAAGGAACGCATCGCCCACGCCATCCACGTCCTGTCGCCGCGCGCCGCCAAGCCGTTCGTCAAGGTCAACTGCGCGGCGCTGTCGGAAAGCGTGCTCGAATCCGAACTGTTCGGCCATGAAAAGGGCGCCTTCACCGGCGCCATCGGCGAACGCAAGGGCCGTTTCGAGCTCGCCTCCGGCGGCACCCTGTTCCTCGACGAGATCGGCGAAATCTCGCTGACCTTCCAATCCAAGCTGCTGCGCGTGCTCCAGGAGGGCGAGTTCGAGCGGGTCGGCGGCACCAAGACCCTGAAGGTCGACGTCCGCCTGGTCGCCGCCACCAACCGCGACCTCGAAGCGGCGGTCAAGAAGGGCGAGTTCCGCGCCGACCTCTATTACCGCCTCAACGTGGTGCCGATCTTCCTGCCGCCGCTGCGCGACCGCCCCGGCGACATTCCCCTGCTGGCCGCCCATTTCCTCGCCGAGTTCAACAAGGAGAACGGCCGCAGCCTCGGCCTCACCCACCGCGCCCTGCAGACGCTGGAGCGCTGCGCCTTCCCCGGCAACGTGCGCGAACTGGAGAACTGCATCACCCGCACCGCCACCATGGCCAAGGGCGAGGTGATCGACGACGAGGCCTTCTCGTGCCGGCGCGAAACCTGCCTGTCCTCGACCCTATGGCCGCATCACGAGCACGACGAGCCGGCGGCGATGCCGCTGCCGACCTTCGCCCCCGCCCCGCCGCCGCCGCCCGCCGCCGACGACGAGGCCGACCCGTCCGAGCGCGAGCGCCTCATCCAGGCGATGGAGCGCTGCGGCTGGGTCCAGGCCAAGGCCGCCCGCCTGCTGGGCCTGACGCCGCGCCAGATCGGCTACGCCCTGAAGAAGCACGACATCCCCATCCGCGAGCTGTAGCCCGTGTTGCATCCCTGACGGATTGTCGCAGATGCGACAGAAGATCTTTCGCGCTGTTGCGAAATCCGGGCCAGGGACGCCTCGTCCTTCGAGACAGCCCTGCGGGCTTCCTCAGGATGAGGCTCAACCTATTGGGATTGCAGACGTCCTCACCCTGAGGAGGCTGCCTCGGCAGCCGTCTCGAAGGGCGAGGACATCCTCGGGCACGGTTTCGCAACGGACTGGCACCCCCCTTGCAACACCCCCTACCGTCCTAGCCAGGAACGGAGGCCGCCGGTGTCCAACGTCATTTCCCTCGCCGACATCACCAACGGAAGGCCTGCCGCCGCCGCCGGCTGCGCCGCCAAGTCCTGCGGCAGCAGCGCCGGCCAGGGCGACATGCCCGCCGAATTGTGGAACCGCATCAAGGACCACCCCTGCTACAGCGAGGAAGCCCACCACTACTTCGCCCGCATGCACGTCGCGGTGGCCCCCGCCTGCAACATCCAGTGCAACTACTGCAACCGCAAGTACGATTGCGCCAACGAATCCCGCCCCGGCGTCACCAGCGAGCGCCTGACCCCCGAACAAGCGGCGGCCAAGGTGATGGCGGTGGCGGCCAAGGTGCCGCAGCTCAGTGTGCTGGGCGTCGCCGGACCGGGCGACTCGCTGTTCGACTGGAAGAAGACCTTCGAGACCTTCGCCCGGGTCAAGGAGCGCCTGCCCGACGTCAAGTTCTGCATCTCGACCAACGGCTTGGCCCTGCCCGACCACATCGAGCGCATCCTCGACCACGACATCGACCACGTCACCATCACCATCAACATGGTCGACCCCGAGGTGGGGGCGCAGATCTATCCGTGGATCTTCTTCGACAAGCACCGCCTGACCGGCGTCGAGGCCTCGCGCGTCCTCCACCAGCGGCAGATGGAAGGCCTGGAGGCCCTGGTGGCCAAGGGGGTGCTGGTCAAGGTCAACTCGGTGATGATCCCGGGCATCAACGACCGGCACCTGATCGAGGTCAACAAGGCCCTGACCGCCCGCGGCGCCTTCCTCCACAACGTGCTGCCGCTGATCTCCGACCCCGCCCACGGCACCGTGTTCGGCCTCGAAGGCCGCCCCGGCCCGACGCCGGCGGCGCTGAAGGGCGTACAGGACAGCCTGGCCGGGGGCGCCAAGGTGATGCGCCATTGCCGCCAGTGCCGTGCCGACGCGGTGGGCATGCTCGGCGAGGATCTGTCGCAGGACTTCACCCTCGACAAGCTGGCCGAGGTTCCGGCCACCGTCGATCCCGAGCCGCGCCGTCTCTATCGCGAGGTGGTCGAGCGCGAGCGGGCCGACCACCGCGCCGCCGCCGCGCGGGCCAATTCCGCCCTCCAGGCGGCCCCGGTCGCGGCCGCCCGCCTGGTCGCGGTGTGCACCAAGGGCGGCAGCCGCATCAACCAGCATTTCGGCCACGCCACCGAGTTCCAGGTCTACGAGGTCGACGGCACCGGGGTGCGCTTCGTCGGCCACCGCAAGGCCGAGAACTACTGCGTCGGCGGCGACGGCGACGACGAGCGCCTGGAGGTGATTCTCAAGGTCCTGGAGGGCATCGACACCGTCTTCGTCGCCAAGATCGGCCGCTGTCCGAAGGCCGACCTCGCCAAGGCCGGCATCGTCGCCGTCGACGCCCATCCCTTCGAATACATCGAAACCGCCCTGGCCAGTTGGTACGCCGCCGCCGGTGCGGATTGCCGGCGCACCAGCGCCTGACCCCTCCCCAACCCAAGGAGATTTCCCATGGCTTTCCAGATCGTTGCTTCCGAATGCACCGCCTGCGGCGCCTGCGAGTTCGACTGCCCGACCGGCTCGATCGCGATGAAGGGCGACGTCTACGCCATCAAGGCCAAGACCTGCACCGAGTGCGACGGCGATCCCGATCCCAAGTGCATGTCGGTGTGCCCGGTCGACGGCTGCATCATCCCCGCCTGAACCGCGGTCGAGGAGGCCGTCCGATGATCCTGCAATCCGAACTCAACGACCGGCCGGCCTTCGACCTCGGCGACAAGGTGCAGGCCATCCGCGCGGTGCGCAATGACGGCACCTATCCCGGGGTGCCGATGGGCGGCTTCCTGATCGAGGGCGGCGACGTCGGCTACGTCAAGTCGGTCGGCACCTACCTCAATCGCTTCTACGTCTTTTCCATCGATTTCGTCGACCGCGGCATGCTGGTCGGCATGCGGACCCACGAGCTCGAAAGCCTGGAGGCCCAGCCATGAAGGTTACCGTCCGCAAGCTCGGCGACACCTACGAGATCTATGTCGCCAAGAAGGACCTGGAAGAGAAGGTCACCGAGTCGGAGAAGCCGGGCCTGTGGGGCGGCTGGGCCCGGATCGGCAACGGCTGGCGCTTCCAGATGCCCGACATGCCCGCCGACACCCCGCTGCCGATCACCGTCGAAGCCCGCAAGCTCGGCGACGACGATGACTGACGCGGCCCCCCGCGCCTCGCTCTCCCACCTCGCCGCCGAGGTGGCGGGGGGACGCCTGATCCCGGTGCTGGGACCGGACGTCCTCACCCTCGGCGACGGCCCGCCCTGCGTCCCCACCGGGGCGCGGGCGCTGTCCCACCTGCTGGCCAGCAAGGTCGGCGTGCCCGGGCGGATCAAGAACAACCTGTGGCACACCGCCCAGTACATCGAGACCCACCGCCACCGCGTCACCCTCGACAAGCTGCTCGCCGAGGCGTTCAAGCCGGTGCCGCCGCCCTCGCCGCTGCATGCCTGGCTGGCCGGACTGAGCGACGCGCCGCTGATCGTCGACACCTGGTACGACGGGACCATGGCCGCGGCGCTGGCCCCGCGCACCGACTGGGGCCTGATCCAGGGGACCTCCAAGGCCCGGCGCACCGGCGATGCGCCATGGTATCGCGCCTATGATTCCGCCGGAGCCGAATGCCCGCCCGAGGCGGCCGCGGCCTGGGGCACCCTGCTCTACAAGCCGCACGGCGCCGCCCAGCCGGTCGGCGACGTGCTGGCCTCGGACGCCGATTACGTCGAGGTGCTGTGCGAACTCGACATCCAGACGCCAATCCCGGCGACGGTGCAGGAGCGCCGCCAAGGGCGCGGTTTCCTGTTCCTCGGCTGCCGCTTCTACGACCAGATCCTGCGCTCGTTCGCCCGCGCGCTGATGAAACGTTCGGCCGGGCCGCATTATGCGGTGATGCCGCCGGGCGAAGAGACGCCCAACGAAATCCGCTTCCTCGCCGCCGAATCGATCATGCCCCTTCCCCTGCCGCTGGCCGAAGCGGCCGCGGTGATGACCCATCCCTGACCCAAAGGAGAGATCCCCATGGCCAATGTCACCTTCAGCGCCCCCTCCCTGGCCAAGAACGTCACCGTCTATGCCGTTGCCGGCGATCCCAAGCACAGCACCCTGCTGGCCTTGGCCAAGGCGCACGGCATCCAGATCCCCTGCCAGTGCCAGGACGGCGAGTGCGGCTCGTGCCTGGTCAAGATCACCTATCTCGGCACCAACCAGCAGCGCGCCCAGACCCTGACCGAGAAGGAGAAGCTGACCCTGTCGGTCAACGGCAAGCTGACCAAGGACTGGCTGGCCAAGGCCGAGAACGACGACATCACCCCGCCCTACCGCCTCGCCTGCCAGTACATCGTCGCCGACGAAGAGATCCTGGTCGAGTTCTCCGGCGAGCCGGGCGTGGAAATCGACCTGCGCCGCTGATCGTTCATGGCCTTCGTCGTCTTCTACGAAAAGCCCGGCTGCATCAACAACACCCGCCAGAAGCGGTTGCTGCTGCAGTCGGGCCATGTCGTCGAGCCGCGCGATATTCTCGCCACGGCATGGACGGCCGAGACCCTGCGGCCGTTCTTCGCCGACCTGCCGGTGGCGGCGTGGTTCAACCGCGCCGCCCCGCGAGTCAAATCCGGCGCGGTGGTGCCGGAAGACCTGTCCGCCGAGCAGGCCATGACGCTGATGCTGGCCGACCCGCTGCTGATCCGCCGGCCGCTGATCGAAACCACCGGGCGCAAGGTGTGCGGCTTCGACGAGACCGCCCTCGCCGCCTGGCTCGGCCTCGCCCCTGCCGCGGCGATCGGCGAAGACTGTCCGCGCGACGATGGCGGGAATTGCCCCTGACCTTGCCGAACGGCTATGGTAATGCCTCATACCGGCGAGCCGCCGAAGCGACTCGCCGGTTTGCCCTCGCCGGGCGGGCGCATCCGCGCCCTTGGCCGCGGCCGCAATGGCCGCAAATACCGGCGAACGGGTCGGTTCGAGCGTTCGCCGGTATCAGCCGGGCGGGAGGGGACATGGCGACACATTCGGCGAGGACCCTGAAGCTGCGCATCAAGCTGTGCGCCTTCGCCGCCCTGGGCCCCGGCAAGGCCGATCTGCTGGAAGCGGTCGACCGCTGCGGCTCGATCAGCGCCGCCGCCCGCGACCAGGGCATGTCCTATCGCCGCGCCTGGCTGCTGATCGACGAGATGAACCGCGCCCTGACCGCACCGGTCCTCGACACCGCGGTGTCCGGGGCGACGCTGACCGCCATGGGACGGCAGGTGGTGGACCTCTACCGCCGGGTCGAGACCAAGGCGGCGGCGGCGGTGGCCGCGGAACTCGACGAATTGTCGCGGCTGGTCGCCGAGGCGCCGCAGCCGGCCGCCGAAGGCTGCACGGGCCGGCGCGGCAAAGGGAAACGCCCATGACCTATCTCCTCGTCGCCATCGGCAGCGGATTGGGCGGGACGCTGCGCTACTGGTTGAGCGGCCTGATTTCGGCATGGACCGGCCCCACGTTTCCCTGGGGCACGTTGGCGATCAACGTCACCGGCTCGCTGGTCATCGGCCTGTTCGCCACCCTCACCGCCCCCGACGGACGCCTGCTGGTGCCCGGCGAGTGGCGCCAGTTCTTCATGGTCGGCGTGTGCGGCGGCTACACCACCTTCTCGTCGTTCAGCCTGCAGACCCTGACCCTGGTCCAGGACGGCGAGTGGCTGGGGGCGGGATTGAACATCGTCCTTTCGGTGGTCCTGTGCCTGTTCGGGGTCTGGCTCGGCCATGCCGGAGCCCTGCTGCTCAACGATTAGGGAGGTCCGCCATGCGTTCGCCCACCGAGGCCGTCCTACTGCGCATCTATATCCGCGAGCAGGAGAAATCCGGCCGCCTGCCGCTCTACGAAGCGCTGGTGATGGCGGCGCGCGAGGCGGGGCTGGCCGGGGCGACCGTGCTGCGCGGCCCGATGGGGTTCGGGCGTTCCGGCGCCATCCACACCGCCAAGATCCTCGCCCTGTCGGAAGACCTGCCGCTGGTGGTCGAGATCGTCGACGCCAAAGACAAGATCGACGCCTTCCTGCCGGTGCTCGACGCCATGATCGGCAGCGGGCTGGTGACGCTGGAAAAGGTCCAGGTCTTGCGCTACGGGCCGGCGGCGGCGCCCTAAGGCGACGATTTTCCTTGGCTTTTCCGCGGCTCTCGCCTATGTTCGCCGCGTTCGATCGCTGGAGGCAGGTCCGTCTCTTGAGAGAGACGATGCCAGTCCATTCGAGCTGCCCGACCGAGGCCGCTCCTGCGGGGACGCTTCTTCCTCTTTGACCTCTCCCGCCAAAAGGGTGTGCCGATCATCGGCACCGCCCCGGACGCCGTTTACCATTCCCTGTCAAAGGAAGAGCCATTGTCCTTCGCCGATATCCAATTGCATCCCATGTTGCTGAAGTCCCTCGAAGCCGAGGGCTATACCGTCGCCACCCCGGTCCAGGCCGCCGCCATTCCGCCGGCGATTGCCGGGCGCGACGTGCTCGCCACCGCCCACACCGGCACCGGCAAGACCGCGGCCTTCCTGCTGCCGTCGTTGAGCCGCCTGGCCGCCAACCGCCCGCCCCGCCCGGCCGGCGTGCCGCGCATCCTGATCCTCACCCCCACCCGCGAGCTGGCCCGCCAGGTTCTGACCGCGACCCGCAAGTACGGCAAGTTCCTCCATCTCAATTCGGTCGAGCTGGTCGGCGGCATGCCCTATCGCGACCAGTTGCGCCTGCTGGCCCGTCCGGTCGACGTGGTGGTCGCCACCCCCGGCCGCCTGCGCGACCACATGGAGCGCGGCCGCCTGGACGTCAGCGCCGTCGAGGTGCTGATCCTCGACGAGGCCGACCGCATGCTCGACATGGGCTTCCTCGAAGAGGTCGAGGCGATTGCCGCCGCCTGCGGCAAGGACCGCCAGACCCTGCTGTTCACCGCCACCCTCGACCGCCGCATCGCCAAGCTGGCCGAGCGGCTGCTCAACGACCCGGTGCGCGTCTCGATCGAGACCGCCACCGAGGCCCCGACCATCGAACAGCGCCTGCACCATGCCGACGACCTGGCTCACAAGCGCCGGCTGCTGCATCACTTCGCCGCCTCGGCCGACGTCGCCAAGGCCATCGTCTTCACCGCCACCAAGCGCGATGCCGACACCCTGGCCCAGGATCTCAACCAGGCCGGCCATGCCGCCGGCTGCCTGCACGGCGACATGACCCAGGGCGAGCGCAACCGCACCCTCGACCAACTGCGGTCGAGCAAGATCCGCCTGCTGGTCGCCACCGACGTCGCCGCGCGCGGCATCGACGTGCGCGACATCAGCCACGTCATCAACTTCGACCTGCCCCGCCAGCCCGAGGACTACATCCACCGCATCGGCCGCACCGGCCGCGCCGGTGCCCAGGGCATCGCCATCTCGTTCGCCGGTCCGGCCGACCGCGGCATGGTGACGCGCATCCAGCAGTTCACCAAGGCGACCATGGACGTCCATCTGGTGCCCGGCCTCGAACCGCGCCGGCCGGTCCTGACCACCGCCAACCGCCCCAACCGCCCGTTCGCCAACGACCGCGCCGCTCCGGGCAAGACCTGGGACCGCTCGGCCAAGGCCCGTCCGGGCCAGCGCCCCGCCGCGCCGCGTCAGGACCATGGCGCCGCCAGGCCCGCCCGCGCCAAGGTGGCATCGGGCGGCGCCGGTCGCGGCTAGACGGACCCGCCCCTCTCCGCCACGTCGGGGAGAGGGGCGTTCCGGCCCGACAATCCCCGAAACGCCCCCTCCGTTCCCCTTGCAGCAGAATCCGAAACCCCTTAGAACCTGCGGCACGGGCGGTTAGCTCAGCCGGTAGAGCGCCTCCTTTACACGGAGGATGTCGGCGGTTCGAACCCGTCACCGCCCACCAAGCCCCGTCTCCGCCCCCTACTCCGCCGCAGCGGTGCGCGGCACACCGGGGTGGTGGCTCTTGTGCAGATCCAGTTCATCCCACACCTGGGACAGCGAAGCGACCAGATGGCTCATCATCGCGTCGTCGTGCAGCGGCGTGGGCGTGATGCGCAGGCGCTCGGAACCGACCGGAACGGTGGGATAGTTGATCGGCTGCACGTAGATGCCGTGGCGGGTCAGCAGCAGGTCGGAGGCCTGCTTGCACAGGGCGGCATTGCCGACCATCACCGGCACGATGTGGCTGATCGACGGCAACACCGGGATGCCCTTCTCGGCCAGCAGGCGCTTGAGCGTCGCCGCCCGCTCCTGGTGGCGCTCGCGCACCTCGGGATGGCGGCGCAGCCAGCGGACCGAGGCCAGGGCGGCGGCGGCGACCATCGGCGGCATCGACGACGAGAAGATGAAGCCGGGGCCGAAGCTGCGCACATAGTCGACCAGGCTGGCCGAGGCGGCGATGTAGCCGCCGACCACGCCGATCGCCTTGGCCAGGGTGCCCTGGATGATGGTGACGCGGTCGCGCACCCCGTCGCGCTCGGCGACGCCCGAGCCTTCGGCCCCGTACATGCCGACCGCGTGGACCTCGTCGAGGAAGGTCATGGCATTGTGCTTCTCGGCGACGTCGCACAGCGCCGACACGGGGGCGATGTCGCCGTCCATGGAATAGACCGACTCGAACGCGACCAGCTTCGGCGTCTCGGTGGGATAGGCCGACAGCAGTTCGTCGAGATGATCGGGGTCGTTGTGGCGGAAGACGTGCTTGGCCGAGCGGCCGTGGCGGATGCCCTCGATCATCGAGTTGTGGTTCAACTCGTCGGAGAACATCACGCAATTGGGAATGGTCGAGCCCAGCGTCGACAGGGTGGTCTGGTTGGCGACGTAGCCGGACGTGAACAGCAGCGCCGCTTCCTTGCCGTTGAACGACGCCAGTTCCTGCTCAAGCAGCACATGGGTATGGTTGGTGCCCGAGATGTTGCGGGTGCCGCCGGCCCCGGCACCGGTGCGCTCGATGGCTTCGTGGGCGGCGGCCATCACCTCGGGATGCTGGCCCATGCCGAGATAGTCGTTGGAGCACCACACCACCACCTCGCGCACCCCACCGTCGAAGTGGTTCAGCGCAACGGGGAAACGCCCGGCCTGACGTTCGAGGTCGGCGAACACGCGGTAGCGCCCTTCGGATTTCAGGTCGCTGATGCGTTTGGCGAAATAATGCTGGTAGTCCATCCCGTCCCTCTCCCTGGCACGCCACCGGCCATGGGCCGAGCCGGCATGATCCTAGTAGATGGCAAACTGGCGGCGCAAGCGGACTCACCTGGTGCAGTGCGCAAATCCTCGTTTGCCTCAGCAATGTGCCGTTTCACGCCCTCATCTCGGCATGAGTTTCGTCAAGTGCGGCGCGGAAGCGCGAAAACATGACCAAGATTTCATCTTCATTGATGACCAGCGGCGGGGCGAAGGCCACCGAATCCCCCATGGCGCGCAGGATAACCCCTTTGGCCTGGGCGGCGGCCACCACCCGCGCGCCGACGCCCAGCGCCGGGTCGAAGGCCCGCCGGCTGGCCTTGTCGGCCACCAGCTCCAGCGCTCCGATCAGGCCGACGCCGCGCGCCTCGCCGACCAGCGGATGATCGGCGAAGGACCTGAGCGTCCTCTGGAACGCCGGCGCGACCGCGCGGACATGGCCGAGGATGTCGCGCTCGCGATAGATCTTCAGCGTCTCGACCGCCACCGCCGCCGGTACCGGATGGCCGCCATAGGTGTAGCCGTGCCCGAAGGTGCCGATCCGCCCCGCCTCGGCGGCGATGGGCGCGAACAGGTCGCCGCGCACCAGCAGCGCCGACACCGGCAGATAGCCCGACGACAGCCCCTTGGCCAGGGTCATCATGTCGGGACGGATGCCGAAGGTCTCGGCGCCGAACATGGCGCCGGTGCGGCCGAACCCGGTGATCACCTCGTCGAGCACCAGCAGCACGTCGTGCTTCTTCAGCACCGCCTGGATCTTGGCGAAATAGGTCGCCGGCGGCACCACCACGCCGCCCGCCCCCATCACCGGCTCGGCGAAGAAGGCGGCGACGGTATCGGCGCCCTCGGCGACGATCAGGGCGTCCAGCTCCTCGGCGAGACGGGTGGCGAAGTCCTCCTCGCCCTCGCCCGGCCGGGCGTTGCGGTAGTGGTGCGGGCAGGCGGCGCGCAGGATGCCCGGCACCGGCAGGTCGAACGAACGCTGGTTGTTGGGCAGGCCGGTCAGCGAGGCGGTCATCACCGTCACGCCGTGATAGGCGCGCTCGCGGGCGATGATCTTCTTCTTCGCCGGGCGGCCGAGCGCGTTGTTGAGGTACCAGATCAGCTTGACCGCGGTGTCGTTGGCCTCGGAGCCGGAACTGGCCAGGAAGACGCGGGCATCGGCGACCGGCGCCAGCGCCGCCAGCGCCTCGGCCAGGTCCACCGCCGGCGGATGGGCCTTGGAGCCGAACAGGTGGTAGAACGGCAATTGCCGCATCTGCGCCGCGGCCACCTCGGCCAGCCGCGCCTCGCCCCACCCCAGCGTCGTGCACCACAGGCCGGCCAGGCCCTCGATGTAGTCGCGGCCCTGCTCGTCGAACACCCGCACCCCCTCGCCGCGCACGATCACCAGCGGGCCGGACTCCTGGTGGCGGGAAAGGTTGGTGTAGGGATGCAGCAGGTGGGCGACGTCGGACTCGGCAAGCGCGGAGGGATGATCCATGGGGACGGCGGTCCTTGCGTGAGTTACGGCTTGGTGTGGCTCTTGAGCTTGTAGCCGTAGACGTAGATGTCGCTCGCCCCCGGATCGGCGGCCGAGCCACGGGTGTGGCGAATGGTGCGGAAGTATTCGCCCACCTCGTGGGCCTCGTATTCGTCCTTGGCCAGACGGCTGATCCAGGCATCGCCCTTCGGCTTCAAAGCATGACGGGTGAACAGGGTATGCTTGGGATTGCCGGTGACACCAACATACCATTCGGCGAAATTTCCGCCGTTCTTGGCGATGTAGTCCTCGATGTCGCCGATGATATCCGAACGAGTCTTGGCAGCCATGACCGATCCCTGCTCTACGCTTTTGCCGCGACAGGATAAAAGGGAAACGGTCAAGGCGGCAACCCTGTGGTTATTCCATCCACACCCGCGCCGTCGCGCGGTCGAGGTCGACCGCGACGATGCGGTGGTTGTTGGTGTCGCTGACCAGCAGGCGGCCCGGGCCGGCGGCGACCACGCCGGCCGGCTCGTCGAGGGGAAGGCACAGGCCGTTGCCGCACGGCAGCACCGGAAGATCGGCCACCGTACCGGCGGCAAGGTCGATGGTTCTTAGGGTCCCGTTGTAGCTGTCGGCGACGATCAGCCGGCCGTCGCTGACCGTCACGCCGAGCGGATGCTGGAACCGCGCCGTGCGCAGCGGGCCGTTCTCGTGGCCGAAGTCGAACAGACCGGTGCCGACGATGGTCTCCACCGTCGCATCGTCCCCCAGGTGCAGGCGGCGGATCGACGAGGTCTCGCTGTCGGCGAAATAAAGGCTGTCGCCGTCCAGCGCCACACCGCTGGGCTGGACCAGCGCCGCCGCATCGGCACGGCCGTCGAGGATGGCCTCCGCCCCGCTGCCGGCGGCGGGGGACAGCATGCCGGTGGCGAGGTCGTAGACTCCCAGCTGGTGGCTGCCGGCATTGGCGAACCACAGCCGCCCGGCGCCGACGGCAATGTCCCATGGCGAGGCCAACGCGGCCCCGGCGCCCGGCTCGGGCGCCCGCAACACCCCGCCGCGCACGCCGAGGCCGGCCAGGGTGGTGACGGCACCGCTGCCGCGGTCGATCCGCCGCAGGGCGTGATTGCGGGTGTCGGCGACATAGATCGCCGCCTCGTCGCAGGCCAATCCCTCGGGGCCGTCGAAGGCCGCCTCTGCGGCCGGCCCGTCGGCAAAGCCGGCCGTGCCGCTGCCGTAGCGGGCCAGTTCGCGACCGCCGTCGTCGCACACCACCACCTGATGATGGCCGCTGTCGGCGATCGCCCAGCCGCTGCCGGGGCAGGGCTTGATCTTGCCGGGGAAGCGCAGCCGGCTGTCCGCCTGCGAGCCCGCGCCGTCGAGCAGCGGCAGCGCCTTGGGGGCCATCTCGCCGCGCCCCCAGAACTGCGCCACCATGTCGCCGACGCCTTGCGCCAGCAGGTCGGGATGAGGCTCGCCGGCGATCTGGCCGATGACGAAGCCGTCGGGCGAGATCAGCACCAGGGTCGGCCACGCGCGCACGCCGAAGTCGTGCCACAACGCCATCTCCGGATCGT
>JACRFY010000286.1 GCA_016212565.1 Magnetospirillum sp. | reverse complement strand
CGGGCGCAGCAGTTCGTAGTGGCGGCGGATTTCATCTTCATCGATCATGCCGCCGATTCTAGCCGACCGGCCTACCCCTGAGAATCGCCAACCGTCAGTTGCGCCAGATCGATTCGGCTATTTTGGCGAAACCCCTAAGTCTCCGCGCATGCCTCGCCGATCAACCCGGCCAGCAGGCGGAATTCGGTGCTGCGGGCCGAGCTTCGCCGCCAGGCCAGGCCGATCCGCCGCGGCGGCGCTTCGTTTGACAGCGGGCGGACGGCCAGACCGGGCAGGTCGGCGAGCCCGGCGCGGATGGCCATCTCCGGCAGCAGCGTCACGCCCAGGCCGACGGCGACCATGTGCACCAGGGTGTGCAGGCTGGTGCCGCGGAAGCCCTCGTGCCACGCCCCGCCTTCGAGATGGCAGGCGGACAGGGCGTGATCGCGCAGGCAATGGCCGTCTTCGAGCAGCAGCAACTCGTCGCGCGGCACCTGGTCGGGCGAGACCTGCGCGCAGGCCGCCAGCGGGTGGTTGTGCGGGCAGGCGATCCAGAAGCGGTCGTCGAGGATCGTCGCGCTGGTCAGGTCGGGGGCGTCGATGGGAAAGGCCAGCAGCAGAACGTCGAGCCGGCCATCCTCCAGCCCGGCGATCAGCCGCCCGGTCTGCTCCTCGCGCAGATAGGGCTTCAGGGCCGGATGGCGGCGATAGAGCGTGGGCAGGATACGCGGCACCAGGAACGGGGCGACGGTGGGAATGACGCCGATGCGCAAGGGGCCGGTCAACGGCTCGCCGGCCGCGCGGGCGGCCTCGGTCAGCTCCTCGGCGTCGCGCAGCAGGCGGCGGGCCCGCTCGGCGATGTCCAGCCCCGCCGCGGTGGGGGCGACCCGGCGTTTGGTGCGCTCGAACAGGGCGACGCCCAGCAGTTGCTCCAGTTCCTTCAACCCCGAGGACAGCGTCGACTGGGTGACCAGGCAGGCTTCGGCGGCGCGGCCGAAGTGGCGCTCGTCGGCCAGGGCGACCAGATAGCGCAACTGGCGCAGCGTCGGCGGCGTGATCATCGCCCCTTTCCGCCGACGCCCGGGTGCAGGGTCAGCGAGTGCCCTGCCTCCTGGCCGGCCTCGAAGGCGCCCGCCGCCACCCGCTTGCCCGAGGCGCGGCCGCGGCGCAGCTTGAGGTCGAGCTTGGCGAACTCGGCTTCGACCACCGCATGGCGGACCACCACCAGGTCGCGGCCGCTGCTGATCCGGTTGGCCTCGTCGCGGGCCTCCTTCATGGCTATCAGCTTGTCGGCGATCGACACCGCCATGCCGAACTGGAACGAACCCTTTTCGTCGCTGGCGTAGCGGATGAAACGTTGGCTGTGCTGATAGCGCTCCCACCCCGAGCGCATGGCGGTGGCGACGACGTCGTAGACGTAATGGGCCATCTCGACGCTGGGCTTGAGGCCGAAGAAGACATAGCGGATGCGGCCGTCGGCATCCTTCTCCATCCACGCCTTGCAGTCGCAGTATTCGGCGATGGCGCCGACGCACGACGAGATCGGCTGGCGCTGCTTGCGGCTGGTGTCGATGGCCAGCTGTTCGCACTGCTCGTCGCGGATCTCGAGGTCGGAGAGCGACAGGTCGTGGCGGTCGAGCAATTCCGCCACCTTGGCGGCGGCGCTCAGCGCCTCCTCCTCGGTGCAGCCGTTGGCGATGGTCTTGGCGCGCAGCGCCTGAAGGCGGGTCTTCAGCTTGTCGAGATCGGTGCTCATCGCCCATCGTACCCCGGCGGGAAATTTCCCTCCACCCCCGTCCATGCCTGATCCAACGGTAGGAACGAGGGGCGTGTCATGACCAAGCGTATGTTCGGATTGGCGGTGGCGGTGATCGGCTTCGGGCTGCTGGCGGGCGAGGCGGGGGCGGCGGTTCCGGCCGGTCCGGCGGTCGGCCGCGACGACGTCCAGCGCATGGTGGTCGAAGAGGCCGCCCGCGCCGGGGTCGATCCCGAGCTGGCCCTGGCGGTGGCCAAGGTCGAGTCGGGCTTCAACCCGGCGGCGGTCAGCTCGGCCGGCGCCCGCGGGGTGATGCAGATCATGCCGGCGACCGCCCGCTCGGAATTCGGCGTCGGCCCCGAATTGCTGTTTGACGCCCGCCTCAACGTCCGCATGGGCGTCGCCTACCTCAAGACCCTGATCGACTTCTACGGCCGCGAGGAGTTCGCCCTGTCGCACTACAATGGCGGCTCGCGCGTCGGCCCGCCGCCCTATTCCAAGGTCATCCCCGCCACCCGCGAGTATGTCGATGCCGTGCTGTCGTGGAAGCGTCGCTACGAGACCGAGGGCGGGGCGCAGGTGATCCTCGCCGGTCTCGGCACCATCGCCGTCCGCCAGCCGGCCCCCCGCGTCGCCGCGGCCACCACCGCTCGCGTCGCCACCACCTGGTCGGATGCCGCGCCCCTTCCGGCGGTGCGTCGCCTGCCGCCGCGCATCGACGGCCCCGAGGTGATCGCCGTCGACGGCACCGGCTCCACCGGCCGCTGGGTCGCCGTCGCCAATGCCGAGCGGTGGTAGGATCGCGCACCAGCCCCCGGAGAGCCCCTCTCCGGGGGCTTTTCGGTCGCGGCGCCGCCATCGCGGTGGTAGAACGGTCGCGGTGATCGCACGGAGAACGGATATGCGTCGCATCGGGTTGATCTTCGCCGCCTGCGTCGCGGCCGTGGTGGCGGGCAAGGCCCAGGCGGCGCCCGACAACCCCGACTGCGTGGCGGCGATCGTCGGCAACAAAGCCTACGGCAAGGGCATCCCGGCGGTGGAGTACGCCCACAACGACGCCGAGTCGTTCAAGCGCTATGTCGTCGACGTCCTGGGCTGCCGCGAGGGCAACATCATCGACCTGCGCGACGCCACCAAGGGCAGGCTGGAGGCGGCGTTCGGCAATCGCGACAGCCATCGCGGCAAGGTGTTCCAGTACGTCCGCCCCGGGCGCTCGGACGTGGTGGTGTTCTATTCCGGTCACGGCGTGCCCAGCCTGCGCGACAAGCGCGGCTATCTGCTGCCCACCGACGCCGAGCCGGACACCGTCGAGGTCAGCGGCTTCCCGGTCGAGGTCCTCTACGACAACCTGGCCAAGGTCGAGGCCCGCTCGGTGACCGTCTATCTCGATGCCTGCTTCTCCGGCGACAGCCCCTGGGGGACGCTGGTCAAGGGGGCGTCGGGGATCAGCGTGGTGCCGAAACTGCCGGCGGTGAAGGCCGGGGACAAGGCGGCCGCGGTGCTGGCGGTGCTGACCGCCGCCCGGGGCGACGAACTGGCCAGTTGGGACCAGGAGGCCAAGCACGGCCTGTTCACCCGCATCCTGCTCGACGGCC
This sequence comes from Magnetospirillum sp., assembly GCA_016212565.1. Lineage (GTDB taxonomy): Bacteria > Pseudomonadota > Alphaproteobacteria > Rhodospirillales > Magnetospirillaceae > JACRFY01. The sequence continues at coordinate 1,426 of JACRFY010000286.1, read as the reverse complement.
TTTACGGCGCCGCCGACGGCAACGGCGACGGCCAGGTGAGCATGGCCGAGGCCAAGGCCTATCTCGACGAGGAGATGACCTATCAGGCGCGGCGGCGCTTCAACCGCGAGCAGCACGCCACCCTCCACGGCGATGCGACGCGGGTGGTGGCGCGGGTGGTGCCGGGGGCCAAGGCGCCGCGGGTCGAGCCGCCGGCTCCGGCTCCGGCTCCGGCTCCGGCGGCGACGGTGGCGGTGGTGCCCCGCCCGCCCGAGCCTCGCGGCGGGCAATCGGTTCCCGACGCCCCGGGGACGGTGTTTCGCGACTGCGCCGATTGCCCGGAGATGGTGGTGGTGCCGGCGGGAAGCTTCGTGATGGGCTCGGACGATGGGGATGCCGACGAGAAGCCGGTGCACCGGGTGACGATCGGCCGCGCGTTTGCGGTGGGGAAATACGAGGTGACGCAGGGGGAATGGCAGGCGGTGATGGGGGGCAATAGCAATCCCAGCAAGTTCCCAGGTCTGCGCAACCCGGTCGAGCAGGTGAGCTGGGACGACGCCCAGGAGTTCATCCGCCGCCTGAATGCCAAGGTGCGCAGCGTGGTGTCGGTGTCGACCGGCGGCGACGGCCCCTATCGTCTGCTGACGGAGGCGGAATGGGAGTATGCGGCGCGGGCGGGGACCACGACCAAGTGGTCGTGTGGCGATTCCGAGGGCTGTCTGTCATCGGTGGCGGTTTACGGCGCCAATTCGGGCGGCCGGACGGCTGCGGTCGGCAGCAAGTCGGGCAATGGCTTCGGCCTCCACGACTTGCACGGCAATGTTTGGGAGTGGGTGCAGGATTGCTTTGCCGACAGCTATGTCAACGCATCATCGGACGGAAGTCCTGTGATAGGTATAAATACCTGCAATCGCGTCAGCCGGGGCGGCTCCTGGATCAACTCTCCGAGGGGCCTCCGCTTCGCCGACCGCGACTGGAACCCCCCAGTCAACCGCGTCAACTTTCTGGGATTCCGCCTCGCCAGGACGCTCCGATAGGAGCGTTGTCTCATGAATCTTTGCTTCTTTGCCTCTTTTTGTTTCCTTGTTCTTTTTCCATGGGTCCAGGGCGCGAAGCGCCCTGGTCGCTGCCCAGGGCGGTTCCGTCCTCCGTCATTCCCGCGCAAGCGCAGAGGCGTTGACTTAGGGGCGGACTGGGCCGTCCTCCGATCATCGTCATCCCGGCCGGAGCGGAGCGTAGAGCCGGGATCCATCGTCGTGCACCACCATGGATCCCGGGTCGCGCTGCGCTTGCCCGGGATGACGCTCGCTTAGGGGTTTCGCCAAAATAGCCGAATCGATCTGGCGCAACTGACGGTTGGCGATTCTCAGGGGTAGGCCGGTCGGCTAGAATCGGCGGCATGATCGATGAAGATGAAATCCGCCGCCACTACGAACTGCTGCGCCCG
>JACRFY010000284.1 GCA_016212565.1 Magnetospirillum sp. | reverse complement strand
GACGCCGATCCCCAATGTCCGCCGTTACCGGGAATGGAGGCTTATGCCGCTGTCCCAGGCGACGAGCGACCATCTCACCGCCAAGACGCCAAAGTCGCCTTCGGCGACACGCCAAGAACGCCCTGCGGACGGAGGGACGCCATATCGCCTTGGCGTTCTTGAGTTTTTCTTGGCGCCTTGGCGGTGAAATCGAGAGCCGCCACCGCCAGCGACGAAGCCGCCGGGAATGGCACCGCGTGGATGGCCGTGACAGGCACGGCCATGACGATACCTATTCGATATATAACGATTATCTGCTTAACTGAACCGTATTGGAGTTACGCCGCGGCGCAGCGGCGGCCGGTTTCGAACGGGGTCAGGTTGTCGACGAATTGCCGCGTCGCCGCCTGCCACGAAAAGGTCTGGGCGTGGGCGCGGCAGGGCTCGGGCGCGATCGCCAGGGCTTGAAGGCAGGCGGCGCGCAGGTCCTCGGACAGCACCCCGGCCGGCGAGTCGGCGATGACGTCGAGCGGCCCCGCCACCGGATAGGCGGCCACCGGCAGGCCCGAGGCCAAGGCCTCGACCAGCACCAGGCCGAAGGTGTCGGTCCGGCTGGGAAAGACGAACACGTCGGCGGCGGCGTAGCAGCGCGCCAGCGCCTCGCCGAAGCGGGCCCCGGTGAAGGTGACGCCGGGGAAGCGCCGTTTCAGCTCGGCCAGTTGCGGACCGTCGCCGACCACCACCTTCGAGCCGGGCAGATCGAGGGCCAGGAAGGCCTCGGTGTTCTTCTCCACCGCCACCCGTCCCACCGAGAGGAAGATCGGCCGCGGCAGGCCGGCGAACGGGCCGTCCGCGTCGCGGGCCTCCGGGCGGGGATGGAACAGGGCGGTGTCGACGCCGCGGCTCCAGCGGCCGATGTGGCTGAAGCCGCGCCGCGCCAGTTCGTCCTCGATGCCCTGGGTGGCGACCATCACCCGGGCGGCGGCGCCATGGAAGCGGCGCATCACCGCGTAGGACACGCCCAGCGGCAAGCGGAAGCGGGCGCGGACGTATTCGGGGAAGCGGGTGTGGTAGGCGGTGGTGAACGGCAATTGCCGCCGCCGGCACCAGCGCCGCGCCGCCCAGCCCAGCGGGCCCTCGGTGGCGATGTGGATGGCGCAGGGTTGCGCCGCCTCGATCATCTTCGCCACCCGGCGCCCGGGCAGCACCGCCAGGCGGATTTCCGGATAGGTCGGGCAGGGAACGGTGCGGAAGCGTTCGGGGGTGACCATCACCACCTCGTGCCCGATGGCTTCCAACTCGCCCTTCAGGGTGTCGAGCGTGCGGACGACCCCGTTGATCTGGGGGTACCAGGCGTCGGATACGACGAGTATGCGCATTGCTGTTCCTTGCCGGAGAGGGAAAGCCAGTCGAGGATCTCGAGCCGGCCATCGGCGTGCTCGACCAGCGCCGTGCAGCTTTCCACCCAGTCGCCATCGTTGCAGTAGAGAATGCCGTCGATGTCGCGCATCTCGGCGTGGTGGATGTGGCCGCAGACCACGCCGTCGACACCGTGCCGCCGCGCCTCTTCGGCGACGGCGTGCTCGTAATTGGCCATGTACTGAACCGCGTTCTTGACCCTGTGCTTCAGGTAGGCCGACAGCGACCAATAGGTCAGGCCGAGGCGGCGGCGCACCATGTTCAGCCAGTTGTTGAGCGTCAGGGCCACCGTGTAGGCGGAATCGCCCAGGTGCGCCAGCCACTTGGCATATTTCACCACGCCGTCAAACGCGTCACCGTGCAGGATCAGCAGGCGGCGGCCATCGGCGGTGAGGTGAATGGGCTCGTCGCAGACCTCGATGTCGCCAAAGGAGAGGTTCAGGTAGTCGCGGACGAACTCGTCGTGGTTGCCGGGGACATAGATGACGCAGGTGCCCTTGCGCGCTCGGCGCAGCAGCTTTTGCACCACGTCGTTATGGGCCTGCGGCCAGTACCATGACCGCTTCAGCCGCCAGCCGTCGACGACGTCGCCCACCAGATAGAGGAAGTCGGATTCGCAATGCTTCAGGAAATCCAGCAACGCCTCGGCCTTGCACCCGCGCGTGCCGAGATGGATGTCGGAGATCCAGATGGAGCGATAGTGGCGGCTGGCTTTGACGTCGGCGTTCACCGCTGCTGCCTCCGCATCCAGGACGCGTCGATATTCATGCCGGCTATTTAGTCCAACACCCGCTCCTCTGTACATACGGATAGACTCAATGGCGCCAATCTTCACGGAATCGAAAAGTAACTGTCACATTCATTTCATGGGCGGCAGTGTTTGGATGCCTATATATCTTCCGCTATGCTCCACTCTCAAATGACCGAGACTCATCCCACCCTGCCGCTCGCCGTGCGCTCGCCGCGCCGCGTGCTGGTGATCCACAATCCCACCGCCGGCCGCAGCCGCGTCCGCCGTCTGTCCGACGTGCTGGAACGCCTGACGGCCTTGGGCTGCCTGGTGACGACGCGCGAAACCGAACGCCGCGGCGATGCCGAGGCCTTCGCCCGCGAAGCCTGCGATTGCACCTACGACGTCATCGCCGCCGCCGGCGGCGACGGCACCATCAACGAGGTGGTCAACGGCATGGCCGCCTCGGGCACCGGCCTGGCCCTGGCGGTGATCCCGCTCGGCACCGCCAACGTGCTGGCCTGCGAAATCGGGCTCGACCCCAAGGACAGCGAGCGCATCGCCCGGACCATCGCCACCGGCGAGATGCGGCGCATCCATCTCGGCACCGCCAACGGCCGCCACTTCCTGCTGATGGCCGGGGCCGGCGTCGATGCCCACGTGGTCGAGGGCATCAACGGGGCGCTGAAGCGCCACACCGGCAAGTTCGCCTATGTCGTCGAGGGGATCCGCCAGGCCTTCGGCTACGACTTCCCGGCACTGGAGATCCGCGCCGACGGGCGCACCTATCGCGGCCGCATGGCGGTGGCGTGCAAGGGCCGCTTCTACGGCGGCCCGTTCGTCGCCGCCCCCCAGGCCCGGCTGGAGACGCCCAAGCTGGAAGTGTGCATCCTGCCCAACAAAGGGGTGGCGGGGATGATGCGCTACAGCCTCGCCCTGCCGTTCGGCAAGCTGCCGGGCCTGCCCGAGGTGCAGGTGGTGTCGGCGGAGAAGATCGTCATCACCGGTCCGCGGGGCGCGCCGGTGCAGGGCGACGGCGACATCGTCGCCCGTCTGCCGGCGGAAATCCAGGTTGCCGCCGAGACCATCGATCTCATCGTTCCCGATTAGCGCTGCCCCTGGTTCCGCGCCGGGAAACGCGCTAGAAAGGGCCATGCGCACACTGTACCACCACCCTCTGTGCCCCTACTCGCGCAAGGTCCGCATCGTTCTCGCCGAAAAGCGGCTGGAGTTCGAGGCCCGAGTCGAAAAGCCGTGGGAACGGCGCCAGGAGTTCCTCGACCTCAACCCGGCCGGCGAGGTGCCGGTGCTGGTCGAGGAGGGCGGCGCCGTGCTGGCCGATTCGGCGGCGATCTGCGAATACCTCGACGAGCTTCACCGCGACCCGCCGCTGCTGCCCGCCGACCCCGCCGGCCGCGCCGAAGTGCGGCGCCTGGTCGGCTGGTTCGACGGCAAGTTCCACCGCGAGGTCACCCGGCGCCTGGTCGGCGAGAAGGTGATGAAGCGCCTGCTGACCCCGCCCGAGCCCCCCGATTCGCAACAGGTGCGCAGCGGTTACGGGGCCATCCGCCTGCATCTCGACTACATCGGCTGGCTGTGCGAGCGGCGGACCTGGCTGGCCGGGCCGGTCTATTCGATGGCCGACGCCGCGGCGGCGGCGCAATTGTCGACGGTCGACTACACCGGCGACGTGCCGTGGGACGGCCATGCCGGGGCCAAGGACTGGTATGCGCGGGTCAAGTCGCGCCCCAGCTTCCGCGCCGTCCTCGCCGACCATCTGCCGGGGATCAATCCGCCGCGCCACTATGCCGACCTGGACTTCTAGTGCATTGATGCAAACGGAAGATTCAGGTGAAGCTTGGCTTTCGTTTGCAAAAATCAATGCACATTCAATAAGTTAGCCTAGGGCGACGGGCCGACGAAAGTGTAGCTTTCGTCGGAGTCGGTGCACTAG
>JACRFY010000282.1 GCA_016212565.1 Magnetospirillum sp. | reverse complement strand
TGACGGTGGTGTTCGTCGAACTGCCCAACACCAAGATCGAATTGCTCCTTCCCCTGGGTGACAAATCGCAGATCGCCGCCTTCCTGGAGAAGAACGCCTCCGGCGGCATCCATCACATCTGCTACGAGGTCGCCGACATCCTGGCTGCCCGCGACCGCCTGAAGGCCGGCGGTGCCCGTGTGCTCGGCGACGGCGAGCCGAGGATCGGCGCCCACGACAAGCCGGTGCTGTTCTTGCATCCCAAGGATTTCTGCGGGACGCTGGTGGAACTGGAACAGGCATAATACCAACGGCCGATGAGGTCGACTCATCGGCCGTTGGTCAAGCCAGCGCGGCGCTTGAGCGAAACCCTCGCGGCATGAATGGACCGTTCATGCCGCCGGTATAAGGGAGAAGGGGCCATGAACTGGTACTGCGACGTCGCCCCCGGGCATCCGGTTCACGGCCCCTATCACGACACCGAATACGGCTTTCCCCTCGACGACGAGCGGGCGCTGTTCGAGCGTCTGTCGCTGGAGATCTTTCAGGCCGGATTGTCGTGGCTGATCATTCTCAAGCGCCGCGAGGGCCTGGTGGCGGCCTTCGACCGTTTCGAGCCCGATGTCGTCGCCGCCTATGGCGAGGCCGACGTCGCCCGCCTGCTGGCCGACGCGCGCATCATCCGCAATCGCCGCAAGGTGGCGGCGGTGATCGAAAACGCCAGGCGGCTGCAGGCCCTGCGCGCCGCCCACGGCTCCTTCGCCGCCTGGATTGCCGCCAATCACCCGCGCAGCAAGGAAGCGTGGATCAAGCTGTTCAAGGAGACCTTCGTCTTCATGGGCGCCGAGGTGGTCAACGAGTTCCTGATGAGCATCGGCTACCTGCCCGGCGCTCATCGCGAGGACTGCCCGGTCTTTGCCCGCATCCGTCCCTTCGGTCCCGCCTGGGCGAAGGACGGCTGAAAACGCAAAATGGCAAGACCAGACTCCTGATCTTGCCATTTCCCTGCGTCTCCGCGCTCTGGCTGCCGTTGCCGGCTACCGGCGCATCCTCCCTAAACTTGAGCCGCTTTTTTTCGTCACCCGGTGGGTCGGGTGCGCTGCTCGTGTCGAGCTTGTGGCGGATGTTAGGCAATTTCGTTCCATTCGTCATCAGGATTTTTTCGTGAAAATTTCGCTATGGTTGTTGCTCCCGGTATTTTGATACGCTTTCCAACGCGTTGCCGTATTTCGGGAGGGGCGGGATGATTAGAACCGGGGCGTTTCTTGGCGTCGTACTGTTCGCCGCCGGGGCGTCCGGCGCCGAGGAGAAGGTGGTGATCACCCGGGCCGACTGTCAGCGCATCGTCCGCCACGTTCCCGGCGCCGATGTCGCCTACCAGCCCGGCGTTGACGTCCATGGCCGCAAGGTGGTCGGCGCCGATTTGCCCGACAGCGGCAACGTCATCGCCCAGAAGATGATTCCCGAAGTGCTGGAGATCCCCATCACCATCAATCCGGTCAACTGGGCGGAACGCAACGCCGCCAACAAGCAGAAGGCCGCTGCCGAGGCGGCGATTGCCGCGAGCGCCCAGGCCAAGGTGACTGCCGCTGCGGAGTTGGGAACGCTGACCGGACAGCGGACCACCTTGCTGGCGCAATCGACCACCTTGGCAAGCGAGTTGACCACCCTCAACACCACCTTGGCCACGATGCAGGCCGAGGTCGCCGCCGGCACTCGCTTCCGCTACAACAAGGAATATCTGGCGGCTCAAAGCGCGGTGACCGCCAAACAGGCGGAAATCGCCACCAACACCAGTGCCCTGGCGACCAACGCGACCGCCCTGGCGACCCGGAATGCGGTCCTTGATCCCGCCGCGGCGCAGTTGACCACTCTGACCACGCAGCAGACCACGTTGCAGACCCAGGCGACGACCCTGACCACCGAGTTGGCGACGCTCAGTGCCACCCTGGCCACGCTTCAGGCCGAGGTGACCGCCGGCACCCGCTTCCGCTACAACAAGGAGTATCTGGCGGCGCAAAGTGCGGTAACCGCCAAGCAGGCGGAGATCGCCACCAACACCAGCGCCATCGCCACCAACGCCGCGGCCGTTGCCGCCCAGCAGGCGATCGTCGACGCGCCGGCCACCCAGAGCACCAGCGAAATCCAGAAGACGTCGGCCGAGGCCACCCTGTCGGGCCTGTCGGCCAAAGGGTTCGATTCGGTGACCATGTCGGCGGGCACGGTCAAGTTCGACATCCTCAAGGGCACCTTCACCTTCAATGGCGAGCCGATGGGCGCCGCGGATCAGTCGGCTTTGGCCGAGGCCTGCCGCAAGCGCGGGGTGAAATAGCGCCGGAGCCACCGAATCCACGCCCCCTGAAAATCCACGCATTGTCAGCCGGGTCCCGTTTGCCTAAAGTCAGCCGCCCGCCGCGTCCTTGAGGAATCGCCATGCGCCTGACCACCTATTTCCTGCCGACGCTGAAAGAAACCCCGGCCGACGCCCAGATCGCTTCGCACCGGCTGATGCTGCGTGCCGGATTGGTCCGCCAGTCGGCGGCGGGCATCTATACCTGGCTGCCGGCAGGGCTGCGGGTGCTGCGCAAGATCGAGCGGATCGTCCGCGAGGAGCAGGATGCCGCCGGGGCCCAGGAAGTGCTGATGCCGACCATCCAGTCGGCGGACATCTGGCGCGAAAGCGGGCGCTACGACGCCTACGGCAAGGAGATGCTGCGCTTCAAGGATCGCCACGAGCGCGAGATGCTGTTCGGGCCGACCAACGAGGAACTGATCACCCAGATCTTCCGCGACAACGTCAAAAGCTATCGCGAGCTGCCGAAGATCCTCTACCACATCCAGTGGAAGTTCCGCGACGAGGTGCGGCCGCGGTTCGGCGTCATGCGCGGGCGCGAATTCCTGATGAAGGACAGCTATTCCTTCGACCTCGACTTCGCTGGCGCCAAGCGCTCCTACGAGGCCATGTTCAATGCCTACCTCAAGACCTTCAAGCGCATGGGCCTGACGGCGATCCCCATGCAGGCGGATTCGGGGGCCATCGGCGGCAATCTCAGCCACGAATTCCACATCCTGGCCGAGACCGGCGAGAGCGGCGTGTTCTACGACGTCGCCTACGACGAACTGGCGGCCAAGGACGCCATCGACCTCGACGCCCTGTCGCGGCTCTACGCGGTGACCGACGAGAAGCACGACCCCAACGCCGCCAACGTGCCGCCGCCCGAGCGCCTCAAGGTCGCCCGCGGCATCGAGGTCGGCCACATCTTCTATTTCGGCAC
>JACRFY010000035.1 GCA_016212565.1 Magnetospirillum sp. | reverse complement strand
GCCCCAGACCGGACCCGCTGGCCCGGGTGGTGAAGAAGGGATCGAAGATGCTCGGCAGCACCTCGGGCGGGATGCCCTCGCCGGTGTCGTCGACGCAGAAGCGCATGCGCGGAACCGGCCGGTCGCGATCCTCCGGGCGGACCGAGCCGCACATGCCGACGGTGATCCGGCCACCGTCCCTGGTGGCGTGGATGGCGTTGATCACCAGGTTGAGCAGCACCTGCTTGAGCTGATTGGGATCGGCCCACAGCTTGGGAATGTCCTTGGCGCAATGCCGGCACTCGATGGCGATGCCGCGCGACAGCGCTTCCTTACGGGTCCACAGCAGCACGTCCTCCAGCACGTCGTCGAGGGTGCAGGCACGGGGGAAGGTCTCCTGGGGCGCGGCGAAGCCGTGGAAGGTGCGGAGGAAGGACGACAGGCGGTTGACCTCGTCCTCGATGCGCGACAGGTAGCGGCCGGTCGTGGCGGCATCGAGATCCTCGGAGCGCAGCGCCTGCACCACCGTCTTCATCCCGGCGAGCGGATTGCCGATCTCGTGGGCCAGCCCCATCGCCAACTCGCCCATGGTGGTCATCTTTTCCATCTGGAAGATCTGGCGGTCCAGTTCGCGCCGTTCATCCTGAAGGCGCCGCTCCTCGCTGACGTCGCGGACCACCAGGATATAGCCCTGGTGGATAGCCTCACCGCTGACCGGAGCGATGCTGAGCGCCAGGGTACGCTCGCCGACCTTGGTGGTCAGCAGCCGCGGCACCGGCGGCGCCTCTTCCGACAGGACGAGATAGTCGCTCCAGCCGCTCCAATAGCGGTCGATGCCTTCGCCGACGATCGGCGTGCCGTCGGCCGACAGCGTGGCTACCGCCGCCGCATTGGCGAGTTCGACGACGCCGTCCTGCGACAGCGACAGAATACCGTCGGCGGTGTTCTGAATGACGGTGGCCAGATTCTGCCGCTCGCGGTCAAGGGCGGCGGTACGGGCGCGAACTTCGCGCTCCAGGTGCTGCTTCTGATCCTCCAGCGAGGCGTAGTACTGCTCCAGCCGCTCCGCCATGGCGTTGAAACGCCGCCCCAGTTCGGCGATCTCGTCGCCACCGCGGACATCGACCCGACTGGTGAAGTTGCCGTGGGCGATCTCCTCGGTCTCTTCGGCCAGCGACATCAACGGCTTCAGCAAGTTGCGCGACAGCAGGAAGCCGCCCGTGGCGGTGACGACCAGCGCAATCGCCAGCACGCCGTAAAGGAAATAGAGGCTGAAGACAGCGGCAAACAGCTTCTCGCGGGGGTAGGCGAGCACGATGGCCCATTCGAGTGGCCGTGCCTGCCCGGCGGTGGCCGATGAGTGGACGACGATGGGGGCATAGGCGACGATCCAGTCGCTCAGAACCTCGGTGCCGCGCTGGCCTTCGAGGATGCTGGCGAGGAGCGGGCGCGGGAAGACGCCGCTCAACTCCTCAAGCGAACTCATCCGGAATTCGCCGTCGGTCGGCGCGTTGGGCGAGCGCGCGAGGTAGAAACCGGATCGGTCGAAGAGGTAGGCGTTGCCGCCCCTGCTGTCGGCCATATCCTGGATGTGGCCCAAGATCACTTCGGCGTGCAGGTTGACGACCAGAAGGCCGCGAATGGCCCCGCTGTCGTCGACGATCGGGGTGCCGAGACGTATCACAGGCTTCAAGGGATGCTCGACCTGCCCGCCTTCGACATTGAGGTCCAAGGGCGAGATGTAGATTTCTCCCGCGCGCAAGGCCAAGACCTCTTGGACATAGTAGCGATCCGCCTTGTCCTGCAGCTCGCTTTCGGGAACGTCGTAAATCCGCCCGTCCCGCCGGTCGACCCGCACCACCTCGCGACCGCGCCCGTCGAGGAAGCGGAGCTGGTAGATGTGGGGGTAGGCTTGCGCGAAGGCGGAAAAGTCCCGCTTGATGCGCAGACGCATGGCGCGCGGCGTCGCCTCGCCGTAAGAGCCGATCGTCCCGGCAAGTTCGCTCAGGCTGGAGGAGCTGGCGAGGTAGAGGAGTTCGCTCGACAGCTGCCGGAAAAAGTTGGTCTGCGCGTCGGCGCGGATTTCCGCTTCCTGCCGCAGATGCAGAAGCATCTCGCCCTTGAGCACGTCGAGGGAATAGAAGATGCCGACCAGTCCGGCGATCGACGTCGGGATGACCGAGGTGATGAGGAAGGCTAAGTAGATCTTCGAGGACAGACCGCGCGGCCGCATGATGTCCCGGACCGCGCCGGCGGCCTGCTGCAGCCACCCGTGTCTCGGCGGGGATCGTCTTGCGGTCATGCTCGGCACCCGTCACTGTTCGGGCAACCATGCCAGCCCGGATGCCGCCGGTGCAAGCCAAGGACGACGGCAGCCGGCGCCCTTTCCCGCGGTCTCAACCGGAGACCATTCGGCACAAGGCCGAAAAATCGCGGAATACGATCTCGGTCTTGCGGACGGTCACCCCGGCCTCCCTCAACGCCAGGAAGGTTCGGCTCAACGCTTCCCTGGTCATGCCCAGCCACGAGGCCAGAACCGACTTGTCGAACGGCAGCACCACCACCGTTTGAGACCCTTGGGCCGATGCCAGGCCGATCAGGAACAGCGCCAGTCGCTCGCGGCAGGAATAGCACTTGAGGGTGACCAGTTGCCGCCCCATCACACGGGCGCGGCGCGCCATGGCCTCGACGAAGTGGCTTGCCAACTCACCTCCGTCCTGCAGAGCCCGTGAAAGCTCGCCGACATCAACTGAGCAAAGGCTTGCGTCGGAGATCGCCTCTGCCGCGCAGCCATGGACGCCTCCGACGACGGACTCGGGATCGACCACGCCGCCGGGGCCTATCACATCCAGCACGACCCGCTTGCCGCGTGGCGCAGAAACCAGGGCGACGTAGCCCGAGCCGACGAAATGCACCCTGGTGACCGGCATTCCGCATGCGAACAGGACTTGCCCGCGATGAACCGTGGCGGGACGAAGGCTGCCGAAGCGCAACAGCCAAGCGGGACAGTCGGCGACTTCGCCGTAAACGTTGCCCACGTGCAAATCGCGATCTCCCTGCGATCCAATCTCGTTCGGCAGCACAGTGCACGAACCGTGCCCATCCGCTCCGCGAGGAAGACGGCCATCTCAGGCGCCATGCAGTGAAAAAATTTACCGCTCCGGTAAGTTACTTACCGGTCCCCCGCCCCGCAGCCTACGCGATTTCAGGCAATCCCCCAATTCGCCGAGTTGCCGCTCAAGGGAGATGTCGAGGGCAGAGGCGATCTCCAGCCGGCGATTCTCGAACACATCCTCGCCCGGATGGCCTTGCAGCCATTCCCGCACGACCTCGTCACGCCGGCGGATCAGGTCCTCGATCTGCGGGCGGAACAGCACCAGCATCGCCGTCAGCCAGCGATTCAACGGCCATGAGGGCCAAGCGATGTCGAAGACGCAGCGGTCCAGCATGCGGATCACATCGTCGCCGGCATACCACGTTTCCGCTGTCACCCAGCGGTTGGTGGTAAACAGCCGTTCCGGAAGGCCCTCGCGGGTCATGGAAATGGCGACCAGATGGCACAACGCCTCGTTCTCGCCGGAGGGCGGCTCGACACCCTGGATCGGCATCGGCCGGATGCCCGGCGGCATGCCCTTGGGCCGCAGGAAAATGTGGAAATGGCCGTAATCGGACCATTCCCGCTCGCCCGGGGAGTGGGCGTGGAAGTAGTACTGGGCATGGGTCTCGGGATCGTAGACGTCGTCCGGCGGATAATGCTCGAACTCGGTGAACTCGCCGAAGCCGCGCAAGACCTCTCCGACCAGATTGAGGCCGCTCTTGTTGAGGACGCGCAGGCACTTGCCGATCTCGGCCGCCGCCGCGGCCATCGCCGCCAGGCGTTGTTCCGATACCGTGTTCCAGTCGGTCATCACCCTCACTCCTCAAGACCGAACAGCCGCCGCAGACGGATGCCGACCCAGGTTCCGCCCACGGCCATGGCGATCCACAGCCAGCCGTGCAGGCTGGTGGAGGCGACGCCGCTGAAGAAGGCGCCGATGTTGCAGCCGAACGACAGCCGCGCGCCGTATCCCATCAGCAACCCGCCGATCACGGCGGCGGCCAGCGACAGCGGGGGGATGCGGAGGCTGGGCCGGAAGGTGCCCGCCGCCGTCGCCGCGATGAACGCGCCGAGCAGCAGCCCGAAATCCATCACCGAGGTCGGATCGGCGAGCACGCTGGATGCCAGGGCCTGCTGCTGGAACTCGCCGTTCCAGAAGCCGCTCGACGCCGGGTCCCATCCAAGGAATTGGGCCGCCTTGGCGCCCCACAGGGCGAAGGCCCAGGTAATGGTCCAGGGATGGCCGGCGACCACCAGGGTAGCCCAGTTGAGGACGGCCAGCAGGCCGACCGCGAATGCCGGCGGCCACGGCCCGGTCAGCCATTGCCGACCCTGCGGCAGCCGAAACGGCAGCGTCGCCCCGGCGCGACGCCGCAAGGCAACGGCAATAGCGGCAAGCACGGCCAACTGCAGCGGCAGCGCGATCTCCCAGCCGAACAGCCCGGCCAGCGACAGGTTTTCGGCCGCCGGCAGAGCAAGCCACCAATCCAGGTCGAGACTGCCCCAAAAGGCGCCGACGCAGAAGGCCGGCAACACGATCAGGGTGCGGACGTTGCCGCCGCCGGTCGTGCACAGGCATCCCGACGCGCAGGCGCCGCCCACCTGCATGCCGATACCGAACAGCAGCGCCCCGACGACGACCGAGACACCAAGCGGCGCCACCGCGCCGACCACCGGCTGGCCGAAGGCCGTCCCCTGGGCCAGGACGGGCGCGAACAGGACGGTCGCCGCCGCCAGCATGAGGACGTGGGCCAGCACGGCATCGCCGTCCCCGCGCGTCAGCAGCACGCGATAGGCGGAGGCGAAGCCGATGGCGCCATGTAGCAAGGCGACCCCCGCCACCGCTCCGAGCAGGAGGAGCAGGCCGAGCCGTCCATCCAGGACAGTCGTCCCCAGCAGCAGCAAGCCGAAGCCGCTGGCGGCCAATACCCACTGGATCGGCTGGGCACGCGGCGCGATGTCGCAGGCGGCGGACGTCATCCGATTTGCCTTTCGGCGGCAGCGAGGTGCTCGGCGAATTGGGCGTAAGGCAGCGCCCCGCGCACGATCTTGCCGGCAACCGCGAAGGACGGCGTGGAATCGATGCCGTACTGCTGCTCGGCGGCTTCGCGGCTGGCCCGCAGCCTGTCATAGACCGCCTGATCGTGCAGGCTGGCATCCACCTGTTCGGACGACAGCCCGGCGACGGCCGCCAGCTTCTTCAGTTCCTGAAGCGGATTGGCGGCGCGCATCCATTTGTCCTGGGCCAGGAACAGGGCGTCGGCGAAGGCGAAGAAGCGGTCGCCCGGGAGGCGATGGGCGATCATCGACGCCCCAAAGGCCAGGGTGTCGAGGGGAAAATCATGGAACACCAGCCTGGCCCGCCCGGACGCGATCCAGTCCCGCTTCATCTGGGGCAAGGTTTCGCGGTGAAAGGTCGCGCAATGGGGGCAGGTGAAGGAGGAGAATTCGATGATGGTCACCGCCGCCTGCGGCGAGCCGAACACCCGCTCGGAAGGCTCCTCTCCGGAGGACGTGGCGGCCGCCAGAGGTCGCGACAGCCCGAGCGCCACCGAGGAAACGAGAAAGGTCCGTCGTTTCATGATCCGTCTCTCCGAACCGGTGCCGAGGGGAAGGTCGCAACCCGCCCCCCGGCTTGCCGTCACCACTTCTTGGCGGCACAGGGATTGGCCGGCTTGGCCGCGCACGGGTTGGCAGCCTTCGGCGCGCACGGGTTGGCCGGTTTTGCCGCACAGGGATTGGCCGCGGCCTGCTTCCGGTATTGCTTCTGCAACTCGCCGGTATAGGCGGCGAGTGCGGCCAGCTCCTTCGACTCCCATTTCAGCGGCTTGGCCTCCATGGGAACGACCATGCAGAGCTGGATCATCTCGTCGAGAGCGATCTTGCTGATTCCGGCCTGGTCGTTGGCCATCGCCACCTGATGGGGGTAAGGCTGGGCGAAGGTCGGCTGGAACGCCCCAAGATCGGCATGGCACGAATTGCACGACATGCCGTTGGTGCTGAGCTTGGTGTCCTTGAACAGCGCCTCCCCCTGCTTGACCAGTTGCTTGTGGTCGCCTGTCGCCAGTTTCGTGCCTTTGGGCCGCAGCACCTCCGGCATGCCCGCGGCCTTGGCCGCGCAAGGATTGGCCGGTTTCGCCGCACATGGGTTCATGGGCTTGGCGGCACACGGGTTGGCAGCCTTGGCCGCGCAGGGATTGGCGGCCTTCGAGGCACACGGATTCGCCGCCTGAGCCGAGGGGGCGCTTCCGACGGCGGCCAACGCCGCCGCCAGAATCGCCGCGGGGATGAGCCTGCGGTGGTCCATGGCCGTCACCACTTCTTCGCGGCACAGGGGTTTGCCGGCTTGGCCGCGCACGGATTGGCCGCCTTGGGCGCGCAGGGAGTCATCGGCTTGGCGGTACAAGGGTTGGCAGCCTTGGCCGCACACGGATTGGCTTTCTTGGCCGCGCAGGGGTTCATGGGCTTGGCGGCACAGGGGTTGGCGGCCTTCGGGGCGCACGGATTGGCCGCTTGTGCCATGGCGCTACCGGCGCCACCCACCGACACCACACCGGCCGAAACCATCACGGCAGCCGCAAGCGCGGCGGTTTTGGCAAACTTCATCATCTCCTGCCTCCACTTTATTCAAGGGCCGGCCGCCTCGGCCGTGCCATTCCTTCGTCAATTCGGCGGGAAAAACCGGAAGGTTACCTTCCCCGCCCAGAAACTTTCCCGCGTCAGCGGACGGCGCCTTGCGCGATGTTCTCGAAGATGGGGTCCAACTCGGCCGCCATCTGGTCCAACTCGACGTTGCGGTAGGGCGCGAACACCGCCGAGGGCTTCCGATAGGTGAGCGTGGACGTCCCGCCGGCATTCTCGGTGACGTAGTAGCGCAGCGGGGCCTCGATGCCGGCGGGCACGCTCGCCGCCAGCATGCGCACGGCGTAATCGTTGCGGAACACCATGACGACGGCGTTGCCGGGAATGCGGATGCCGCGTGCCGCCGCCCCCTGGCTGGCGCTGGCGCAGGCCACCACCCCCATGCCGTTGGCGGCGACCGCCTCATCCAATGCAGCGACCAGTTTATCGAAAGATTTCGCCGAGGGTATGACCACCCTCCCCGCCGGTGGCGCCGTCTGCTCTGCCTGGGATGTGCCGGCTATGCCCACGATCAGGAAAGCGAGAAGCAGCTTGCGAGCCATGTCGGACCTCCTTGCGTCAAGCAACGGGTTGAGGGCGGATGGCGTCGTGAACGACGACGCCCACATCCTCCGGCGGCGGCTCCAGCCAATGGGGATCGGCCAGGGTGCGGGTGGCGTCGGCGTGGCCGGCCGCCCTGCGGTCGCGGATGGACGACCGTGAGAAGTCGTGGTCCTTGCATGATGTCTCGTGAGCCTCCCCTTGATAGAGGAAGTGGACGATGTTCATGCTGGTCACGCAGCGCAGCTTCGCCAAATCCTGCAGATGGGGATCGGCCCGGGTATCGGGCGGCAGCCGTTCCCACATGGCATTGACTGCCCGGCGCAGGTTGTGGACGGTACGGTGCGCCTCGATGCTGCGCCCCGAGCGGGTGGCATAGGTGATGTCCTTGTGGCGTTCGGCGACCTCGTCCATGGTACTCGGGAGGATCCCCCGTCCGGCAAAGAGGTCCACCATGAAGACCAGCGTGCTGCGACGGGGATTGTCGTCGATGACCACGTCGAGGGGCGTATTCGACACGATGCCGCCGTCCCAGTACCATTCGCCATCGATCTCCACCGGCGGAAAGGCGGGGGGAAAGGCGGCGCTGGCGAGCACATGCTCGATGGCGATGCGCTGGTCGCGGCTGTCGAAATAAATCTGCCGCCCGGTGGTGACATTAACCGCCCCAAGGCTGAGGCGCACCTCTCCACAATTCACCAGATCGAAGTCGACGAGAACCTCCAGCGTCCGGCGCAGGTCGGCGGTGTCATAGGCGCTGACCGTCTGCGGCGTGCCGGGACAGAACCACGGGCTGGGAATGCGGGGCCGGAAGAAGCCGGGTTGTCCGGCCCACATCGCCAGCACGCCGCTCCAGGCGTTGTATGCCCAGCGGCCGGGCCCGTCGACGGGTACGGCCCACGGCTCGGGCCAGGCGATGGTGTCCCAGAAAAGCTCCAGCTTCGTCAGCCGATCTTCCGGCCGGCTGCCGGCCACGATGGCGGCGTTGATGGCGCCGATGGAGGTGCCGGCGAACCAGTCCGGAGCATAGCCGGCCTCCTCCAGCGCCTGATAGACGCCCACCTGATAGGCCCCGAGCGCTCCGCCCCCCTGAAGCACCAGCGCCGTGCGCCCATAGGGAAGGTCTACCTTGGTCTCGCGCGTCATGTCCGCCTCCATTCCCCTGGCCACTCCGTTGGCGGCTTCAGCCTCTATTCGCCTACTCGCACGGCAAGGTTACCGGAGTAGGAGGAGGAAACCTGGAGCGCCCTCGCAACGAACTGATAACGAGTGACCCAGGCGCGGAGGAACCATGACTACCCCGAGCAAGGCGACGGCAGGCGCGGGCGCCTCCACCCATGATGCCCTCAGCCAAGCCATCGCCGACGACCAGCGGCGTAGCGAGGTCCTGGTCGGCTGGGTGCAGATGGCCCTGCTCGCCCTGTTCGCCGCCCTGTACACCGCCGCGCCCAAGACGTTCGGGGCGGACGCGCCGTTCCAGCCCGTCCCCTGGGCTCTGGGCGGCTATTTCGCCTTCACCGCCGTTCGGCTGGTCGCCGCCTATCGCATGCGGCTGCCCGACTGGACCGTCGTGCTGTCGATCATGATCGACATGGCGCTGCTGCTGGGCCTGATCTGGAGCTTCCACCTTCAGTACCGGCAGCCGCCCGCCTTCTATCTCAAGGCGCCGACCTTCGCTTATCTGTTCATCTTCATCAGCCTGCGGGCGCTGCGGTTCGATCCGCGCCACCTCGCCATCGCCGGCGCCACCGCCGCCCTGGGATGGCTGGCGATGGTGGGCTACGCCCTGGACTGGAACCCGATGGGAGCCGAGAGGACCCGCGACTACGTCCACTACCTCACCTCCAATTCCATCCTGGTTGGCGCCGAGATCGACAAGGTGGTGACCATCCTGGCGGTCACGCTGGTGCTGGGGATGGCGGTCACGCGCGGCCGCCGGCTGCTGGCGGCCCAGATCGCCACCGCGCAACAGAACGGCCGCCTGCTGACGGCATTGAAGGCCAGCGAAGAGCGCTACGCCCTGGTGCTGGCCGGGGCCAACGATGGCATCTTCGATCTCGATCTCAAAGCCGGCGGGCGCTATTTCTCGGCCCGCGCCCACGACATGCTGGGCCAGCCCGAGGGTGCGCTCGCCGCCATGCCCGCCCGCCTGCTGCCGCGCGTACCTGGTGACGACGAGGCGGTGCTGCTGCGAGCGTTCGAGGAGGCGGTGACGGCGCGGGAAGGGCTGTTCCAGTGCGAGGTGCATCTCTGCCACGAGGACGGCCGGCCGCTGTGGATCAACGTCCGCGCCGCCATTCTCTATGACGATGCAGGGTCGCCCTGGCGAGTGGTGGGATCACTGGGCGACATCAGCGATCGCAAGCGCTACGAGGAACAACTGCTCACCGACGCCGTGCGCGACCGCCTGACCGGCCTGGCCAACCGCGCCCTCCTGATCGACCGGATGAACCGGCTGTGGTCCCGAGACCAGCCGTTCACCCTGTTCCTGCTCGACCTCGACAATTTCAAGGCGGTCAACGACAGCCTCGGCCATCCGGTCGGGGACGAATTGCTGGTGGCGGTGGCGCGGCGGCTGGAGCCGCTCGGCGGCACCTCCGGCACCGTCGCCCGCTTCGGCGGCGATGAATTCGTGCTGCTGCTGGACGGGCAGACAGATACCGACGTGATCGAGGCCCAGACTGCCGAAATCCGCGCAGCGCTGGCCGCCCCCTTCACCATCGGCGAGCACGGCATCGTCACCACTGCATCCATCGGCGTGGTGGCCGTGAGCGGCGCCGGCTCGTCGCCGGAGGAGCTGCTGCGCGATGCCGACGTCGCCATGTATCGCGCCAAGCAGTTCGGCCGGGGGCAACACGCGGTGTTCGACGACAGCATGCGCTCGGCGGTGTCGTCGCGCCTGCGCATGGAGACCGAGTTGCGGCACGCCTTCGAGCAGGGCGAGTTGGAGATGTTCTACCAGCCGATCGTCACCACCGCCTCGCGGCACCTGGCCGGCTTTGAGGCGTTGATGCGCTGGCGGCATCCCCAGCGCGGGCTGGTGACGCCCTCCGAATTCATTCCCGTCGCCGAGGAGACGGGGCTGATCGTCCCTATGGGCCGTTGGGCCATCGACCAGGCTGCACGGCAACTTGTGGCCTGGAACAAGGGAAGCCGGCCCCTCTTCGTCACCGTCAATGTCTCGGCCAGGCAGTTCGAGAAGGACGGCAACCTCGTGGAAGCGGTGTCGGAGGCGCTCACCCGCTGGGGTGCCCCGCCGCACGATCTCAAGCTTGAAATCACCGAGAGCCTGACCTCGCGCAATCCCGAGGCGGCCACCGCCATCCTGTGTGCCCTGAGCCGGATGGGCGTGAGACTGGCCATCGACGATTTCGGCACCGGCTATTCGTCGTTCAGCCAACTCCATCGCCTGCCCTTCAGCACCCTCAAGATCGACAAGTCCTTCGTCGATCGCATCGAGCGCGATGCCCAGGGCCGCGACATCGTCGATGCCATCGCCGATATCGCACGGCGGATGGGCATGGACGTGGTCGCCGAGGGCGTGGAGACGGAGGGCGAGCTTGCACACCTGGCTGCCAGCGGCTGCACCTACGCCCAAGGCTATCTGTTCGCTAGGCCGCTGCCGGTCGCCGAGGCCGAACGGCGGATCCCGTCCGCGCCGGCCGAAACTCTGAATTTTCCGCTTGACCCCGTACTTCGGTCCAAGGACTAGGCTGCGATCGGGAGGTTGGAATGGCCGAGGCACACATGACCGTATCCGGGTTGGCAAGGGCGGCGGGGGTCAACAGCGAAACCATCCGCTTCTACGAGCGGCGCGGCTTGCTGCCCGCACCGCCGAGGACAGCGGCCGGCTACCGGCTTTATCCCCCCTCCGCCGTGGACCGCATCCGCTTCATCCGGCATGCCAAGGCCCTGGGCTTCACCCTTGAGGAGATCGAGGAGTTGCTGTCCCTGCGCCGAGATCCCGGCTGCACCTGCGGCGACGTCAAGGGGCGTGCCGATCGCAAGATCGCCGACATCGACCGCAGGATCGCCGCTCTCGCGGTGATGCGGCGGACACTGGCCGGGATCGCCGCCGCCTGTCCCGGCGACGGCCCCACCAGCGACTGCCCGATCCTGGCGGCGCTCGACACCGAGGAGACGTGACAGATGCTGGTGGAACTGATCTACGATGCCGACTGCCCCAACATCACCACCGCGCGCACCAACCTGCTGCGGGCATTCGCGGAGGCCGGCGTACCTGCCAAGTGGGACGAGTGGGAGCGGCATTCGCCGGACAGCCCGCACCACGTTCGAAATTTCGCCTCACCGACCATCCTGGTCGATGGGCGCGATGTCGCCGATCCCGGCGAATCGTCCTGCGACGGCTCGGGCGCGTGCCGGGTCTACAGCGGCGACCATGGCGAGTTGACCGGTGCACCCTCGGTGACTGTCATCGTCCAAGCGCTGAGCCAAGCCGAGGGATCGCCGCCGCCTTCGCCGCCGCGCAAACTGGCCGCGATCGGGCCGGCGGTCGGCGGTGCCGTCCTCGCCAAGCTGGCCTGCCCCGTCTGCTGGCCGGCGGCGGCTGCCCTTCTGGCGTCGGCCGGCGTATCGCTCCCCGTGTGGGGGACGTGGATGCCACTTGTTGCCGGAACGTTGTTGCTGGCCTCGCTGGGAGTGATCGCATTCGAGGCGCATCGGCGCCGCAGCACCCTCACCTTGCTGGTCGGAGTGCTGGGACTGGCCACCATCCTGGCGGGGTGGCAGGTCATCGGGTCTGACGCGGTCCTGGTGGCGGGCGTCGTGCTGATGGCCGCCGCCACCCTGGTTTTCCCCCGGCGCAGACAGGAGTGTCCCACCTGCCTGCCCATTCCCAAGAAGGAGACCTGAACCATGCCCGTCAAGCATAAGATCGAAGTGTTCAGCGCCGGTTGCCCGGCCTGCGACGATGCCATCGCCCTGGTCAACCGCATTGCCGCCCCCTCCAGCGCGATCGAGGTGCTCGACATGCACGATGCCACGGTGGCGAGCCGAGCCCGCGCCTACGGCATCGGCCGCGTGCCCAGCGTGGTGATCGACGGAAAATTGGCCGATTGCTGCGCTTCCGGCGGGCCGGACGAGGCCACCTTGCGCGGTCTCGGAATCGGCGCATAGCATGAATGAAACGATCACCGCCGCGCCCTTCCGGTGCGCGGCGGTGATCGCCCCCCTGCGGAGGAAGACGGACATGGTGGATCAGATGGGCGCCATGATGGGATGGGGCATGTTCGGCATCGCCCTCCTTTGGTTACTGGTTCTCGCATTCTTGATCCTCGGCATTGCCGCCCTGATCAAGTACCTGCGCCCCCGTCCGCCGACTCAACAGTGACCGCCGCTCTCGGAGAGAGCAGGTGAAAGGCACCATCTTCGCCTATCCCAGCGGCGCTTCGGACCTCGCCTACATGCTGTGATCGCAACCGGCTTTCCCCGGACGACGGCCGACCGTCACCATGAGGGCCAGCCAGATGCCGGCCACCAGAGCGGCGTAGGCAGGAAGCGCGTGCGGCGACAGCGCCGGAATGCCGTGAAGGATGAGCGCATCGTTGCCGCCTGGTGCCATGGCCGTCCCCACCCCCATCAGGGCGCCGCCCACGAAGTGCCTTGCCCAGTCCCATCGGGGGCGCCAGCGGGGCGAAAATTCGCGCCTGAGGCCGGCGGACAGCACCACGCCAATGACCATGGCCAATGCCAGCCCGATCCTCTCGGCGGTCGGACCCGCCCCGGCACCGACGAGCCACAAGGCGCCGTCGGCGAGCGAGGAGGTGTAGGCCCATCCTCCCGCCAGGGCGCAGATCAGGCCATTGGCAATCCCCATCGCGGCCGCGGTCAACGCAAGCGACCAGCGGCGTGTCAGCAGGAAGGCGCCGGCGCCGCCCCCAGGCTCCCGTGAACGCCACAGTCGCCGCCCCTCGTAGCCCGCCCAGCCGAGCAAGGCAACGGTTATGGGAACAGCAAGCGAAGGACGGCCAACGATGCCGACGAGGACGGGGGGCATCGCCTCCGGGGCATCGACCACGCCTGCAAGCAGCGCCGGCCCGACCGCCATGCCGATGACGGCCAGCAGCAGGCCGAACTCACCGCCACCGAGGCGGGTGACGGTCGAAATGGCGCAGGCACCGTTGACGGCGGCACCAATGCCAAAGACGAACCCGCCGACCAGGCCCCACAGCGTGGCGGGAAAGGCGCCGGTCACAGGGGAGACACCTCCGGTCAGCCAGACCAGCGGCAGGGAAACGACCATCACCCAGGCCACCGTCTTGGCGAAGCTGGCGAACATGGCGGCACGGCGTTTCTCCATGACCTCGGCCACCGCCTTCACCGTGCACACGCCGCCCCGATGCGCCGCGAATCCGATCAGCCCCGCCAGCAGGAAGGACGTCATAGTGGCAAGGACAGTCATATGGCACCTGGGGATCAACGTGGCTGGACGAGGTCCGTCTCGAACAAGGTGAACCGGCTCTCCCCGGCCCGGTGGTCGGCCTCGGCGATCAGCCTGGCCGGGGCGCCGCCCTTGGGCAGGTCGCGGGTCAAGGCATCGTAAACGTCATGGTCGTAAAAGTCGTCGGGATGGACCTCCAGCCACAACCGCACCCGCCCGCTCGTCGGCCAGGGCATGTCGAGGGTCGCCGACTGGCCGGGCAGCAGGCGCGTATCATATCGCTCGACCCAGTCGCCATTGACGAACTCGACGCGACGCTGGATGACGTGTTGCCGCTCAGTGCCGCGCATGGGCTTGCCCGCCCCGTCCAGCGCCACCCCCGTCATTACCACCTTGGGCGTCACATAGGTGGGAAAGGCATGGCCCACACCGGTGCTGGTGAGGCGGAAGCGCGCCTTGGTCGCGTCGGAGGCGAACTCCGCCGTCAGACCGGCCTTCACCATCTCGGGGTCGTGGATGCCCCGCCAGAGATGCTTCCGATCTGGCATATGGCAGGACTGGCAGCTCTTGCCCTCGCGGGCCGCCGGACTCGCCTGCCACTCCACTACCGTGTTCTCCAGCGGCTTACCGTTGATGGCCTGATCCCGGGGGAATTGGTGACAGGCCGCGCAGAAGCCGGACATCTCGAACTCGGCCGTGCGGAAGACGCCGCCGTGCGGGCCGGCTGGGTCACTTTGGCCGACGGCGCCAGTATCGCGCTGCGGAGGGGCGAACCGGCGATAACCCCGAACATGGCATCCGCCGCAGGAATTGCCGGCGGCGGCCAAGCCCTGCTCCTTGGACAGATGTCCCCTGCCCTTGCGGCGTGCTGCTTCAAACGCTTGCCGCTGCTCGGCCAGCGGAGCGTGGCAGTTCATGCAGGATCGCGCCTCCTCGGTATCGAAGGTGAGCAGTTGGCCGACCAAGCCGGGCGAGAATGCCTTGGCATGGAGGGATGTCCGCCATTCCTCCAGCTTGTCGGCATGGCAGACGCCGCAATCCTCGGGCTTGAGCGACCGTTCCTGCTCGGACCATGCCGAGGGGGGCGCGCCCTGGGCAGCCAGGGGGTGCTGCCAATAGTCAGCAGGGAGCGACTGTGCCCGTGCCGACACGCCAAATGCCGCAACGATGATCGCGACTACAGCGAAGCATCCCTTCATCCGTTCCGTCCCCTTTCCGGCCATCAGCCCTGTAACCGTCATTCGTCGGTAAAGGGCGAAAGGTTTCGTGTCTTCCTCCTCAGCATTCGTTCAAGACAATTCTTGGGGTAGTTCGACCAGCGACGACAGTTCGGGCACGGCACCTCGCAAGCCGTATTCGTCGGGTTGACGAGTGCGGTTGATCCAGACGGTGCGGAAGCCAAAGGCACGCGCACCGGCGATATCCCAGGCATTGGAGCTTTGGAAGCTGATCTCCCCCGCACCCACGCCGAGGAAATCCACCGCCAACTGGTAGACTGCAGGGTCCGGCTTGTAGATGCCGGCCGGGTCGACGGAAAGCAGCGGCAGATCCAGATCGCCCAGACCGGCCGAATCGGCGGCGGCCCGCAGCATGTCGGCAGTTCCATTCGACAGGATCGCGGTGCGGATGCCTCGGGAATGGAGATCCTGCAGCACGCCGCGAACTTCCGCGTAGGGGGCAAGCGTCCGGTAGGCGTCCAGCAACAGGCCGCGCAATTCGCTCCGTTCGCCCAAGCCATGCAGGTTCAGGGCGAAATCCAAGGAATCCGTGGTACAGGACCAGAAATCCACATACCGCCGCATCAGGCTGCGAACCCAGGTGTATTCCAGGTTCTTGCTGCGCCACACCTTGGACAGCGCATCGGCCTCGGCGCCGATTTGCTCGGCGTGACGCCGGACTGCCGAATTGACGTCGAAAATGGTTCCGTAGGCGTCAAAGACGCAGGCCCGCACCGCTGCCATTTTCCAACCTTTCCTCTGTCGGCCGGACGAGGATCCGCCCGGGTGGTTTCCATCACGAAAGCTGTTCCGCCATCGTCAGCTGACGGGCAGCCTCGCACGTCCCCCGCGACGCATCAGCCGATGCCCGAGCAGCGCGCCCATCCCAGCGTAAAGCGCCACCACGCCGATCTGCCACACGAGAACGGTGGCGGCCCCGTCCTCCGCATGTGCAAGCCGCAATCCGGCATCCGCCAGGGCCGCCGCGGCAAGGGTCCCGAGAGCGACGGTGACGCGCGGCCGCCAGGATACCCCTTGCCGCACGATGGCGAGCATGATGACAGCCGGCAGGGTGCCAAGGAACGCAATGGCGGGGATGCACACCGGATCGGCGGCAAGGTCTGCCCCCCATTCCGCCACCGCCTGCTCTGCGAGGCTGGCGACCCACACGGCGGCTGGCAACGCCGGTGCCCACAACCGCCGCTTCGGCTCTCCCGGCACGGTGGCGCAGCAGGCAGCCACCATGCTGCTCACCGCCGTGGCCAGCGCCGCTACTTCCTGGAGGATGAATCGTGGCTCGGCGAGCTTTGCGGCCAAGTCCTGCCGCAGACCCAAGACCGCCGCCAGCATGAGCACCGCAGGCAGTGCCACCAGCAACCATGTCTCGGCCCGACAGCATGGCGGCGCAAGCCGACGGACCGGCCTGGCGTTCCTCGCCAGCCGCGCAATCAGCCTCTCGGTCTCCATATCGCGTGCCTCCACAGTGCTTGCCGGCGGACACGCTCATCTGCCGCCTTCCCCATATTCGCAGGCGCGGAAGCAAAGGTTTCTCAGACCAGCAGCGCGATGGGACCGCATCAACCGACGTGATGCCGCATCACGCGGGCGAGGGTGTGATACCGGCGAACCTACGAAATGACCCGCTGGACCCAGGGGTGATAGCAGAGGCTTTTGATTCTATCACTGTCGGCAATAAGGGCATTCCAGGCGTCGCAACATGCGTTGATGATGGCCTCTCGGTCGGGCCAGACGGCG
>JACRFY010000277.1 GCA_016212565.1 Magnetospirillum sp. | reverse complement strand
GCGCCGCGCGGCGCCTGAGGGCGCCGCTGATCGGTCACGATCGGCGGGAATGGCTTATCCCGCTGTTTCAGGGTGCCTGCGACACGTTCACCACCAAGGCACCAAGGCCGCCTTCGGCGGCATCGCCAAGGCACCAAGGCACGAGCGAAGCCACACCCCCTTGGTGTCTTGGTGCCTTCTTGGCGTCTTGGTGGTGAATCCGTCTCCTCCGCCACCACCAGCGGCGCCCACCGGATGCAACGGGATAAGCAATCAGTGAGACTTGGTATAAGGCGGCAAAGCACCCTCCCCCCCCCTGGGAGGGTGCGTCTTTTGGTCGTTGCTATATTTGACCGGATACAATATCCCTATGGGCATAGCCATTGCCCGATGGGGGGATCCATGCTCGTCAAACGCATCCTGGCCGTGCTGGCCGTCGCGGTCATGCCTCTCGGCGGCCTGCGCGCCCAGGAGGTCACCGTCTTCGCCGCCGCCTCGCTGACCAACGCCGTCACCGAGGTGGCCGAGGCCTACGCCGCCAAGGGCCTGGGCAAGGTCAAAGCCTCCTACGCCTCGTCCTCGACCCTGGCCAAGCAGATCGAGAACGGGGCCCCGGCCCATCTGTTCATCGCCGCCGACCGGGACTGGATGGACTATCTGGCCGCCAGGGGGCGGATCGATGCCGGCAGCCGCGTCGACATCCTCGGCAATGCGCTGGTGCTGATCGCTCCCGCCGAGTCCGCGCTCGGGGCGGTCCGTCTCGCGCCCGCCACCTCACTGGCCAAGCTGGCCGGCGACGGCCGCATCGCCACCGGCGATCCCGACCACGTGCCGGCCGGCAAATATGCCCGCCAGGCCTTCGAGGCCCTGGGGCAGTGGACGGAGATCGCCCCCAAGCTGGCCCGCGCCGACAGCGTCCGCGCCGCCTTGGCGCTGGTCGAACGCGGCGAGGTGCCGCTGGGGGTGGTCTACGCCACCGACGCGGCGGCCTCGAAGACGGTCAAGGTGATCGCCACGTTCCCCGCCACCCTGCACGCGCCGATCGTCTATCCCGCCGCCTTGGTCGCCGGCCCGGACAATCGGACCGCCCGCGCCTTTCTCGCCTTCATTGCCGGCGCCGAGGCGAAACGGGTGTTCGCCCGCCACGGCTTCACGGTGAACTGATACCCCCGCGGCGCTGCCCCATCCTCGTGGATGAGATTTTTTGCTGCATTGCACAATAGGTTCATCCGGGCTTAACCTGGGAGGCCCGATGCTGATCGCACCGGGGGGCAAAATTTAATGTTATTGCTTTCTCAAGGGCCAATCGGTAACAAAAGTACCACCATTGGTCATACCGCTAGGGGTTGAAGGAATGGTTCTCTATCACATTCACGAAATGCAGCATGCCGCGTTCACGCCCATGCGCCTGTTCGCGGAGGCGATGCAGACCATCTACAGCCACCCGTGGGTGCCGGTCGCCTATACCCGTCTCGGCCGCACCATCGCCGCCGGCGCCGAACTGGTCGAGCGCACCACCCGGCGCTACAAGAAGCCGTCCTTCGACTTCCTCGCCACGCGAATCGACGGCATCGAGGTGGCGGTCCGCGAACAGGAGGTGTGGAGCAAGCCGTTCTGCACCCTGCGCCACTTCCGCCGCGAGATGACCGGACCGCTGGCCACGCGCAACGACCCCAAGCTGCTGGTGGTGGCGCCGATGTCGGGCCACTGGGCGACGCTGCTGCGCGGCACCGTCGAAACCCTGCTGCCCGACCACGAGGTGTTCATCACCGATTGGCACGACGCCCGCGACGTGCCGTTGTCCGAGGGCCGCTTCGGCCTCGACGACTACGTCGACTACATCATCGAGGCGCTGCACGTCCTCGGCCCGGCCACCCATATTCTGGCGGTGTGCCAGCCCTCGGTGCCGGTGATGGCGGCGGCGTCGCTGATGGCCGCCGACGACGATCCCCACCAGCCGGCCTCGCTGATCCTGATGGGCGGTCCCATCGACACCCGCGCCAATCCCACCAAGGTCAACGAGGTGGCGACCTCGCGCTCGCTGGCGTGGTTCGAGCAGACGGTGATCCATTCGGTGCCGGTCGCCTATCCCGGTCGCGGCCGCCGCGTCTACCCCGGATTCCTGCAATTGCAGGGGTTCATGAGCATGAACCTCGAACGCCATGTCGGCGAGCATGTCGGCCTGTTCCAGAACATGGTGCGCGGCGACGGCGATTCGGCCGAACAGCACCGCCGCTTCTACGACGAGTACCTGTCGGTGATGGACCTGTCGGCGGATTACTACCTGGAGACCATCCGCACCGTATTCCAGGAGCACCTGCTGCCGCGCGGGCTGATGACGGTGCGCGGCCGCGCCGTCGATCCCTCGCTGATTCGCCGCACCGCGCTGATGACCATCGAGGGCGAGAAGGACGACATTACCGGCGTCGGCCAGACGCAGGCGGCCCATGTGCTGTGTTCGGGCTTGCCCGACGGCATGCGCAAGCATCATCTTCAGCCCAAGGTCGGTCACTATGGCGTCTTCAACGGCCGGCGCTGGCGCGAAGAGATCTATCCCCATGTCCGAGACTTCATCCGAACCCACAACCAGCGCGCCCTTCTGGCGCACCACGCCGCTTTCGGCGATGACGGCGGCGGAGTGGGAGTCCTTATGCGACGGCTGCGGAAGATGCTGCCTGCATAAGCTCGAGGACGAGGACGACGGCACCATCAGCTACACCAACGTCGCCTGCGAGCTGCTCAACATCGGCACCTGCCGGTGCCGCGACTACGTCGGCCGCCGCCGCCGCGTCCCCGACTGCGTGCAGCTGACGCCGGAGGTGGTGGGGACGCTGGCCTGGTTGCCCTCGACCTGCGCCTATCGCCTGCTGTCCGAGGGCAAGGCGCTGGCATGGTGGCATCCGCTGGTTTCCGGCGATCCCGACAGCGTGCACCGCGCCGGCATTTCGGTGCGCGGTCGCGCGGTACCCGAGAACCGCGCCGGGCCGCTCGATCATCACATCGTCGATTGGCCGGCGTAGCGTCGTTCAGCTTGCGCACCGGGCCGGAAGCGGCTATGCGAGCGCCATGATCAAGGTCCTGTTCGTCTGCACCGGCAACATCTGCCGCTCCCCCACCGCCGAGGGCGTGTTCCGCGCCCTGGTCGCCCGCGAGGGCCTGGAGGCGGCGATCGGCGTCGATTCCGCCGGCACCCACGGCTATCACGTCGGCGACCCGCCCGACGCGCGCAGCTGCGCCGCGGCACGGCGTCGCGGCATCGCCATGGACGACCTGCGCGCCCGCCAGGTGCGGGCGGCCGACTTCGAGGCCTTCGACCTGGTGCTGGCGATGGACCGCGGCCATCAGCGCAGCCTGGCCCAGTTGTGCCCCAAGGGGCGCGAGGCGCGCCTGCACCTGTTCCTGGACTTCGCCCCCCACACCGGGGTGCAGGATGTCCCCGACCCCTATTACGGCGCCGGCGGCGGCTTCGAGCGGGTGCTCGACCTGATCGAGGCCGGATCGGCCGGGCTGCTGGCGCATATCAAGGGGCGGATGCTGCTGTAGGGGCGCCGCGGCCCCTACCCCACCACATCCAAATCGAACGCCGCCGCCATCAGCGCCCGCGTATACGCCGTCTGCGGCGAAGCGAACAAGGCATCCGCCCGCCCCGCTTCCACCACCCGGCCGTCCTTCATCACCACCAGATCGTCGGCCAGGGCGCGGACCACCCGCAGATCGTGGCTGATGAACAGATAGGCGATGCCGTGGCGGGACTGGATGTCGCGCAGCAGGTCGACGATCTGCGCCTGCACCGAGACGTCGAGCGCGCTGGTCGGCTCGTCCAGCACGATGAAGCGCGGCTTGAGCACCAGGGCGCGGGCGATGGCGATGCGCTGGCGCTGGCCGCCGGAGAATTCGTGGGGATAGCGGTCCTGGGTGTCGGGGTCGAGGCCGACCTCGACCAGGGCGGCGGTGATCATCGCCCGGCGCTCGGCGGGCGAGGCGGCGAGGCGGTGAACCTCGATGCCCTCGCCGACGATCTCGCCCACCGACAGGCGCGGGCTGAGGCTGCCGTAGGGGTCCTGGAACACCATCTGCATGCCGCGGCGCAACGGGCGCAGGCGGCCGGGGCTCATCCCGGCGATGTCGGTGCCGGCGAAGACGATGGCGCCCTCGGACCCGATCAGGCGCAGCAGCGCCAGGCCCAGGGTGGTCTTGCCCGAGCCCGATTCGCCGACCACGCCGACGGTGTGTCCCTGGCGGATGGCGACGTCGATGCCGTCGACGGCCTTGATGTGGCTGACGGTGTGGCGGAACAGGCCGGCCTTGACCGGGAACCACACCTTGATGGCCTTGCCCTCCATCACCAGCGGCGCGTCGGCGGCGGGGCGGTTGGGCTTGCCCTTGGGCTCGGCGGCGAGCAGGCGCTGGGTGTAGGGATGGGCGGGGGCCGAGAACACGGTGGCGACCGGCCCGGTCTCGACGATCTCGCCCTGGCACATCACGCAGACGCGGTCGGCCATCTTGCGCACGATGCCCAGGTCGTGGGTGATGAACAGCAGCGCCATGCCCAGCCGCGCCTGCAACTCCTTGAGCAATTTCAGGATCTGCGCCTGGATGGTGACGTCGAGCGCGGTGGTCGGCTCGTCGGCGATCAGGATGTCGGGCTCGTTGGCCAGCGCCATGGCGATCATCACCCGCTGGCGCTGGCCGCCCGACAGCTCGTGCGGCAGGGCGGCGAGGCGCTTCTCCGCCTCGGGGATGCCGACCAGATGCAGCAGCTCGATCACCCGGGCCCGCGCCGCGGCACCGCGCATGCCCTGGTGGATGTCCAGCACCTCGGCCACCTGGCGCTCGATGGAATGCAGCGGGTTGAGCGAGGTCATCGGCTCCTGGAACACCATGGCGATGCGGTCGCCGCGCATGGCCCGCAGGGTCGGCTCGGGGGCGCCGACCAGTTCGGTGCCGCCGAGGCGGATGCTGCCCTTGGGGTGCCGCGCGCGCGGATAGGGCAGCAGTTGCAGCACCGACAGCGCCGTCACCGACTTGCCCGAGCCCGATTCGCCGACCAGGGCCAGGGTCTCGCCCTTGTCGAGGGTGAAGGAGACGCCTTTGACCGCCTGCACTTCCTCGGCGCCATGGCCGAAGGAGACGGCGAGGTCGGTGACCTCCAGCAGTTTGGCTTGGCTCATGGCGTGGTCTTTCGCGGATCGAAGGCATCGCGCACCGCCTCGCCGACGAAGACGAGCAGCGACAGCAGCAGGGCGACGACGATGAAGCCGGTCAACCCCAGCCACGGGGCCTGGAGGTTCTCCTTGCCCTGGCGCAGCAGATCGCCCAGCGACGGCGATCCCGGCGGCAGGCCGAGGCCGAGGAAGTCGAGCGCGGTCAGGGCGACGATCGACGACGAGAGGATGAAGGGCAGGAAGGTCAGCGTCGCCACCATGGCGTTGGGCAGGACATGACGGCGCATGACGCGGAAATCGTCCATCCCCAGCGCCTTGGCGGCGCAGACATAGTCGAAGTTGCGGGCGCGCAGGAACTCGGCACGGACCACGCCGACCAGGCTGGTCCACGAGAACAGGGTCAGCACCAGCAGCAGGGTCCAGAAGCCCGGGGCGATGATCGAGGCGACGATGATCAGGATCAGCAGATGCGGCAACCCGCCCCAGATCTCCAGGAAGCGCTGGCCGACCAGGTCGATCCTGCCGCCGAAATAGCCCTGCACCGCCCCGGCGCCGACGCCGACGAGGCTCGACACCAGGGTCAGGGCGAGGCCGAACAGGATCGACAGCCTCAGGCCATAGATCAGCCGCGCCGCCACGTCGCGGCCCTGATCGTCGGTGCCGAGAGGGTTCTCCGCCGAGGGCGCCGCCGGGTGGGTCTTGCTGACGTCGGTGCCGACGGCCTGATAGTCGAAGCGGATCGGCGGCCACAGCGCCCAGCCGGACTCGGCGATCTTCCCCGCCACGTAGGGGTCGCGGTAGTCGGTATAGGTGAGGAAGTCGCCGCCGAAGGTGGTCTCGGGGTAGTCGCGGGCCACCGGGACATACAGCTGTCCCCGATAGGAGACGAGAATCGGCCGGTCGTTGGCCACCACCTCGGCGAGCAGGGTGACGGCGAACAGGGCCAGGAACAGCCACAGCGACACCCAGCCGCGGCGGTTGGCGCGAAAGGCGGCGAAGCGGCGGCGGGTCAGGGGCGAGAAGCGGGCGGTCATGGGGATATTCTCCCGTCCCTTACGCTTCTCTTCCACGTCATGCCCGGGCTTGACCCGGGCATCCATGCCTGTTCGCCTGGTGGCCGAAGGCGCCGCGGCGCCACGTGGATGGCCGGGTCAAGCCCGGCCATGACGGGATGATAAACAATGTCCCCCATCTCACCCCTCCCGCTTGCCGAAATCGATCCGCGGATCGACGAAGTGGTAGGTGAGGTCGCTGATCAGGTTCAGCACCAGCCCCAGCAGGCTGAACATATAGAGCGTGCCGAACATCACCGGATAGTCGCGGTTGACCACCGCCTCGTAGCCGAGCAGGCCGATGCCGTCGAGGGAGAAGATGATCTCGATCAGGATCGAGCCGGTGAACAGGATCCCCACCAGGGCGGCGGGGAAGCCGGCGACGATCAGCAGCATGGCGTTGCGGAACACGTGGCCGTACATCACCCGGCTCTCGGTCAGGCCCTTGGCCCGCGCCGTCACCACGTACTGCTTGTTGATCTCTTCGAGGAACGAGTTCTTGGTCAGCATGGTCAGGCCGGCGAAGCCGCCGATCACCAGCGCCGTCACCGGCAGGGTCAGGTGCCAGAAATAGTCGGCGACCTTGGCGGCGGTGCCCAGGCTCTCCCAGTTGGGCGAGGTCAGGCCGCGCAGCGGGAACCAGGCGAAATACTTGCCGCCGGCGAAGACGACGATCAGCAGGATGGCGAACAGGAAGCCGGGGACGGCATAGCCGACGATCACCGCCCACGAACTGGCGACGTCGAAGCCCGAGCCGTCGCGCCGCGCCTTGGCGATGCCCAGCGGCACCGAGACGAGGTAGATGATCAGCGTGCTCCACAGCCCCAGCGAGATCGACACCGGCATCTTTTCCACGATCAGCCCGACCACCGAGACGTCGCGGTAGAAGCTGGTGCCGAAATCGAACACCGCATAGCTCTTCAGCATCTTCCAGAACCGCTCGTGGGCCGGGCGGTCGAAGCCGAACTGCTTTTCGATGTCCTTGATGAAGGCGGGGTCCAGCCCCTGGGCGCCGCGATAGGCGCCGGTGGTTCCCTCGCGGTTGAGCGGCCGGCGCAGGGCGAGGGTCTCGCCGCCGCCGCCCGACACCCGCTGGGCGGCTTCGGGATTGCTGCCTTCCAGGCGGGCCAGGACCTGCTCGACCGGGCCGCCGGGGGCGAACTGGACGATGACGAAGTTGATGGCCATGATCCCGAACAGGGTCAGCGGGATCAAGGCCAGGCGGCGGGCGGCATAGGCGAACATCGGATTCAGTCCCTCCCTGCCGGTTTCGCCCACCAGGCGAACAACTGATAGCCCTTCATCGGCACCGTTGCCGGGCGGCCGAACTTGTTCCAGTAGGCGACGCGGTCGTAGCCGATGTGCCATTGCGGGATCACGTAGTGGTTCCACAACAGCACGCGGTCGAGCGCCCGGGTCCGCGCCACCAGGGAGTCGCGGTCGGGGGCGGCGATCACCGCGGCGATCAGGGCGTCGACGGCCGGGTTCTTGATTCCGACCACATTGCGGCTGCCGGGGCTGTCGGCGGCTTCGCTGGACCAGTACATCGCCTGCTCGTTGCCCGGCGACAGCGATTGGCCCCAACTGTGGACGATCATGTCGAAGTCGAAGCCGCGCACCCGGTTGACGTATTGGGTGGGATCGACGGTGCGGACAGCGGCCTCGATGCCCAGCCGCGCCAGGTTGCGGGCGAAGGGCAGCATCACCCGCTCGAAGGTCGGCGAGTTGAGCAGGATCTCGAAGCGGAACGGAAGGCCGTCCTTGACCAGCCTGCCGTCGACCACCCGCCACCCGGCCTCCTCCAACAGCGCCATCGCCCGGCGCAGATTGGGGCGGACGCTGCCGTCGGCCTCGGTGGCCGGGGCGTGGTAGGGGGTGGTGAACACCTCGGGCGGCACCTGGGCGCGCAGCGGCTCCAGCACCGTCAGCTCGGCCGGCGAGGGCAAGCCGGCGGCGGCCAGTTCCGAGTTGGCGAAAAAGCTCTCGCTGCGCCGGTACTGGCCGTAGAACAGGGTCTTGTTGGTCCATTCGAAATCGAAGGCGTAGGCCAGGGCGCGGCGGACGCGGACGTCGGCGAACAGCGGCCGGCGCAGATTCATCGCGAAGGCCTGCATGCCGGCGGGGTTCCGGTTGTCCAGCCGCTCCTTGACCGCCGCGCCGGTCTTCAGCGCCGCCCAGTCCTCGTAGGCGGTGGCCCACTTCTTCGACTCGTTCTCCTCGCGGAAGTCGTATTCGCCGGCCTTCAGCGCCTCCAGGGCCACCGTCGAATCGCGGTAGTAGTCGTAGCGGATGCGGTCGAAATTGTTGAAGCCGACCCGCACCGGCAGCGCCGCGCCCCAATAGTCCTTGACCCGCTCGTAGGCGATCCACCGCCCCGATTCGAAGCCGGCGATCCTGTAGGGGCCCGAGCCCAGCGGCGGCTCCTGGGTGGTGGCGGCGAAGTCGCGGCCCTGCCAGTAGTGCTTGGGCAGCACCGGCATCTCGCCGAGGATCAGCGGCAGCTCGCGGTTGTCGCCGGGCTTGAAGGTGAACCTGACCGTCCGCTCGCCGGTCTTCTCGGCCTTGAGCACCGCGGCATAATAGAAGCGGTAGTTGGGCTCGCCCTTGGTCTTGAGGATGTCGAGGGAGAAGATCACGTCGTCGGGGGTGATCGGCGTGCCGTCGTGCCAGCGCGCCTCCTTGCGCAGGGTGAAGGCGGCCCAGGCGCGGTCGGGCGGGGTCTCGACGCTCTCGGCGATCAGGCCGTACATCGAAAACGGCTCGTCGGCCGAGGCGGCCATCAGGGTCTCGAACGGCAGGCCGGCTCCGGCGGCCTCGACGCCCTTGACGATGTAGGGATTGAGGTTGTCGAAGGTCCCCGGCGCCGCCAGCCGCAGCTCGCCGCCTTTGGGGGCTTGGGGGTTGACGTAGGCGAAATGCCTGAAGCCCGGCGTGTAGGCCACCGCACCGTGCATGGCGATGCCATGCGTCGTTGTTGCCACGGCTCCGCCGTGCTGCATGGCGATGCCATGGGTGGGGCCCGCGGCCCGCGCGTCCGCGGCGAAGGCGGCGAGGGCGGCAAGCAGGATCGCGACGGCTGGGCGCATGGGACTCCCGGGGATGACGGCGGCCGGGCGTGAGTTTGGCCTCAACCTGCGGCGAGGACAAGCCCGCCTTGGGGCCGGCACCGCCGCCGCTTCCCTTTTGATGCGCCGCCTCTTACCATCGATGGGATGAGGGCGGTGTCGACTCCCATGTCCAAGCTGTGGTTGCGCCGGGCGGTGAAGCTGGCGAGCTACCTCTGTCTCTATGTTGTGGCCGATGGTGCCGCCCTGGCCCATGGCGACGTGGCGCCGTGGAATGCGGCGGCGGCGCTCAGTTTCGGTCTGGTCGCCCGCCTCGGTCCCGGCTGGAGCTGGGCGGCGCTGGCCGCGCCGGTGCTGGCCGGAGCGCTGGGCGGCGAGCTGTGGAGCGGGCCGGGGGCGGTGTCGGTGCGGGCCGTCGCCGAAGCCGCGGCCTGCGCCGGTGCCGCCCTGGTGTTGCGGCCCCATGGCGTCGAGCGTCCCGATCTCGGCCGCCTGCGCACCATCTTCCTGCTGTTCGTCACCACGATTGCCGCCGCGGCGCTGATCGGTGCCGCCCGCGCCGCCGTCGCCGGCCTCGACCTGTGGCCGGCCGTCGAATTGGCCGGCCGGCTGATCCTCGCCCATATGGTGGCCATCCTCACCGTGGCGCCGCTGGTGGTGATCCGCGGCCTGCCGCGCGCCTGGGGGCCGGTGCGCCTGACGCCGTCGATCGAGGCGCTGCTGCAGGTGGCGGCGCTGGCCATCCTCGCCTGGGAGGTGTTCGGCCGCTTCGTCAACCAGGAGATCCATTTCTTCTACCTGCTGTTCCTGCCCCTGGCGTGGATCGCCACCCGCCACGGCCAGCCCGGCGCGGCGACCGCCCTGGGGGCGCTGTTTGCCGCGCCGCTGGCCTCGGACTGGCTGTTCGGCCATCACGACCCGGCGGTGATCGAGTTGCAGATCCGCCTCGGCGTGCTGGCGATGACCAGCCTGCTGCTCGGCGCCATGGTCAGCGAGCGCCGGCTGTCGGAATCGCGCATGCTGGCCCGCCAGACCGAACTGGCCCATTTCCAGCGCCTCAACGTCGGCTGGGAAATGGCCTCGGCGCTGGCCCACGAGCTCAACCAGCCGCTGACTGCGGCGATGAACTATACCCAGGCGGCGCAACGCCTGATCGCGGCGCCGTCGCCCGACCTCGCCCGCGCCGGTGCGGTGATGGCCAAGAGCGTCGATCAGATCGAGCGGGTCGGCCAGACCATCCATGGCCTGCGGGACTTCATGCGCAAGGGCGAGCTGCGCCTGGCCGCCAACGACCTGCGCGAGATGGTCGAGGATGCCCTGCGCCTGGTCTCTGCCGAGGCCAATGCCGCCGGCATCGGCCTGCATGCGGTGGGGCTCGGGGCACTGCCGCCGGTGATGGTCGACAAGACCCAGATCGTCCAGGTGCTGGTCAATCTGGCCCGCAATGCCGTCCAGGCCCTGGCGGCGACCGGGCGGGGTGACAATCCCACCGTCCTGGTCTCGGGCCGGGCGGTCGACGGGGTGGTCGAGGTGACGGTCACCGACAACGGCCCCGGCCTTGCGCCCCAGGTCCTGGCCCGTCTGTTCGAGCCGTTCGTCACCACCAAGCCGGCCGGCATGGGTCTTGGCCTGTCGATCAGCAAATCGATCGTCGAGGCCCACGACAGCCGGCTGTGGGCCGAAAACGCCGCCCATGGCGGCGCCACCTTCCACTTCACCCTTCCCCTGGCGGTGGTCGATGCCTGACGCGCCCATCTATGTCGTCGACGATGCCGAGGACGTCCGCGAGTCCTTGGCCATCCTGCTTGAGGTGGCCGGCTTCCGCTGCCGCACCTTTGCCTCGGCGCTCGACTTCCTCGCCGTGGTCCAACCCGGCTGGAGCGGCTGCGTCGTCGCCGACGTGCGCATGCCCGGCCTGACCGGGATCGAGTTGCAGAAGGAGCTGCTGCTGCGCGGCATCCGCTTGCCGGTGATCATCATCACCGCCCATGCCGACGTGCCGATGGCGGTGGCGGCCCTGAAGGCCGGCGCCGTCGACTTCATCGAGAAGCCGTTCCGCGACGAGGTGCTGCTGGGCAGCATCCGTGCCGCCCTGGCGATCCCGACCGGCGAGATCGGCCGCCCCGGCGGCGCCAGCATCGGCGCGCGCCTGGGCGGCCTGAGCGGCCGCGAGCGCGAGGTGATGCTGCTGCTGGTCGCCGGCCATCCCAACAAGGTGGTCGCCGACCGCCTGGGCATCAGTCCGCGCACCGTCGAGGTGCACCGGGCGCACATCATGGAAAAGACCGGGGCGCGGAACCTCCCCGAGCTGGTGCGCATGGCCTGTCTGTACGACGGCGAGGGATGATGGGGGGAGGGATGAGGCGCCGCCCCGACACCGACGCCGCGGAAACAAATAGCGAACGGTCGCCTATGTAGCTTACCCAATAGATGGCGGCGCCCACCCGCCATCATATTCGCTCCTGGTTATCTGCCGGAGGCCCCATGTCGTCGACCATCGCCGTTTCGCGCGGTTCCACCCGCCTTGCCAAGCTGCTGCCGTTCCTGTCCTGGCTGCCGATGGTCAACCGGCGAACGCTGTCGGCGGATCTGTCGGCCGGTCTGACCGGGGCCATCGTGGTTTTGCCCCAAGGCGTCGCCTTCGCCACCATCGCCGGCATGCCGCCCGAATACGGTCTCTATGCCGGGATGATCCCGGCCATCGTCGCCGCCCTGTTCGGCTCGTCGTGGCATCTGGTCTCGGGACCGACCACCGCGGCGTCGCTGGTGCTGTTCTCGTCGCTGTCGGCGCTGGCCGAGCCGGGCTCGGCGTCCTACGTCACCCTGGCGCTGACCCTGGCGATCATGGTCGGACTGGCCGAGCTGACCATGGGCCTGTTCCGCCTGGGCTCGATCGTCAATTTCATCTCCCACTCGGTGGTGATCGGCTTCACCGCCGGCGCCGGGGTGCTGATCGCCGCCAACCAGATCAAGAACTTCTTCGGCCTGGAGATTCCGCGCGGCGCGCACTTCATCGACATTTTCGCCTACCTGTTCACCCATCTCGGCGCCATCCACTGGCCGGTGGCGGTGGTGGGGGCGGCGACGCTGGCGACCGGCATCGCGGTGCGCCGCTTCCTGCCCCGCATTCCCTACATGATCGTCGCCATTGTGGTCGGCAGCGTGGTGGCCCTGGCCTTCAATGCCGGCTTCGCCGCCGGAATCCCCACCGTCGGCGCCCTGCCGTCGAGCCTGCCGCCGCTGTCGGCGCCGAGCTTCGATCCCGCGGTGTGGAAGGCGTTGTCCTCGACCGCGGTAGCGGTGACCCTGTTCGCCCTCACCGAGGCGCTGTCGATCTCGCGGGCCCTGGCGGTGCGCAGCGGCCAGCACATCGACGGCAACCAGGAGTTCATCGGCCAAGGCCTGTCGAACATCGCCGGCAGTTTCTTTTCCGGCTACGTCGCCACCGGGTCGTTCAACCGCAGCGGCCTCAACTACGAGGCCGGCGCCCAGACTCCGCTGGCGGCGGTGGTCGCCGGAGCCGGCCTGATGGTCCTGGTGGTGCTGCTCGCCCCGCTGGCCGCCTACATGCCCAACGCCGCCATGGCCGGGGTGCTGTTCCTGGTCGCCTGGGGGCTGATCGACCGCCACCACATCGCCCAGATCGTCCGCACCAGCCGCGCCGAGACCCTGGTGCTGGCGGCGACCTTCCTCGCCACCCTGCTGGTCGAGCTGGAGCAGGCGATCTTCGTCGGCGTCGTGCTGTCGCTGCTGATGTACCTCAACCGCACCTCGCAGCCGCGCATCCTGGTGCGGGTGCCCGATCCCGACAGTTCCAGCCGCAAGTTCACCACCGATCCCGCCTTGCCGGAATGTCCGCAGCTGCGCATCATCCGCGTCGACGGCTCGCTGTTCTTCGGGGCGGTCAACTTCCTCCAGGAGGCGCTGCGCGGCTACGAGCAGGAGGCCCCCGACCGCAAGCACCTGATCGTCGTCATGTCGGGGGTCAACTTCATCGACATCGCCGGCGCCGAGGCCCTGGCGCAGATGGCGCGCCGCTTCCGCGCCCGCGGCGGCGGGCTGTACCTGATCCGGGTCAAGGAGGCCGTCGCCGAGGTCCTGCGCAAGGGCGGCCAGATCGAGGACATCGGTGCCGCCAACATCTTCGACTCCAAGACCCAGGCCCTGCGCACCATCTACCGCCGTCTCGACGGCGAGGTCTGCCGCGCCTGCCGGCTCTCGGTGTTCGTCGAATGCGCCCGGCGCGGCAAGCCGGAACCGGTCTTCGAGGATGACGACGGCGCCCTGCCGGTGAAGGGAGCCGCGTGATGCCCCGCTATCATCGCATTCTCGCCGTGGTCGAACTGGGCCGTTCGGGCCGTGAGGTCGCCCGCCGGGCGTGGGAGATGGCCGCCGGTCCCGACGTCCGCCTCGCCATCGGCCACGTCGCCGATTGGGGCCTGGATTTGGGGGCCGACGATTTCTGTCCCTACACCCCCCAGGAACTGGAGGCGCGGCTGGAGAGGGTGATCGCCCGCAAGCTGCGCACCCTGGCCAGCCAGATCGGCGCCGCCGAGGCCGCCACCCTGGTGTCGTTCGCCGGGGCGTCGCGCGGCATCGGCGCGTTGGCCCGCCGCTGGCAGCCGGATCTGGTGGTGGTCGGTGGCGACGCCGACCACGGCCTGGGAGAGGCGACGGAGCTCTCCGTCCCCGGCTGGCGGTGCGAGGCCCGGGTGGTGCCGGTCACCGCCAGTGGCCTGTGGACCCGCACCGTGCGCCAGGTGGTCGATGCCCTGCGCCCCGGGCGACTGGCGCCGCGGTAGGGACGCCCCATCCCCCCCCAGGGCAATCGGGGGAAGGAATGCGGTCCCGCAAACAAGGTCGTCATCCCCGCGAAGGCGGGGATGACGGACACTGCAAAGGACTGTGGCCCTTCCCCCGATTGCCCGGCTTACCGGGTCGAGATCTTGCGCAGCTTGGCCTTCATCTCGCCGCCGTCCATGGTCGGCCACGCGCCGGCGGCGAGTTGGTCGAGGGTGGAGAGCGACTGGCCCATGCGGCTGGTGTAGACCCAGTAGTTGCTCATCACCCGCTCGACGAAGGACCGCGTCTCCCGCGACGGGATGCTCTCGATGAACAGCAGCGGATCGTCGTTGTGGCGAATGGTGGTCAGCCACTTGGTCAGGTTGCCCGGGCCGGCGTTGTAGGCGGCGGCGAGCATGAACAGGTTGCCGCTGACCGGCTCCTGGTTGAGCAGGGTGGCGAGGTAGCGCTGGCCGAGGCCGAGGTTGAACTCGGGGTCGTTGAGCTTTTCCCGGGCGCCGCGGCCGGCGATCGAGGTCGCCGTCTTGGGCATGATCTGCATCAGCCCGGCTGCGCCGACCCGGCTGCGCGCCTTGGGATTGAACGACGATTCCTGGCGCACGAAGGCATAGACCAGGGCCTTGTCGACCACCCAGCCGCCCTTGGGGTTCCAGGTCGGAATCGGGAAGGCGGCGGCGTCCGACTGCGCGCCGGGCGCCATCGCGCCGAGGCGGACGGCCAGAGTCGGCATGTCGCCCACCTGGGCCAAGGCCAGCATCGACTGCTTGAGGGCCTTGGTGGCGCGGGGATAGAACTTGCGCAGCTCTTCTTCGGCCGCGTCGCGCTCGCCCAGTTGCAGCAGCGCCAGCGCCCGGCGACCGCCCGGCGTGCGCAGCAACTGGTCGGCGTCGGTCTCGGTGAAGGGGCGGTTCTCCCACGAATACGCGGTCTCGTAGCCCAGCATGTGGCGGGCCAGCAGACCGTAGAAGGTCCGCGGATAGGTGGCGGCGACTTCCAGCCAGTGGTTGACCATCTCGGGGCGCTCGGCGACCAGATTGGCCCGCGCCGCCCACAGGGCCCCCGCCGCCACCATCCAGCTCGAAGCGCCGCCGTTGTTGCCCACTTCCTCGAAATGGCGACGGGCCAGCTCGGGATGGCCGCTGCGCCAATGGGCCAGTCCGGCCAGCCAATGGGCGGTCGGCAACTCGTCGCCGGACCGCTCGGCCGCCTGGGAAGCCCAGGCCACGGTTTCGGCATCGCGGCCGCTGGCGAAATGGTCGGCGGCCAGCATGACCTTCAGGGCGTCGACATCCAGCGGCTCCAGTGCCGCGCCATCGCCATCGGTCAGCATCGCCAGCGCCTGCGCGGTCTCGTCCGTGCGCAACGCCTGGCGGAATTTCTGCTTCAGCGCCTTGATGCGCTGGGTCTGGCCGTCGGTGGTGGCGGCGTCGTATTCCCAGTTGGCGCCGTCGTCGGCGGTGTCGATGCCGGTCCCCTTCAAGCTGCCCCGCACCGGCGGCTTGACCGCGCCGAGGTTCTTCATCGGCTTGGCGGTGGCCATGCGCCACACCGCTTCGGCCTGGGGAAGGTCGGCGAACTCGGCCATCCACGCCCTGAGGTCCTGGAAGCGCGGCTTGTAGGCGGAATCGAGATAGCGCCGCGCCAGCACGTGGCCCTTCAGCGTCTCGTCCTTGACCAGGCGAAGCTCGTGCTCGGCGGCGGCCCACTGGCCACCGGCCTGAAGCTTGAGGATGCGGGCGTAAGTC
Organism: Magnetospirillum sp.; assembly: GCA_016212565.1. GTDB lineage: Bacteria > Pseudomonadota > Alphaproteobacteria > Rhodospirillales > Magnetospirillaceae > JACRFY01. The sequence continues at coordinate 10,014 of JACRFY010000277.1, read as the reverse complement.
TCGGCATCCTTGGCCGACAGCGGGCGGGGCAACTGGGCAACACGGGCCTCGCGGCCGATGCCCGGCATCACCGCTGCCGTCTGCATGCCCTCGTCGCCGCCGATGGCGGCAATCTGAACGGGCGGACCGGCGAGAGCCGGCGAGGTCACGGCCATGAGTCCCAACATCAAGGCCGGGAGGAGCCTGTCGCGCAAGGCTGTTCTCCTCTAAGGTTATCGATAGAACCGATTTGGCTCCCCAGTTTTATAAATGACCGAACGGCCAAGAGCAACCCCCGAAAGACAGGGCAAAGATTGGGCAGCCGCACAATCGTTGTATATCAATGGGTTGTGAGGGAAGATCGGCTGCCGCGGGCCCACTCCTGTGGATAAGCGTGTGGACGGTTTCCGCCGTGCCGATCTTACCCCGGGCGGAAAAGCGGGGATAAGCGGCATCGGGCCTTGCGAATCAACGCCTTGGTCTGTGGAAACAAAAAAGGAACATCCCCCTTGACGAGGCTTTGCCCACGCGCCTAGAGTCGCGGTTCGGCCGCGGCCAGAGGGGCGGCGGCGGAGGGTCGGCGATGAGTCAGGTGGCGTCCATTTCCCAGCAGATCTGGGACATGAAATATCGGCTGAAGACCCAGGACGGCGATCCTGTGGACAAGACCATCGACGACACCTGGGCCCGGGTGGCGACGGCCCTGGCCGCACCCGAACGCGATGCCGCCGGCTGGGCCGAGCGCTTCCGGGGGGCGATGAGCGACTTCCGCTTCCTGCCCGCCGGCCGCATCCTCTCCGGCGCCGGCAGTGCGCGGCGGGTGACGCTGTTCAATTGCTTCGTGATGGGCGACATCCCCGACGACATGGCGGGAATCTTCGAGCACCTCAAGGAAGCCGCGCTGACCATGCAGCAGGGCGGCGGCATCGGCTACGACTTCTCGACCCTGCGCCCCAAGGGTGCGGCGGTGAAGGGGGTCGGCGCCGACGCGTCGGGGCCGCTGTCGTTCATGGACGTGTGGGACGCCATGTGCCGCACCATCATGAGCGCCGGCTCGCGGCGCGGGGCGATGATGGCGACGCTGCGCTGCGACCATCCCGATATCGAGGCCTTCATCGACGCCAAGCGCGAGCCGGGCCGGCTGCGCATGTTCAATCTCTCGGTCCTGGTCAGCGATGCCTTCATGGCGGCGGTCAAGGAAGACGGCGCCTGGGAACTGGTCTTCAAGGGCACCGTCTACAAGTCGATGCCGGCGCGCGAGCTGTGGGACAAGATCATGCGCGCCACCTACGCCTATGCCGAGCCGGGGGTGATCTTCATCGACCGGATCAACAAGCTCAACAACCTGTGGTACTGCGAGGACATCCACGCCACCAATCCATGCGGCGAGCAGCCGTTGCCGGCCTATGGCGTCTGCCTGCTCGGCTCGATCAATCTCGCCCGGCTGGTGAGCTCGCCGTTCGAGGAGGGGGCGGCGCTCGACCTCGACGCCATGCGCGCCATCGTCCGGGTGGCGGTGCGGATGATGGACAACGTCGTCGAGGTCTCGCGCTATCCCTTGGCGCAGCACGAGGAGGAAGCCAGGTCCAAGCGGCGCATCGGCCTGGGCATCACCGGTCTGGCCGACGCCCTGATCCTGTGCCGGGCCCGCTACGGCGGCAAGGAGGCGGTTCGCCTCACCGAGCAATGGATGGCGGCGCTGCGCCGCGAGGCCTATCTCGCCTCGGTCGAACTGGCCAAGGAGAAGGGCCCCTTCCCGCTGTTCGAGCGCGACAAGTTCCTCGCCGGCGAGACGGTGCGCAGCCTGGATGCCGACGTGCGGGCCGAGATCGCCGCCCACGGCATCCGCAACGCCCTGATCACCTCGATCGCCCCCACCGGGACCATCTCGCTGTTCGCCGACAACGTCTCGTCGGGGCTGGAGCCGGTGTTCAGCTTCGCCTACACCCGCGGCGTGCTGCAACGCGACGGCTCGCGCCGCGAGGAGGAGGTCACCGACTACGCCTATCGCCTCTATCGCCGCGCCAGGGGCGAGCACGCGCCGTTGCCCGACTACTTCGTCGATGCCCAGCGCCTTGCCCCCGGCGATCACGTGATAATGCAGGCGGCGGTGCAGAAATACGTCGATTCGTCGATCTCCAAGACCATCAACGTCCCCGAGAGCATCTCCTTCGAGTCGTTCAAGGACGTCTATGCCCAGGCCTACGAGATGGGCTGCAAGGGCTGCACCACCTACCGCCCCAACGACGTCACCGGCGCGGTCCTCGAGGTCAGGACGCCGGAGAAGCCGGCGACCGCCGACGCCCAGCAGCAGGTGTTGCCGCTCGGCCGTCCGGCGCCGCGCCACACCGATCCCTTCGAGGCCGGGGCGGTGATTCCGCTGACCCGCCCGCTCGACCGTCCCGAGGCCCTGCCCGGCAATACCTACAAGGTGCGTTGGCCGGAGAGCGAGCACGCCATCTACATCACCATCAACGACGTCATCGCCGACGGCAAGCGGCGGCCGTTCGAGGTGTTCATCAACTCCAAGAACATGGACCACTTCGCCTGGACGGTGGGCCTGACGCGGATGATCAGCGCCGTGTTCCGCCGCGGCGGCAACGTCGCCTTCGTCGTCGACGAGCTGAAGGCGGTGTTCGATCCCCGCGGCGGCCAATGGGTCAACGGCCGCTACGTGCCCTCGCTGCTGGCGGCGATCGGCGAGGTCATCGAGCGCCACATGATCGACATCGGCTTCGTCCCCGACCCCAAGGCGGCCCGCGAGCCGCCCGAGGCCCGCGACCAGCGCAAGGTGGTCAACCTGCCCGGCTCGGGCCTGCGCCAATGCCCGAAATGCGGTCAGGCGGCGCTGCTCCGCTCGGAAGGCTGCGACACCTGCACCGGCTGCGGCTATTCGAAATGCGGGTGAGGAGCGAACCCTCGCCTGCTTGCGGGACCTTTGAGAAATTTGGCTGCGGCCGCCAAATCCCTATTTCGTCATGGCCGGGCTTGACCCGGCTATCCACGTGCCTCCGCAGGTTCGCCATGAGAACGATTGGTTAGGCGGATCCGCGTGGATGCCCGGATCAAGTCCGGGCATGACGAACGTCGTTGGGTTTGGAATGCGGGAAATAAGGCCTACTCGTTGACCGCCTTGAGCACCGCGCGCGCTTCGTGCTCGTCGATCTGGTGGACGTCGCTGAGGTGGCGCTCCCAGGTCTCGACGAATTCGAACACCGCCAGTCGCAGGCAGGTCTCCACCGATTGCCCGGTTTCCACCGCCAGGGCGTCGAGGCGGTCCTTCAGATCGGTGGAAAGGGTGACGGCCAGGGTGTGCATGCCTTGTCGACCTCCGGAATCGGCGCGCAGTCTACATCCATTGTCACGGCGTTGCCAGTTTCACGACCGCCGCCCCCTATGGTAGAACGCCCCATGACGAACGCCAGCCAGCCCCAGCCCGCCCGCCAGCCGCCCCGCGGCAACGCCCCCCACACCGCGCCGCGCAAGGCGGTGTGGTGGAAACGGCTGATATCCTGGGCGCTGACGGCGCTGATCTGGGTGGGCATCGGCGTCGCCGGCGTGATCGCCTATTATGCCGTCGATCTGCCCGACATCGACCAGGTGACCGCCGCCGTTCGCCGTCCCAGCGTCACCTTCCTCTCGGTCGAGGGCGACACCTTCGCCGCCTATGGCGACATCTACGGCGAGAACCTGGAACTGGCCCAGATCGCTCCCGTCTTGGCCCAGGCGGTGCTCGCCACCGAGGACCGCCGCTTCTACTCCCACCTGGGCATCGATCCGGTCGGCCTGCTGCGCGCCGTCGTCTCCAACCTCAAGGCCGGGCGGCTGGTCCAGGGCGGCTCGACCATCACCCAGCAATTGGCCAAGAACCTGTTCCTCAAGCCCGACCGCACCTTGAAGCGCAAGGTCCAGGAAGTGCTGATGGCCCTGTGGCTGGAGAAGCGCTTCACCAAGGAGCAGATCCTCACCCTCTACCTCAACCGGGTCTATCTCGGCTCCGGCACCTTCGGCGTCGATGCCGCGGCCAAGCGCTATTTCGAGAAGTCGGCGCGGCGGGTCGGCCTTTACGAGGCGGCGCTGATCGCCGGCCTGCTGAAGGCGCCCAGCCGCTACAGCCCGCTCAACGATCCCCAGGCCAGCCACCAGCGCACCGTCCAGGTGTTGCAGAACATGGTCGCCGCCGGCGCCATCGACCAGCGCGCCGCCGATTTCGCCGCCCTGCAAGGGGCCGCCGAGCTGGTGCGCCGGCCGATGCCGGCCGGCCGCTACTTCGCCGACTGGATCGTCGGCCAGTTGGCCGAGATCGGCGACGTCCTCGGCCGCGACGTGGTGGTGCGCACCACCCTCGACCTCGGCCTGCAACGCCGCGCCGAGGCCGAGTTGAAGGCGCTGCTCGACCGCGAGGGCGGCAAGTCCAACGTCTCGCAGGGGGCGGTGGTGGTGATGAGCCCCGACGGTGCCGTCCGCGCCCTGATCGGCGGCAAGGACTACGACGACAGCCAGTTCAACCGCGCCACCCAGGCCACCCGCCAGCCCGGCTCCAGCTTCAAGCCGTTCGTCTACCTGACCGCCATGGAGCGGGGCTTCGCGCCGGCCGACACCATGGAGGACGCGCCGATCAAGCTGGGCAACTGGTCGCCGCACAATTACAACGGCAAGTTCGAGGGGCGGATGACCCTCCATCACGCCTTCGCCCAGTCGACCAACACCATCGCCGTCCGTCTGGTCGACGAGGTGGGCGCCGGACGGGTGATCAACACCGCCCATCGCATGGGCATCGGCTCCGACCTGCGCCACGACGCCTCGATCGCGCTCGGCACCTCGGAAGTGACGCTGCTGGAACTGACCGCCGCCTATGCCCCCTTCGCCAATGGCGGCAACGGCATCGCCGCCTTCGGCATCGAGGAGGTCAGCGACGCCCAGGGCACGGTGCTGTGGCGCCGCCAGGGCGAGGGCTTCGGCCGCATCATCTCGCCGCAGGCCCTCGAGCGCATGCACGAGCTGATGAGTGCGGTGCTGACCGAGGGCACCGGCAAGGCCGCCCGCCTGGACCGCCCGGCGGCGGGCAAGACCGGCACCACCCAGGACTACCGCGACGCCTGGTTCATGGGCTTCACCGCCGATTACGTCGGCGGGGTGTGGCTGGGCAACGACGACCAGCGCAACGAGATGAAGAAGGTCACCGGCGGCGGCCTGCCGGCCCAGCTGTGGAAGACGGTGATGCTCTCCGCCCACCGCGGCCTGCCGCCGCGGCCGCTCACCGTTCCGGAACCCGAGGCGGGGATTGCCGCCCAGGGCATCGAGGGCACCGCGGGCGGCCTCGGCCAGGCGGCGCAGGAGGGCATCGGGCTGCTGGAGGGGCTGATCAACAGCCTGTTCGGGCGGTGAGCGGCCCCGTCATCGCCGCGCCGGCGCAGAGGCGCTGACTTAAGCGAGCGTCATCCCGGGCAAGCGCAGCGCGACCCAGGATCCATGGTGGTGCACGACGATGGATCCCGGCTCTACGCTCCGCTCCGGCCGGGATGACGATGAGCGGAGGACGGCCAGTCCGACCCTAAGGCAGCGCCTATGCGCGCAGCGGCCTGACGCAGGGATTCCCACTTTCGTGGGAATGACGGGCGTGAGGGCACGGGCACGACGTCCTCTCAGCCGCGGTGGCGGCCGTCGAGGGCCGCGCCTGGCGAGGGATTTCCCCTACGGCACCGGGTGGCGCAGCCGCACCGGCTTGCGCCGGCCGCGGGCGGCGAGGTTGAGGGCTTCGACCAGGACCGAGAAGCCCATGGCGAAGTACAGGTAGCCCTTGGGAATGTGGAAGCCGAGGCCGTCGGCGATCAGGCTGGTGCCGACCAGCAGCAGGAACGACAGCGCCAGCATCTTCACCGTCGGATGCTTGGACACGAAGGCCGAGAGCGGGCCCGAGGCGACCAGCATCAGCAGCACCGCGATCACCACCGCCGCCGCCATCACCCACAGCTCGCCGGCCATGCCCACCGCGGTGATCACCGAATCGAGCGAGAAGACGATGTCGAGGATGCCGATCTGGACGATGGTGGCGACAAAGCCGGCCCCCGCCTTGCCGGCGCCGCCGGGGGCGCTCTCGTCCTCCTCGCCCTCCAGCGAGCCGTGAATTTCATGGGTGCCCTTGGCGAGCAGGAACATGCCGCCGGCAATCAGGATGATGTCGCGCCAGCTCACCGCGTGGCCGAGGATGGTGAAGACCGGCTCGATCAGGCCGATGATCCACGCCAGCGAGGCCAGCAGCAACAGCCGGGTGCCCAAGGCGAAGCCCAGGCCCAGGCGCCGCGCCAGCGGCCGCTGGGCCGGCGGCAGGCGGTCGGCGAGGATAGCCAGGAACACCAGATTGTCGATGCCGAGAACGATCTCCAGCGCCGACAGCGTCAGCAGGCTGATCCAGATATTGGGATCGGCGAGCCAGTCCATCATCATCACATCCTTCCCCCTGATCGGAGCCCCATGGGCGCACGCGTGGAGGTGTAGGTCCACCGCGGCGGAATAAAAGGGCTACTTGGTCGCGGCCGCCGGTGCGTTGGGGTCGACGAAGACCACATGGACCTCGACCGCGTTGGGATCCGGCCGCGGGATGATGATGCGGAAGCTGGCGGTTCCGCCGGGCTCCAGCGAGGTCACCGGCGGCTGGTCCAGTTTGTCCTGAACCACGTTCTTGTCCTTGTCGAACAGCACCACCCGCATGGTCGGCACCGCCCGCGTCCGGTCGGAGACGTTGGCGATGATGCCGCGCATGATCAGCACGTCGGTATCGTTGCTGACCATCCGCTCCGGCGGACCGCCCTGGCGGAGTTCGAGGCCGGCGCCCGGCGCCTCGCGCCGCAGGCCGAAATCGGTGAGGATGTCGTGGGCCGGCGGCCACAGCGCCACCACCCGGTCCTGGAAATAGAAGGCGCTGCCGAAGGCGGCGCCGATCAGCAGCAGCAGCAGCAGCAGCCACAACCCGCCGGTGCCGCCGCGGCTGCGTTCGCCGGGCGAGGCGAAAACGTCGGGAATCGGCTGCGGCGGCGAGCCCTCGCCGAGATCGAGTTCGCCGCGGCGGCCGCTGTCGCGCATGCCGCGGCCGCCGAAATCGGGCAGCGGCGGTTCGTCGAGGTCGAAATCGAAGTCGGCGGGAACCTTCGGCGGCGGCGGGGCGCCGACGCCGATCTGCGAGGCCAGCCGCGCCAGGTTGCCGAAGTCGTTGCCGGCGCCGAAGCCGTCGTCGCTTCCGCCGGCCGGCGCCCGCGGCGGCGGGGCCGGCTGGGGGGGCGGATCGGGGCGGCGCGGCTGCGGCTGGGGTTGCGGCTGCGGGCGGGGCGGCGGCGGAAAGGAACTCTCGTCGAGGCCGAACCCCTCGCCCGCACCGGGGGCGGCCTGGAACCACTTGTCGCCGCACTTGGCACACTTCAGCGTTCGTCCCTTGGCGCCCAGCGCCTTGTCGGGGACGGAGAAGGACGTTGCACAGGACGGGCAGCTGATCAGCATGGACGAAGGGGGCTTTCCGTGAACGATCTTCGTTATAGGCGTATCCCCATGCCAACACAAGCGCGCGCTGGACGAGCCTCGCCCGCCCATGTCATCCTCCGGCCGCTCGGGAGGTGGAGTGGTGCGCAATCGGCCCCGTGGGGAAAACATCATCCGGTTCGACAACGTCGGACTGCGCTACGGACTGGGGCCCGAAGTGCTGCAGGACGTCAGCTTTGCCTTGCCGGCCGGGTCGTTCCACTTCCTGACCGGACCGTCGGGTGCCGGCAAATCCTCGCTGCTGCGGCTGATGTATCTGGGCCTGCGCCCGACGCGGGGGCGGGTGATGCTGTTCGACCGCGACATCGCCCAGACCCAGCGCTACGAGTTGCCGGCGCTGCGGCGCCGCATCGGGGTGGTGTTCCAGGACTTCCGCCTCATCGATCACCTGTCGGCGCTCGACAACGTCGCCCTGCCGCTGCGGGTGCGGGGCGTCAAGGAGAACGAGGTGCAAAAGCACGTTCCCGAGCTGCTGTCGTGGGTGGGGCTGGCCGATCAGTTGCAGTCGAAGCCGCCGACCCTGTCGGGCGGCCAGAAGCAGCGCGTCGCCATCGCCCGGGCGGTGATCGGCCGGCCCGACCTGCTGCTCGCCGACGAACCGACCGGCAACGTCGACGATCACATCGCCATGCGCCTGCTCTATCTCTTCGAGGAACTGAACAAGCTGGGCACCACCATCCTCATCGCCACCCACAGCGAGCAGCTGGTGGGGCGCTTCTCCCACCACCCGCGGCTCCATATCGAGCACGGCACCGTGATGCAGGTGAGCTGATGCTCGGCCGGCGCTCCGACCTTCCGCTCCGCGGCGATGCGACCAGCCGCTACCTGCCGTGGCTGGTGGCGCTGATGGTGTTCCTCTCGGCGGTGGCCATCGCCGGAGCCTTCGCGCTCAACGGCATGATCGACCGCTGGGATCGCGACGTCGCCGGCACCCTGACGGTGCAGGTGACCCCGGTGACCGGCGATGGCGGCGAGGCGCTGACCGAAGACCGCGTCAAGGCCGCCGCCGAGGTGATGCGCCGTACCCCGGGGATCCTGGCGGTGCGCCCGCTCGACAAGCAGCAGACCCTGGCGCTGCTGGAGCCATGGCTGGGCTCGACCGAGGTGGTCCAGGACCTGCCGCTGCCCCGGCTGATCGACGTCACCGTCGATTCCGATGCCCGCATCGACCTTGCCGCGGTGTCCGAGCGCCTGACCAAGGCGGTGCCGGGGGCGACCATCGACGATCACCGGGTGTGGCTGTCGCGGCTGATCAACCTGTCGCGGACCATCCAGTGGCTGGCGCTGGCCATCGTCGGCCTGATCGGCGCCGTCACCTCGCTGGCGGTGATCTACGCCACCCGCACCGGCATGTCGGTGCATCACGGGGTGATCGAGGTGCTGCACCTGATCGGCGCCCACGACGACTACATCGCCCGCCAGTTCGCCGACCGCGCCTTTTCGCTCGGCTTCGGCGGCGGGTTGATCGGGTTGGGCATGGCGGTGCCGGCGCTGACCGCCATCGGCTGGGCGGCGCGCCGCGTCGAGGGCGGGTTCGTGCCGCAACTGACCCTGCCCTTCACCGCCTTCGTGGTGATCGGCACCCTGCCGGCGGTGGCTGCGGTGGTGGCCATGCTGGCGGCACGGGTGACCGTGCACGGCTCGTTGGCGCGGATGCCATGAGCGGCCGCCGGGCCAGCCGCCGGGCCGCGCTGCGCCGGATCGCCGCCGGCCTGCTGGGCGTCCTGGCCGGCGTAGTGCTGGCCTGGGCCGGCGGGCTGGTGTGGTTTGCCGCGCTCGTTGCCGATGCCGCCCCCGATCTCGATACCCGCACCGACGCCATCGTGGTGCTGACCGGCGGCAGCGAGCGGGTAACCACCGGCCTGGTCCTGCTCGAAGCCAGGCTGGCCGACCGCCTGTTCATCTCCGGCGTCCACCGCGGCGTCGAGGTTCACGATCTGCTGCGTCAGTCCCATGTCGCGCTGCCGGAGGTCGAGACGGTGATCGAACTCGGCTACGCCGCCGACGACACGGTCGGCAATGCCGCCGAGACCGCCGCCTTCATGGCCAAGGCCCGTCTCGGCTCGCTGCGCCTGGTCACCGCCGGCTACCACATGCCGCGCAGCCTGCTGGAATTCCGCCGCGCCCTGCCCCACGCCACCATCATCCCCCATCCGGTGTTTCCCGATGCGGTGAAGAGCCGGCAGTGGTGGCGCTGGCCGGGCACCGCGGCGCTTTTCGCCACCGAATATTCCAAGTACCTTGCCGCCATCGCCCGCCACTGGTTGCTGCCGAGGACCCAATCGCCGTGACTGCCGCCCGCTCCGTTCTGTTCTTCGTCCTTTTCCAACTGTGGACCGCGGTGCTGACGCTGCTCTACCTGCCGCTGCTGCTGCTGCCGCGCCGGGTGATGGTGCCGTTCGCGCGGTTGTGGGTGCGCGGCGCCCTGGTGCTTCTGGGCGCGGTCTGCGGCCTGCGCTACGAGTTCCGCGGCGGCGCGGCGATGCCCAAGGGGCCGGTGAT
>JACRFY010000285.1 GCA_016212565.1 Magnetospirillum sp. | reverse complement strand
TCCGGCTTCAGGCGGGCGCCGCGGCAGGTTTCGCACGGGGCGGTGGTTTGGAAGCGGCCCAATTCCTCGCGCACCCAAGCGGAATCGGTCTCACGGTAGCGGCGCATCATGTTGCCGATGACGCCTTCGAACGGCTTTTCGGTGGCATAGCCGCGGAAGCCGTCTTCGTAGCGGATCCGGACAGTCTCGTTCTCGGAACCGTAGAGGATGACGCTGCGCACCTTTTCCGGCAGCCGGCGCCAGGGGGTGTAGAGGTCGAAATGATAGTGGGCAGCCAGTCCCTCCAGGGTCTGGTGATAATATTGCGAGGTTGAGCCGGCCCAGGGTGCGATGGCACCGTCGCGTAGCGACAGGTCCTCGTCGGGAACCACCAGCGCGGGGTCGAAATACAACTTCACGCCCAGGCCATCGCAGGTCGGGCAGGCGCCGAACGGGTTGTTGAACGAGAACAGCCGAGGTTCGATTTCCTCGATGGTGAAGCCGGAGACCGGGCAGGCGAACTTCGACGAAAAGACCGTGCGCTCGCCCGTATCGACATTTTCGGCAAAGCACAGACCATCGGCAAGCCCCAGCGCCGTCTCAATGGAATCGGCTAGTCGATTGCCAAGCCCCGGGCGGACGACGATTCGGTCGACCACCACTTCGATGTCGTGTTTCTTCTTCTTATCCAGCGCCGGAACGGCATCGATCTCATGCAGGGTGCCGTCGATCTTGACTCGCTGGAACCCCTTCTTCTGCAGCTCCAGCAGCTCTTTGCGATATTCGCCCTTGCGGCCGCGCACGGTGGGCGCCAGCAGGTAGAGACGCGTCCCCTCTGGCATCTCGGCGACGCGGTCGACCATTTGGCTGACGGTTTGGCTTTCGATCGGCAAACCGGTGGCAGGGGAGTGGGGAATGCCGACCCGCGCCCACAGCAGGCGCATGTAGTCGTAAATTTCGGTCACCGTGCCGACGGTCGAGCGCGGATTCTTCGATGTCGTCTTCTGCTCGATCGAGATCGCCGGCGACAAGCCTTCGATGCTCTCGACATCCGGCTTGGACATCAATTCCAGGAATTGACGGGCATAGGCCGATAGCGATTCGACGTAGCGCCGCTGCCCCTCGGCATAGATGGTGTCGAAGGCCAGCGACGACTTGCCCGATCCGGAAAGCCCGGTGATTACCACCAGACGGTCGCGGGGGATGTCGATGTCGACGTTCTTTAAATTGTGCTCGCGCGCGCCACGCACGCGGATGAAACCGGTCATCGGTTCTCGTCCCTTCGGTGGGGCAGTGATGTTAGAGGGATTCCGGGACGGGATAAACCCCTGCGTCGATGGGGATTGCAGGAGCGCCAAGCCCAACCGGGAGGGTGACCCTACGCATTCGGCTTTTTCCTAGCGGAATTTTTCCTCCCAGATCCCGATGAGGGCCGTTTCGAGATTGCGCACGATATCGGTGCCCGAACCAAGAGACGACGCAAGAAAGCGGGTGCGTAGGGCGTGAGCCCCCTCTGCCGTCCTGCGGCCCGTGGCGGCGAGCCGACGGACAATCGCGATGAACTCTCCCTCATCCCGGGCGATCCATTCGCTTGCGCCGATTTGCGTCAGCAGGCTGGCACTCATGCGGCAACAATGGCGGTCACCGAGCAGCGTGACCACCGGGATGCCCATCCACAGGGCGTCGCAGGTAGTCGTCGTGCCGTTATAGGGCACGCAATCCAGCACCACGTCGGCAGCGCGATAGTGGGCGAGGTGATCGTTATTGGAGGCGATGCTGCTGGCAAACACCACTCGGGCGCCGTCGATGCCCTCGGCATGGAAGCGCGCCCGGATCTCCTGCTGCAAGGCCGAATCGGCCAAGGCCTTGCGCTTGATCAGCATTTGGCTCTCCGGGATCGCATGGAGAGCCCTTGACCACAACCTGACGGTCGTTGGGCTAATTTTCGACAGGGCGTTGAATGATGCGAAGGTGAAGGGCCGGTCGGCGGGACGGTCGACACCGGGGTCGATCTGGCCGAGGGGATGAAAGCGGTGGAAGCCGCTTGGCAGCCGCAACGGGCGTTCGCTTCTCCGCTGGCAAGGGTCTTCGTGGGGGGGGAGGACGACCGAATCGGCAATTTGGTAGTCGATTGCCGTCAGCCCGGTGGTGGCCGGGTATCCCAACCAGGCGACCTGCACGGGCGCCGGCTTGCGTGCGAACACCGGCAATCGATTTCCTGCCGAGTGACCGGCGAGATCGATGAGTATGTCGATTTCGTCGCGAGCGATCCGGCGGGCCACGTCATCGTCGGACAGGTCGGCGACCGGTAGCCAATGATCCGCCAAGCCTTCGATATGGTGGGTCATGTCGTCGGGTTTGGCCACATTGGCATAGCAGAAAATTTCGAACGCCGTCCGGTCATGGTCGGTGACGATAGGGACGAAGAATTTGGCGACGGCGTGATAGCAGAAATCCGGCGACAGGTAGCCGATGCGCAGCCGCCGGCCGGATCGAGGACGGGGCGCTTTCGACCGCATGGGCTTGACCTGCCCGGCGATTCGCCGTCCCCAGGCAAGATGCCGCGCAGCAACGTCTTCAGCGCTCAGATTGTCCAGATAGAGGTCGGCCATCAGCGCGGCAGACCCGGCAGCCGTGTCATTCGGAGCCCTGGTCGCGAGGTGACGGAAGAGTGTCGCCGCGGCCTCGGTATGGCCTGCTGCCATTTCTGCGTGGGCGCGAAGCACGGTTCCCGTGGGGGCATCGCCCAGGCGGTCCAAAGCGCCGAGCGCCTCAAGCGGACGCTCGGCCTTGATCAGCACTTCGGCCAGCAGCACCCCCACCGGCTCGGAACAGACCGCACTGTCGTTCAGCAACCGTGCCGCATCGTCGTCCTTTCCTCGCGCCGCCAGGAGGCGGGCCAAATGAATCCGTGCCGTCTCGTCGCCGGGCGCCTGGGCGAGGGCTGCCGCAAATGCCGGCTCGGCCTGGTTGGATTGACCGGCTCTGAGCAGGGCGCGGCCAAGCATGCGATAGGCACTGGGAAATGCCGGTGCCAAACGCACTGTCTTGCCGAACGAAGAGACCGCGTCGTCGTAGCGACCGACCTCCAGGCAACAGCAACCGAGATTGAAATGAACCGCCGGATCGCCTTGGACGGCTTCCGCCAAGCGCATCAGCAGCGGCAGAGCCGCCCGGGGACGCTTTTTGTCGAGATGGTCCTTGGCTTTCTGCCACAAAAGACGTGGGTCGTTCATCAATCACCGCGAGCCAAGTGAGACTGGCCAGAGATCCATAACGCAAGTGACTGCGGATGACTACACGAAGCGTCTCGGTGGCTCCCGTTCGACACCGATATCGGCAGCACACTTGACTCGCATCGCTCGTCGCCATAATGTGAATGACCATTCACTCACTGCCATCGTTTCTCATGCGCAATTCCTCCGCCACCCGGGACCGCATCGAGCGGGCCGCACTGGAGCTGTTCGTCGGCCAAGGTGTCCGCGAGACCACCATCCGCGACATCGCTGCCAAGGCTGGTGTCGCCGAGGGAGCGCTCTATCGGCATCACGCCGGCAAGGACGATCTGGTCCGGGCGTTGTTCGTCACCCACTATGAAACGCTGGCGGAACAGTTGCAGGCCGTCGCGGACACAACAGTCGGCATCGACGGACGACTGACGGCAATGGTCGACACCTTCTGTCGTCTTCATGACCATGATCCGATCCTGTTCGCCTTCCTGTTGTTGGTCCAGCATGGGCAACTCGACCGCATTGGCCCCGATCGTCCCAGCCCGGTGGCGGCGGTGCGGGCGGTCGTGGCCGAGGCGATGGCGGCGGGGGAAATTCCCTCCCGCGACATCGATGTCGTCACGGCGATGGTCATGGGAATCGTCCTGCAAACCGCTACCTTCAAGGCCTATGGTCGCATCGCCGCCCCCATGGGAGAACTGGTCCCATACCTTGCCGCCGCCTGCCGGGCGGTGGTGCGGATGCCCTGACTGGAGAGGAGTTTTCATGACTGTCCATTCGCCGCTCGCATTGTTGAAGAGCCGCAAATTCGGGCCGCTGTTCCTCACCCAGTTTCTCGGCGCGGCGAACGACAACGTGTTCAAGAACGCGCTGGTGATTCTCGTTGTCTATCAATTGGGCGAAGGGGCGGGGATCAAGCCGGCAGTGATGGGCACTTTGGCCGCAGCATCGTTCATCCTACCATTCTTCTTATTCTCGGCCACGGCGGGACAATTGGCTGATCGATATGAGAAATCGGCGATGATCCGCGTCGTCAAGGTGGCCGAAGTTGCGTTGATGCTCCTGGCGGCGGTGGGGTTCATCACTTTGAGTCCCTGGTTCCTGCTGTTCGTGTTGTTCCTGCTCGGCACTCAAGCCACCTTCTTCGGTCCGTTGAAATACGCCATTCTCCCCGATCACCTTTCCGAGGACGATCTGATCGGCGGCAATGCGTTGATCGAGGGAGGCACCTTCCTCGCCATTCTGCTCGGCACCATCGCCGGAGGCCTGTTGGTGTTGAGCCCCGATGGAACCCTGTGGGTGGCGGGGCTGGTGGTGGCCCTGGCCGGTGCCGGATTGGCCGCTTCGCGTGCCATTCCACACGCCCGGGTCGCGTCCCCGTCACTTGAGATCAGCTTCAATGTTTGGCGGGAAACCATCGCCATCGTCTGTTCCGCCCGCGAACGCCGCGACGTTTTCCTCGCCATCCTCGGTATCTCGTGGTTCTGGCTGGTCGGAGCCACCTATCTTTCGCAATTCCCGGCATTCACCAAGGACGTGTTGGGAGCCGACAACCAGGTGGTGACGTTCTTTCTCACGTTATTTTCGTTGGGAATCGGCCTGGGATCGCTGTTGTGCTCGAAGCTGTTGAAGGGCGAAATCAGCGCCGCCCCGGTGCCGTTGGCGGCGTTGGCGATTACCGTCTTCTCGTTCGACCTCGCGGTGGTCGCCGAAGGCGTCGACATCGCCGGCGGGATGGTGGTCGGGCTGCCGGAGTTTCTCTCCCGCATTGACAATTGGCGCATCATCGCCGACTTGCTGCTGGTGTCGGTGAGCGGCGGCATCTACGCCGTGCCTCTCTACGCCATTCTCCAGGCCCGTGCCGACGAGAGTCGCCGGGCCCGCACCATCGCAGCCAACAACGTGCTCAACGCACTGTTCATGACCCTCGGTGCCGTCGTCACGGCGCTGTTGCTGGCCGTGGGAGTGGCGGTGACCGGTGTTTTCCTGTTGATGGCGGTCGCCAACGCCATCGTCGCTATCGTCATCTGCGGTCTTCTGCCGGAGACGACGTTGAAGATTCTACTGTCGCGCCTGTTGCGCCTCGCATTCCGGGTCGATGTCAAGGGACTGGAGAATATCGCGGCCACCGGCGAACGAGTCCTGATCGTCGCCAATCATGTCAGCCTGCTCGACGCCGTGTTGCTGGCGGTGTTCTTGCCCGGACGGCCGACGTTCGCCGTCAACACCCAAGTGGCGCAATGGTGGTGGGTAGCCCCGTTCCTGAAAATCATCGATGCCTTTCCGCTCGATCCGAGCAATCCCCTGGCCATCAAGTCGTTGGCACGGGCGGTGGAGCAGGGGCGGCACGTGGTGATCTTTCCCGAAGGCCGGATTACCGTCACCGGGGCGCTGATGAAAGTCTATGACGGGCCGGGGCTGATCGCCGACAAGGCCGGAGCCGACATCGTGCCGGTCCACATCGAGGGGGCGCAGTACAGCTTTGCCTCCTACCTCAAGGGCAAGGTGCGGCGCCGCCTGTTCCCCAAGATCACCCTTACGGTGCTGCCGGCGAAGCGGCTGGATCTTCCGGCGGCACTGAAGGGCCGCGTCCGCCGTCGGGCCGCCGGGGACCAATTGTATACAATTCTC